>JACKCD010000017.1 GCA_020634215.1 Ardenticatenaceae bacterium | reverse complement strand
TGCCGCGCACGGTGGTTACGTCGCCGCCATTGGCCTCAATGACTTCAGCCAGCGTCGCGCCATCGGCCGTTTGCGCCTGAATCTCTTCCAGCGTCAGCCCCGTTTCCTCGGTGACGGTCTTGGCAACCAGGTCAAACAGGGCGCGGGGGTTGTTGGCCGACACCTCGCCCGTTTTGTCTTCCAGCAGCCGAATGACCAGCCCCATCATGGCGCGGTCGGCAAAGTTGCCGCCCCCATTGGCGGCACCGCCGTTGGCGGTAAATTCCGCCCGGCGCGTGGCGATGTCGTCTTCGCTCAAGTTGCCACCGCCAAAGCCGCCGCCAAAGCCACCGCGTGGGCCACCGCCATCAAAGCCGCCAGGAGGTGGGCCACCAAAACCGCCGGGAGGTGGGCCGTCAAAGCCGCCCCCGTTGCCATTACCGCCAGTGGTTCCTTGCCCGCCACCGCCGCGCCCAAAGGACAGTTCGCCGTTTTCGCGCATGGTGCTGAGGCTGCTGTCGGTGAGTTCCATGGCGGCGATGGCTTGGATTTGTTCGGGGGTCATACTGTCTTGAAGCTGGTTAACAACGGCCGTTAATTCCGCCTCGGCCGTGGAACTGCTGTTGCCCAAACTTTGCAGCGCCCGCCACAGCGGCAGCAGTTCCTTGGCCTGCGCTTCGTTCACGGCCAAATCCGTGCCCTCTAGCTGCACCGTCCCCAGCGCCAACTGCGCCTGCACCGACAGCGCATCGCTGGCAAAATCGGCCGACAGCCGATTGGCCGATGCCGCATCGGCCGATGCCGCACCTGGCTGCGATTGCGCCGCCGGTTCCGCCCCACCACCGCCGCCGCAGCCAACCGCCGCCAGCAGCAAAAAGAACGTAACAAAAATCGTGAGTTTTTTCATTCCTACTCCGTAATGAAGGAGGTTGGAGATTGGAGATAGGAGATTGTGAACCTTCATCAATCTCCTATCTCCAATCTCCCAATCTCTTTTTTATTCATGCCGCAGTGCCTCAATCGGGTCAAGCTGCGCCGCCGTGTTGGCGGGGAAAAAGCCAAAGAAAATGCCGACCGCCGCCGCCGAGCCAAAGGCCAGTAAAATGGATTGTGGCACAATGACCGTCCGCATGTCGCTGGTGGCACCAAACAGAATGGCGCCGCCAATGCCAGCCACCACGCCAATAAGCCCGCCGACCAGACTGAGCAGCAGGGCTTCGGTTAAAAATTGCAGCCGAATGTCGTTGGGCGTGGCCCCCACCGACTGCCGGATGCCGATTTCGCGGGTGCGCTCGGTGACGCTGACGAGCATGATGTTCATGATGCCGATGCCGCCGACGAGGAGCGACACCCCCGCTACCCAGGCCAATAGGTTGCGAAAAGCGGCCGTTGTCGCCCCCTGCGTTTCAATGATGTCGTTTTGGGTGCGGATGGTGAAGGGGAGTTCGTCGAGGGTGATGCCTTTGGTGCTGGCAAGCCGCAGCTCAATTTGCGTAATCACTTCGTCCATGTTGGCTTCGGTGTCAATTTGGGCGTAGATGACGCGGACATTGTTGCCAATGAAGCGGGCAAATTGGGAGGGGACAAAGCGGTCAAAGATAAGGGTGATGGGGACGTAAAGCTGGGAGTCGAAGTCGGTGTTACCGACGATCCCTTTTTCGGCGGCGACACCGATGACGGTGAGTTTGACGGTGCCGATGATGATGGATTGCCCGAAGGGGTCTTCGCTGCCAAACAGTTCTTCGGCCAGGGTTTTCCCCAAGACGGCGACTTTGGCAGAGCGTTCGAGTTCGGTTTGGTTGAAGTAACGGCCGTTTGCCACCCCCATCTCACGCACCGACGGAAAATCCGGCGTTGTTCCCAGCACCGACACATCCGACAGCGTTGTGGTACCCCGTTTGACCGTCTGCGAGGTGGGCATCTCCACCGATGTACCGACCACGCCGCGCACGCTTTCCACCACCGCCACATCATCATAGACAAGCCGTGGCGTGTTGCTACCCTCGCCGCCCGGTCCGCCGCGTCCAAAAGCCCCCTGAATAAAGACCAAGTTTGCCCCTAGCCCTTGAATTTGTTCGGCAATAGTGGCCTCGGTTCCGGCACTGATGGCAATCATGATGATGACCGCCGCCACGCCGATGATCACCCCCAGCATGGTCAGCAGTGAGCGAATTTTGTTGCGTACCACCCCTTCCCAGGCGATGCGGGCAATTTCACCCAAGCCAATCACGCCCAAACCTGCGTCAAGCGTCAATTCGGCCGTGGTTTCTAGCGGCTGTGTTTCAACATTGAGTGGTTGACTGGTTGTTGCCATCTTGCTTACCTCCGTTCATCCGATTCAATTTGCCCGTCACGCAGCACAATCACCCGCTGCGCCTGGGCGGCAATGTCGGGTTCATGCGTGACCATGACGATGGTGCGCCCCCGCGCATGAAGCTGGTGCAGCAGTGCCATAATTTCGTGGCTGGTGGTGGTGTCGAGGTTGCCCGTTGGTTCGTCGGCCATAATCAGCACGGGGTCGTTGACGAGGGCGCGGGCGATGGCAACGCGCTGCTGCTGCCCGCCGGACAGCTCTGTTGGCACATGGTGGGCGCGGTCAGCCAGCCCCACCGCTTCCAAAACGGACATGGCTTTGGCTTCCCGCGCTTCGGGCGACAGTTTTTGCTGGCGGCGGTACACCAGGGGGAGCATGACGTTGTGCAGGGCGCTGGTGCGGGACAGCAGGTTGAAGGATTGGAAGATAAAGCCGAGGCGCTGGTTGCGAATGAGAGCCAACTGCACTTTGTCCAGATTGCTGATGTCTTGCCCGGCCAGCGCGTAGGTGCCGCTGGTGGGGCGATCCAGACAGCCTAATATGTTCATCAGGGTACTTTTGCCGGAGCCGGATGACCCCATGATGGCGACGAGTTCGCCGGGGTTGATTTGCAGGTTGACCCCATTAAGTGCCGTCACCTGCACATCCCCCATGCCGTAGACCTTGGTTAATTGGTTGGTTTGGATTATCGGCTGCATGTTGCCATTCCTGTGTTAATGGGACGCGGACGAACACGGACGAACGCGGACGAATCTGCGAAATCTGCGGAATCTTTGATTTTGCTTGGTGGTCGTGTGTTGTCGCGCATGAAATTCCCTATTGTGTTTCGATGACACCGGTGGTAACAATGTCGCCAGCCTGTACCCCAGATTTGATTTCGGCAAAGGTGAAGTCCATTAGCCCGACCTCGACAAAGGTTAGTTTGGGTTCGTCGTTTTCCATGACAAAGAGGGCGTATTCGCCGGGGGAAATTTCGCGCAGGGCTTCGACGGGGACGAGCAGGGCGTTGGTGGCGCGTCCGCCAATGACTTCGACGGTGGCGTTGAGGCCAATGGGCAGGGTTTGGGGCTTGGAGAAAGAGTCGGCGTTGAGATGCACCAGGGCGCGGATGGCGGTAACGCCGTTAACGACGCTAAGCTGGGGGTCTACCTGGGTAATGGTGCCGGTGAAGGTGTCGTCGGGCAGGGCATCAAAGGTGGCATCCACTTCAAAACCCAGCCCCACTTTGTCGAGGTCGGATTCGTCAATGTAGATTTCGACTAACGGCCGTTCCAGATCCGCCAGGGTGATTAAAACGGCCGTTCCTGCATTCTCCCCCACATCGGCATTAATCGCCAGCACCGTGCCATCCACCGGAGCTAGCAGCGACGCTTCGGACAGGGCTGCCTCGGCTGCCGCCACGTTAAGCTGCGCTTGCTGCAGACTCAATCCGTTGGCTTCTTTATTCAACTGTGCCTGCTTTAAAGACAACTCTGCCTGCCGTACCGACACCTGTGCTGCTTCAATTGCCTCATCGGTCGGCCCCGTTTGTGCCGCCGCCAACGCTTGCTCGGCGCTCAGCACGCTGGTGCGGGCGTTGGTGGAACTGCTGCGGTTGCCGGTGGCGATGGCGGCGTTGTAGTTGGCCTGGGCAATTTGCAAACTTTCTTGCGCCCGCTGGAGACCGCTTTCAGCCGATGCCCGCTCGCTGGCAATGCGCTCGCTAAATTTTTGCCCGGTGCAGGGAACCGCGCCGCCTTGCCCCTGCAAACAGATGCGCTCGTTGTAAAACGTTTCCCACTCGCGCCCCGGATCAAAGGCGGTGTCATAAGCGGCCTGGGCGTTGTCCAAAGCGCGTTGTGCCTGTTCCAGGCTGATTTGTGACACCTGATTGCTGTAGCCGGTGGCGGCCTCTTGTCCGGAAGCGGCCTGCAAACTGGCCTTGGCGGAAGCGAGATTGGCTTCGGCCAGCGCCACAGCATCGGGGTCTGGCTCCCAGTTGACCAGGTCATCAAGCGCGGTTTGGGCTAGTTCCAGATTGAGCGTGGCCTGCTCGACGCTAATATCGTCGTAGCTGACACCAACTTGGGTGGCGGAGGCATCGGTTTGCATGGTGGCCTGGGCAAGCTGTAGCTGGGCGTTGGTGAGGGCTTCCTGCAAATTGGTATCGTCAATTCGCGCCAGCAAATCCCCGGCCTGAACTTTTTGCCCGACGGTGACGGGCAGTTCAACGAGGGTGCCGCTGGTGGCAAAGCCGAGGTCAATTTGGGCAGCGGGGACGATGGTACCGGCACCGGTGGCGGAAATGGTGAGGTCGCCCTGCCGCACAACGGCCGTTTGTATGGCTGCTTGCTCGGTAACGGGGGCAGAAACGGCCGTTGTTGTCCAATAATAATAGCCGCCAGCCCCAGCCAGCAGCAGAATGACAATGAGTGTGATCCAAAAGCGTCTGCGCTTCAACATCTTGTGCTTCTCCTGAAAACGTTTGCCAATGAGCCATTGACAGCACCGAGTACTGTAGCAGGAAGTTGTAATAAAGTGATGAAGATTCTGGTTAATTCATGCGGTTGGCTCAACCTGTACGGTTGGCCGTTGGATGAGGGGGAAACGGCCGTTTACAATGGGGTAAAAGTGGCAAGTGGCAGGTGGCAAGTGGCAAGTCTGGTCAGCAACTTGTAACTTGCGACATCAACAAAAATGGAGGTTAACCATGATCAACGGCTTATTTGAAACACATATCAATGTGACTGATTTGGAACGCTCGATGGCGTTTTATGAAGAGGTGCTAGGGCTGGAACTGGGGCTGCTGCAAGAAGATCGGCGGATTGCCTTTTATTGGCTGGGTGGGCGGGGCGAGGCGATGCTAGGGCTGTGGGAACGGCCGGCATTGGTGCAGCGGCAGCATTTTGCCTTTCGCTCAACGGTGGACGACATTCGGGAGCGGGTGGTGCCGTTTTTGAAGGGAAAGGGGCTGGCGGTGCATAATTTTTTGGAGGATGACACGGAACGGCCGTTAGTCTTTGGCTGGATGCCCGCCATCGCCATCTACTTCACCGACCCCGACGGCCATTCGCTGGAGTTTATTGCCATGCTGCCGGACGAACCCCGGCCGGAGGTGGGGCAGGTGACGTGGGATGTGTGGCAGCAGTTGCAGGAGTCGGTGGTCGGTTAAAGGTGGGTGGGGGGAAGAAACGGCCGTTTCTCCCCCTTTGTCGGCTTGATTGAAAAAGTTTACGGCTGTGTAGACTTTCTTACAATCAATTTGCCCTTTAGAACTACTTCACGGGACGGCCGTTCCTCATCCGCCATCCGCATAAACAACAATTCCGCTGCTGTCTTCCCCATTTCATGTGTTGGCTGGGCAATCACCGTGATGCCTGGCCCTAAATGAGGCATCCAATTGGTATCATCAAAACCTGCCAGGGCAATATCCTCAGGAATCCGCAAACCAGCCTCCTGAATCGCCTTCACCGCCCCCACCGTTAAACGGCTGTTGCCTGTCAAAATAGCATCTGGCTTGGCCTTCTGCGCCAACAACGCCTTCACAAACTCATACCCTTGATTTTCACGTGGCTGCACATAAGTCGAAATATCGGGATCAAGTACCACTCCCCGTTGCTGCAATGCCTGTTGATAACCCAACATCCGCTCCCGACCCGTTGTGCTATTCTGCAAACCCAGCACGGCCACAATACGTTCATACCCTTTATCAAGCAAATGTTCTGTTAACAACTGGGCGGACTGTACATTATTGCTCAACACGCTGTCAATATTGGCCCCTTCAATGCGCCGGTCAATCGAAACGACGGGTGTATCACTGTCCAATAAAAATTGAAAGGCCTCCACCGATTCTTGCGTTGGTGACAAAATAATGCCTGCCACATTCTCAGCCAGCAAGGTGTTTAAGTAGTGGCGTTCTTTCTCAATATCTTCATCCGTATTGCACAAAAAGACATTCATCTGGCGGGCATGGGCTTCATCCTCAATGGCGCGAGCAACGGCCGTAAAAAAGGGATTGCGAATATCTGAAACCAGCAGCCCAATCACATTCGAGGTTTGTTTACGCAAATTACTTGCCATGCGATTCGGACGATAGCCCAACGTTGCAACTGCTGCTCGTACCTGTTCTTTCACTTCAGGTCGCACATGAGGTTTATCCGCTAACACGCGAGAAACAGTTGCCGTGGAAACACCCGCCAACTTTGCCACATCCTTAATACTTGCCATAAATCGTGCTCCTTCTTACCAAAACTCCCAGATTAAATGTAAACGATTTCATAGAGAATGTCAATTTTTGCGGAACAAAGTGGTGAAAACGACCGCGATTTGAACAGAATAAGCTAGTAGTTCAGCAGTTTTACCCTGGTTCCAACAAATTTTGTGAGTTTGTTGACAACAATATTGTAATCGTTTACAATTTTCCTTGTTACATCGCAACAATATTTTATCACCCACAAATATAAGAGACCTATCAACTAACAAGGAGGTAGCGTTAGGAGAGAAAAGAGAAGCAATAGAGAAGCAAGAAGGGAGAGTGCCAAAATCTGTGGCCTATTCTGATAAAGAAGAGAACGAGTTAGCGAACTTGATTGACGCGCAATTATCACAAAAGCGCAACAAGTATTCAAGTTGTAGTTAGCCAAGAGATAAAATTGAAATTAGGAGAAGAAAAATGTCATTACGCAAATTAGCGCTCGTCTTAGCACTTTTCGTGCTGTTCACCTTTATGTTAGTCGCTTGTGGTGCAGAAGCTCCGGCGGAAGCACCTGCTGCGGAGGCACCCGCCGCCGAAGAACCAGCCGCCGAGGAGCCTGCTGCTGATGGAGAAATCATCATCGGCCTCATCACCAAAACTGAAACCAACCCCTTCTTTGTCAAAATGAAAGAAGGTGCCCAAGCTGCTGCGGACGCTGCTGGCGCAACCCTCATGACTGCTGCCGGTACATTTGACGGCGACAACGAAAGTCAAGTCACTGCCATTGAAAACATGGTTGCCGCTGGCGCAAAAGGTATTTTGATTACCCCTAGCGATACTTCTGCCATCGTTCCCGCTGTTGAAGCGGCTCGTGCGGCTGGTGTCCTCGTCATCGCCCTCGACACCCCCACCGACCCCCAAGAAGCGACTGATGCTCTCTACGCTACCGACAACTATCAAGCCGGTTTGCTCATCGGTCAATATGCTCGTTCTGTAATGGGTGACGAGCCTGTGAAGATTGCCTTGCTCAACCTGGCTCCTGGCATTACTGTTGGTCAACTGCGCCGCGATGGTTTTGTTGAAGGTTACGGCATTGCCGATGGTGATCCCCAAATCGTTTGTGAACAAGACACCCACGGCGACCAGGCTGAAGGCCAAACGGCTATGGAAAACTGTCTCACTTCAGATCCTGAAATCAATGTGGTTTACACCATCAATGAGCCGGCCGCTTTCGGTGCTTACACTGCTTTGGAAGCTGCTGGTGTGGCTGATGACGTTTTGATCGTCTCTGTAGATGGTGGTTGTGCTGGTGTAGAAGGTATTATTGACGGCCGTATTGCTGCCACCTCCCAACAATACCCCCTCCGCATGGCCTCCCTCGGTGTTGAAACTGTTGTAGATTATGCCAAAACAGGTAATGCTCCCTCTGGCTACACCGACACAGGCGTAACCCTCATCACCAACAGCCCCCAAGATGGGGTTGCTAGTGAAGATGCTGTCTTTGGTGTCGAAAATTGCTGGGGTGAACCCAGCGAAGGTGCCCTGGAAGCTGCTCAAGCTTCTGTTGCTGCCGCTGGCGAAGCACCCGCTGCTGACCAAGAGATCATCATTGGCCTCATCACCAAGACCGAAACCAACCCCTTCTTTGTCAAAATGAAAGAAGGCGCCCAAGCCGCTGCCGACGCTGCTGGCGCAACCCTCATGACCGCTGCCGGTACCTTTGATGGCGACAACGAAAGCCAAGTCACCGCCATTGAAAACATGGTTGCTGCTGGTGCGCAAGGTATTTTGATTACCCCCAGCGACACCTCCGCTATCGTCCCTGCCATTGAAGCCGCCCGCGCTGCTGGTGTTATCGTCATCGCCCTCGACACCCCCACCGACCCCCAAGATGCGACTGATGCTCTCTACGCAACGGATAACTATCAAGCTGGTATTTTGATTGGTCAATATGCCCGTGCCGTCAAAGGTGATGAGCCTGTGAAGATTGCCTTGCTCAACCTGGCCCCTGGCATCACCGTTGGTCAACTGCGCCGCGATGGTTTTGTTGCCGGTTACGGTATTGAAGATGGTGATCCCCAAATCGTTTGTGAAGAAGATACCCATGGCGACCAGGCTGAAGGCCAAACGGCTATGGAAAACTGCCTCACCAAAGACCCAGAAATCAATGTGGTCTACACCATCAATGAGCCGGCCGCTTTCGGTGCCTACACTGCTTTAGAAGCTGCTGGTGTGGCCGACAACGTACTCATCGTCTCTGTAGATGGTGGTTGTACGGGTGTGGAAGGTGTGGTAGACGGCCGTATCGCTGCCACCTCCCAACAATATCCCCTCCGTATGGCTTCCCTCGGCGTAGAGACCGTTGTTGAGTACGCTATGACTGGCGTGGCTCCTTCCGGTTACACCGACACAGGCGTGACCCTCATCACGAGCAACCCTGTAGACGGTGTTGATAGTGAAGATGCCGACTTCGGTGTAGCCAACTGTTGGGGATAATTTCTGTAAACAGTATTCAGTGAACCTGAGATATGCTGAATCCTGACTAGTCGAAAATTTACGATACAATAGCGGCGGTGATGGGATTCCCTTCCCGTCCCGCCGCTATTTTTCTAGAAGTAGGAGAGAGAGATGACCACAACCAGTGCCCCGGCCAAGCCCCGATTTTCTCTAGTGAGCATCCTGGCGACTCCCACCGTCGGCCCCTTTATTGCCCTTGTTTTAGCTTCTATTCTTTTTGCCTCACAAAGTGACCGCTTTTTGTCTGCTTCTAATTTTTCTCTGATTGTCCAGCAGGTGATGGTCGTTGGGACATTAGCCATTGGGCAAACATTGGTCATTTTAACGGCCGGTATTGACCTATCTAACGGCATGATTATGGCCTTTAGCCAGATTTTGATGGCGAAGGTCTTTATGGATAATGCGGTTCCAGCCCCGTTGGCTATCCTACTTGGTTTCATCGCGGCGATGGCTTTTGGGGCAGCCAATGGGTTGTTAGTAACCCGCCTCAAGCTGCCACCTTTTATTGTCACGTTGGGTATGTTCAACATTGCTTTTGCCCTTACCCGCATTTACACGACGACAACGATTCGCATGACGGATTCGCCTTGGCATGTTTTTTTTGGCCGTACCTTTACCGTGGGTGGCGATGGTGGCACTAAGTTTACCTACGGCTCGGTACTGATGGTGCTGCTCTTTTTTATTGCCTGGTTTGTGCTGCGGGAGACGGCCATCGGCCGTCGCGTTTACGCCATTGGTGATAATCCAGAAGCAACTCGTTTGGCTGGTATCAACACGCAACGTTTACTGGTGGGCGTGTACATGGTGGCTGGCCTTTTTTATGGCATTGCTGGCCTGCTGCTCATTTCCCGTACTGGGGTGGCTGACCCACAGGCCGGGCAGAACGCAAACTTGGAGAGTATAACGGCCGTTGTTCTCGGCGGCACCAGCCTCTTTGGTGGGCGCGGCAATATTTTGGGTACCTTACTCGGTGCGTTGATTGTGGGCATCTTCCGCAATGGTCTCACCCTGATGGGCGTGGACTCTATTTATCAGTGGCTCATCACTGGTGTGCTGGTTATTTTAGCTGTGGCTGTAGACCAAGTAACCCAAAGGAGAGCAAAATGAGCAAGCCAACCCCTGTTTTAGAAGCACGTGGTTTAATCAAACGCTACGGGCATGTCACCGCTCTAGACGGTGCTGATTTTGAAGTAATGCCGGGCGAGATCATGGCGATTATCGGTGACAATGGCGCGGGTAAATCCACTCTCATCAAGGCTCTTTCTGGTGCGCTTATTCCCGATGAAGGCGAAATTTTGGTGAATGGCAACCCTGTTGTGTTTCACTCACCCATTGATGCCCGGCACTATGGTATTGAGACAGTTTATCAAGATTTGGCCGTCGCTCCCGCCCTCAACATTGTGGAAAATATGTTTTTGGGACGGGAGATACGCCGCCCAGGTGTTCTCGGTTCTGTCTTTCGGATGCTTGACAAGAAGCGCATGTTGACCGAAGCGACTGAATATATGTCTGACCTACAATTCCGCATCCAATCCATGCAGCAGGCGGTGGAAACCCTTTCGGGCGGTCAGCGGCAAGGTGTGGCGGTAGCCCGTGCCGCCGCTTTTGCCGAGCATGTGGTAATTATGGATGAGCCAACGGCCGCTCTTGGGGTGAAAGAATCGGGCATGGTGCTCGACCTCATCCGCAAAATTCGGGATCGTGGGCTACCCATCATTCTCATCAGCCACAACATGCCCCATGTTTTTGAACTAGCGGATCGTATTCACATTCAACGTTTAGGGCGGCGCATCGCGGTGATTCATCCCAAAGATTATCGCATGTCAGAAGCGGTAGCGATTATGACAGGCGCACGGGATGTGCATGAAGAGGATAAACAGGCGATTTAGGTAAGTGGGAGGAGAAGGAGGGTTAAACGGCCGTTTAACCCTCCTTCTCCTCCTCTTCTACCAGCGCCTCAATATCCACCTCCTCCAAATAGCTTGGCACATCCACCTTTTTCAGCGGCGGCATGTGGGCAATGACGGCCAGGGGGAGTTCAGAAACGGCCGTTTTTTGCCCCTTCTTCTTTTTCACAACTTTCACCTTCTCTTTCATCACAAACCTCCAGCCCGCACCCCAAAATAGGCCACCATTTCGTCCAGCGAATTGAGCTTGCCATAGTCTGCTTCTGGCGTTTCCACGCCCAAAATTTTGTCCACCTCAATCAAGAAGTTGAGGAAATCGAATGAATCAATGTCCAGCGTTTCGCGCACGTTGGCATCGGGTGTCAGCCTCGCAAAATCTGCTTCCGGCGCAATCATTGCCAGTGCTTCCAGCAGCACGCCGCGAATTTCCGTTTTGTTCATAGCTGTTGCTGTGGTCATTACAGCCTCCATTTTTGAACCGCAGAGGGCGCAAAGATTGCAGAGAAAAAAGACTGGTTCTTTCGGATCTCCTGGGGTTGACAAATTTGGTGCGTGGTGCGTGGTGCGTTAGAAGGTTCATTTGCCACGTATCACGCACCACGCACCACGTCAAAAGCAAGTCAACCCCCTGAATTCCCAAAGAGCCAAAAGACTTTGCGTTCTCTGCGGTGAGTTCTTCCATTAAGCGTCACCCATCCAGGCCGGTTCTTCCAGGTATTTCTTTAGCAAATCCAGGAATTTGCCGCCAATACGACCGTCGGTGGCGCGGTGGTCGGCGGCGAGGGTGGCGGTTAGCACCGGCCGCACCCCGATCATGCCGTTTTCCACCCACACCTGGTCGCTGATTTTGCCAAAGCCAACCAGCGCCACCTGCGGCGGGTAGATGACGCCAAACACCTTTTCCACGCCGAGATCACCGAGGTTGGTGAGGGTGATGGTGGCATCGGTCATTTCGGAGCCGCGCAAACGGCCGTTTCGCGTCCGCATAATCAAATCCCGCAGCGCCGCCATCAGCTCATCCAGGCTCTTCAAGTCGGCGTGGTGGATGGCCGGGGCAATTAGCCCTCCCTGCCGCAGGGCAATGGCAAAACCGATGTGGATCGCCTCCTGCGGCTGGTGTTCATCATCGCGCCAATACCCATTCAGCGCCGGAACCTCGCCCAGCGCCCGCGCCACGGCTTTGATGAGCAGAACGGCCGTTAACAGCCTGTCTTTTAACGGCCGTTTCAAATTCTCCCCCTCCAGCCACGCCAGCGCCGGAGCCATATTGATCCGCGTTTCCAGATAGTAGTGGGGAATGTCGGCATTGGCGCGAGCCATCGCCCGCGCAATGGCGCGGCGCATCCCCGTTTGGAAATCGGCCGGATCGGGCTGCGGGGCAGGTTTGGCCGTGGGTTCAGGCGTGGGTTCAGGTTGCGCGGCCTGCTCAATATCTTCCTTGCAAATCGCACCGTGGTTGCCCGTGCCGGTTAGCTGCTGCCAATCCACCCCCAGCTTTTCCGCCATCTTCCGCGCCACGGGGGTAATATGCGGCGTTGCCGGGGCAGCTTTTTGCGCTGCCGCTTGCTCTACGTCGGTCAGGCCAATCACCTTGCCCGTAAGCTTGCTCAGGTCAACACCCAACTCCTGGGCCCGTTTGCGGGCGGCGGGGGAGATTTTGGGGCGTGGATGGGTGCGGCCGTTTGCCTTTGCCACCAGCGGCTTCTGATCCATCGGATGGGGTTCGGTGAGGGTGGAAACGGCCGTTTTTTCTGGGGCAGCAATTGGCTCCGGCTCATCGGCCGTTTGCAAAATCGCCAACACCGCCCCCACCGGCAGTTCCGTACCCGGTTCGGCCAGCAGTTGCGTGACCACGCCCTCCTCCCACACTTCAACTTCAATGACCCCCTTCTCTGTTTCCACCTGGGCAATCACTTGCCCCCGCTGCACCCGGTCGCCCGGCTGGACGTACCATTCATGCAGCGTGCCAAATTCCATGTCGGCACCCAGGCTTGGCATCCGAAACTCAGCCATTGGGTCAACTCCTTCGTAAATAGGACGCAGATTTACCTGATATACCTGATTGATCTTGTTTATCAGAAAAATCAGGTGAATCTGCGTCCCATTTTTATTCATTGGCAAAGAGCCACCGCAGCCCGTTCATAAAGGCGCGGGGGCGAGCCGAAAAGTGCGTTTCGCCGTCTAACACGGCCGTTTTGTAAGCCAACCCTTCCATATCCATCTCGGCAAGAGCCGCAGCAAACGTTTCTTCCCCGGCAACCGTTGTAGCTGCATCCAATTCACCAACGCTCACATACAGCCGGGTTGTGCCTTCGCCGCGATTGGCCGCTAATTCACCCAGGCTATCGCTAAAGCTACCCACATGACCGGGGCTGGAAGCGATAAAATTACTGAAAGTGCCAGTGCCATTGATCCAGGTATAGAGGGCAAAATCGCCACCGGAAGAGTGACCTGCTAATGTGCGGTTGGTGGGGGCGGTGCGGTAGGTGGCTTCGATATGGGGAATCAGCTCTTCGGCAAAGAATTGCAGAAATCGCTGACGACCGCCTGCGCCCATGTCCTTATCACGCAATTCCACCCATTCCATGACGTTGGGGCTGCCGTAATCCACGCCTACGACGATAAATTCAGGGATTTCCTGCCCAAAAGCCAACTGACCTGCCGCCATGCCCAGCGGAATGGCGTAAAAGTCACCATCGGTGACATAAATGACCGGGTAGCTGGCCTCTGATGTTGTGTATGTCATCGGCAGTATGACGGTAATCGCGTATTCGCGGTTGGTAACGGCCGATTTTAACGTGCTAAATTCAACCGGAAACATGGGGTTAAAAGAGGGTGCTTCAGGGGCAGGCTGCTCAACCGGCACCTCTACAACTCGCGTCACCTCAACGGTGACGGGCAGTTCGATGGGTTCGGGAACGGCCGTTTGGCAGCTAACACCCAACGTAAACAGCAGCAGCCCGCCAATAAAAACAATTTTCCTAAACATGCTACGCCCCTCAGGACTCACCCATTACAAGCGACTGCTTCATGATGTTGTTGTCCTCATCCAACTCATCAATAAAATCTTTAACATCCAGCCACACAGTCAAATCAATCTCTTTGCCAGCCTCACACATATTGTCAAGCGGCACACGTACATGGATGGTGTCGCCAACGGCTAGGGTGGGCAGCGGGTATCGACCCGAAGAGGGGGTGGGTGATCCGCCGCAATGGACAATGTAGGTCACTTGGGAAGCTGGGGCTTCGGCCTGACCACTGTTGGTAACGCTAAACGCGACACCATAAGCTGAGTGGTAGCCATCGCTGATCCCAGTTTCTAGCCACTGGCCGTCGGTGACGACGATTGATAGGTCGGCCTTTTCGGTTTCAATGGCAGGAACGGCCGTTGCTGGCACTGCTTCCGTTGTCGGAACGACTTCTTCGGCTTCAATCACTTGCTCAACCTCGTCTGTACCAGAGGCGCAGGCGAATAGGAACAGCAATGCAAGCAACAGCGTCAATTTTTTCATGATACACCTCTTCTATCGCAACAGATAACATGCGGCGCAACTGCACCACGAAGAATCAGAATAGGGCGCAGATTTCCCTGATTTTCTTGATCAGGTTTATCAGGTTAATCAGCGTCCTATTTTCAGAGGAGCGATTTAACGGCCGTTACAATCTTCTCCAGCTGTGGCAGGGCGGCCTCTTCCAAATGCTTGGCATAAGGCAGCGGCACCTCTTCGGTGCAAACGCGGGCAATGGGCGCATCCAGTTCGTAAAACGCCTGTTCCACAATTCGCGCCATAATCTCAGCCGAGATGCTGCCGCTGCGCCACCCTTCATCCACAATCACTGCCCGGTGGGTCTTGGCAATCGAGTTGATATAGGTGGCATCATCCAACGGCCGTAAACTCCGCAAATCAATCACCTCTGCCTCAATCCCTGCCTCCGCCAGCGTCTCCGCCGCCGTCAGCGACTTGTGCAGGCTCATGCCATAGGTGATGATCGTCACATCATCCCCCGGCCGCCGCACCCGCGCTGTGTCAATGTCTATCGGTGCCGGTTCCAGCGGCACCTCACCACGCAGGTTGTAGAGCAGCGAATTCTCAAAAATCAGCACCGGGTCAGGGTCTTCCAACGCCGTCCACAGCATCCCGTAAGCATCTTCCACCGTCGCCGGGACGATAACCTTGAGGCCGGGGATGTGGGCATACCACCCTTCTAGGCTGTGGGAATGCTGCGCCGCCAACTGCTTGCCACCGCCAGTAGACATCCGAATGACCAGCGGCACGTTAAACTGCCCGCCCGACATGTGCAGCAGCGTCGCCGCATTGTTCATAATCTGGTCGGCAGCGAGCAGGCTAAAGTTGCAGGTCATTACCTCCACAATAGGGCGCATGCCGTTGAGTGCTGCCCCAATGCCTGCCCCGGTAAAGGCCGACTCCGACAGCGGCGTGTCAATAATGCGCTGGGGGCCAAACGCTTCCAGCAGCCCCATGCTTACGGCAAAGCAGCCGCCGTACCGCCCCACGTCCTCACCCATCAGAAAAACGCGGTCATCGCGCCGCATCGCGTCACGCATCGCTTCGCGCATTGCCTCGCGGTAGGTGAGGGTTCGCAGTTCGGCCACGCGCATAGGTTCTAAAACGGGGGTTAAGAGGGTCATGGTGTCCTCCCAAGAAGGAGATTGGAGATTAGGGATTGGAGATTAGGAGACTGGGAGATTAGGCGACTATAGTCTCTCAATCTCTCAGTCTCTCAGTCTCTCAATCTCGCAACCTCCCAATCAATTCTCCGAATATACAAACCGCGTCAAATCCGCCAGCGGTTCCCAGGTGCCGGCTTCGGCAAAGGCCACTGCTTCGTCCATTTCCTGGGCGATTTCGCGCTCCATCGTCGTTACATCAGCCTCGGTGAGCGTGCCGTCGGTCTTCATTTGCGTCATCAACTGGTTAATGGGGTCGCGCTGCCGCCATTCGCTGACTTCGGTTTTTTGCCGGTACAGTTCGGCATCGAACATGGAGTGGGCGCGGAAGCGGTAGGTGATACATTCCATAAAGTGGGGGCCTTCGCCATTACGAACGGCCGTTGCCATCCTTCTCGCCACTTCTTCCACCGCCAGCACATCCATGCCATCTACCTGTTCGGTCGGCATGTCATAGCTGGCCGCCCGTTTGGCAAGGTTCGTAACGGCGTGGGAAAATTCCAGTGCCGTGCCCATGCCGTACTGGTTGTTTTCACAGACAAACAGCACCGGCAAATGCCACAGCTTCGCCAAATTCAGCGATTCGTGGAACTCCCCTTCCGCTACAGCGCCATCGCCAAAGAAAATACAGGTCACGCGCTCATCGCCGCGCATCTTGTCCGCCAGCGCCATTCCCACGGCCAGCGGCAAATGGCCGCCCACAATGGCATTGCCGCCAAAAAAGCGAGTCTCCTTGTCAAACAGGTGCATCGAGCCGCCCCGCCCGCGAGCGCACCCCTCCTGCTTGCCATACATCTCGGCCATGATAGATCCGGCCGAAACGCCCCGTGCCAATGCCTGCCCATGCTCCCGGTACGTTGCCAAAATGTTGTCTTCGGGGCGCAATGCTTCCATCACGCCCACCGCCACCGCTTCCTCGCCAATGTAGAGATGGAGGAAGCCGCGAATCTTGCTGGCCGAATACATCTCGGCCGATTTTTCCTCAAAGCGGCGAATCCGCAGCATCTCGCGCAGCAAATGCAGCCCGTGTTCCCGCGTAGCCGTGGTCGCCGCTGAGATTGTTAAAGTCGTCATCAGGTATCTCCTTTATTTCGATATACATTATTGTGCAAGTAATTCAAAGCCACTCAACGCTAATGTCATAATAAAGTCTGAAACGTGCTCCAAAATCACCCTCATTGCTGAGGCTACTTTTATTCTGTCCGGCATTCCAATTTTGACTACCGTAAAAAGCCTGTTCTACTTTCCCCATGGGATCGTTACGTATTGGGTCGACATCTTGCCCACTGACGTAAATGCCCAATGGATCTCTATCATTAAGCGTAAAGGAGAAGGTTTCTCCAATAATATAAGACTGCCCTGAACTTATCTCTTTTGTAGAATGCTCATCAGGCCAGAATTTGTGTTGATTATTTACCCTTAAAAACAACCTTAAATCCGCTTGTGGACCAAACCCTGCATCTAGAATCCTGATCCGAGTAAACTTGATGGAAACATTAGCTCGATAAGAGTGTTGGAGGTTGGTATTCGCATGTCTGTGTCCATCTACTGTTCTTGGATAATAATCCTCCCAAGCAAGCCTCAGTTGCTCAAGCCCCTCGATCATGTGATCGGTAATTTGGGCTTCATCTTGAGCAGCTATGCAAAACAGAGTCATATATTCATCATTTAGTGGTTGTTCTTGTCGCCTATGCTGTTCCTCATTAGTCCAGGGTAACTGAAAATCCTTAAATTTAACCAAGTGTTTTTTTCCAATAATTGTCCTGTTTGCTGCAGTTAAGCCTGCCCAACTGTTAATTACACAAGCGTCTAGCTTGAAAATTCCAGCAAAAATGAAGTCCTTATCTGGAGCTATCATTGTTAACTTAGGCGCATCGTGTTTATCCCTTGTTTCCAAAAAGGAACCTGTCCACGGTGTCATTAGCCTCCCATTCGATAAAAGCCGAGGCTGTTCATGAGCCTCGAAGTTTGGGAATTCCTTTTCTAAATCTTCAAGTCGAATAGGGGTGATCTCGCCTTCACTAGACAAGCATAAATCGGCTGATAACAGCGTGTAAGTCCGCATATATGTGATTTCGGTCAAATACGTTCTTGTGGAAATGCCGATTCTTTTCAATTTTCCTGATAGAGAATGTATCGTTTGCCAATTGCCAGAATCTATGCTGGGAATACTCACGCTGGCCTCTGTGAGCTGTTGGTATGTTGGATTCAACCAAGTTCGCACCTGCAATTTGACAGTGGTATTTTCTTGGATAGTACGTAACCCAATTTCTCTATTAGGATCAAGCGGAGCAGATGGCAAACTTATTGAAGATGTACTGCTACTATCACCAACTTTCTGTGCCATAATTTGGTGGGGGCCTTGATCATAACCAAGGTACCATGCTTCAATGTTCCCATTGGTTTCTAATTCTAGATACAAACCTGATTGGAATAACGAAGGAAAAACCCATTGCGGATCAAGGGCTAAAAATTGTGAAGTATCAGGAATATCGGGAAGCCCCATAATCCACTTTTCAAGCTGACTATTGCTTCCAATAGTTTTGATTGCCATTTGGTTCCCGTTATGATTAAAGGTAAAAGTGTTTCCATCTGGCTTGCATGTTTTAACCTGCACGTAGTTATCGTTTTCGCATAAACCACTGTATGGTGTTGCTTCGATTTGCTCATACTGGACTCCATCCATAACTGTATTTCCAGCGTTCAAAAAAGGACTCCAATGTGCATCTTGACGGCCAATAATTGGAAATGGAGGACATGGCTCACCTTCACGAAAAGCCTGTTCAATATTGTCAGCAGTAGGTGTATTTACAAGCTGCCCCTCTAAGCGTATACGCGCAGTTCCAGGAACAAGCCAGTAATGATTTAGTTCATGAGCGATGGTGCCCCCTAAAACGTCCCCTATTTTTTTTGCCGTCAAATTTTCTAAACTAGAGGCGCGAAGTTGAACAATACCTCTGAGGGGTCGCGGATACAAATTATGCTCGATAGAACTCTGACTATAATCTGGTGCACCTTGTCTCTTAACGACAAAACAAACCACGAAGTCAACTTTACCTTTTAGGTTGCCAAGCGGATTTCTTTCTGAAAACAAATTGGTTCGAAGATTCGTTCTGTTTAGGTAATAATCTCCTTGGGAGTCACGTTGAACAACATCGTCACCCCAAATCGCAATGATATTGGAATAACCTTCTGGAAGCTTAAATTGAGCCATGATTTTTCTCCTATAATCAGTCGAGCATAAAATACAGAGGTTCTGATAAATCCATTGGGCTTTTCAGTCTGCCTCTAACGTCGAAATATCCCCTTCCGGCAAGCCCAACTCCCGCGCTTTTAGCAGGCGGCGCATAATTTTGCCGCTGCGTGTCTTGGGCAGGTTTTTCTCATAAGCGATTTCTTTAGGGGCCACGGCCGATCCCAGCCGTTTGCGTCCGAAACCCAGCAGTTCCAGCCGCAGTTGGGGTGTCCATTCGTAGCCCGGTTTGAGCGAGACAAACGCTTTAACCAGTTCGCCAATGACCGGGTTGGGAACGCCAATCACCCCGGCTTCGGCCACGGCTGGGTGTTCCATCAGGGCGCTTTCCACTTCAAAGGGGCCAACCATATGCCCGGCCGTCTTGATGATGTCATCGGCGCGACCGACAAACCAGAAGTAGCCATCTTCGTCCTTCATTGCCAGATCGCCGCTGAGATACCAGCCGCCGACAAAGCATTTGGCATACCGCGCTTCGTCGTGCAGATACCCCCGGAACATCGAAGGCCAGCCCGGTCGCAGCGCCAAATCGCCGTCTACGCCCGGTTTATCAATGACCTCAACGGTGTGGTCGTCTAGTTTGCGAACGATGGCGGCTTCGATACCCGGTAACGGCCGGCCCATCGAGCCAGGGCGCACCTCGGCGGCAGCAAAATTGGCGATCATGATCCCGCCCGTTTCCGTCTGCCACCAGTTGTCGTGGATGGTGAGACCCAGTGCCTTGCGCCCCCACACCACCGCTTCGGGGTTGAGCGGTTCGCCGACGCTGGCAACAAAACGCAGGCGGCTTAGGTCATACTGCTCACGTGGCTGCATATCCAGCCGCATCAGGCGGCGAATGGCGGTGGGGGCGGTGTACCAAACGGTGACATGCTGCTCTGCCAGAATGCGGTACCAGCGGTCAGCGTCAAATTCGGCTTCGTCAATGATGCTGGTGACACCGTGCAGCAGCGGGGCGATGATGCCGTAGGAGGTGCCTGTGACCCAACCGGGGTCGGCGGTACACCAGAAAATGTCGTTGGGGTGCAGGTCAAGGGCGTATTTGGCGGTGATATAGTGGGTCAGGACGGCTTTGTGAACGTGGATTGCCCCTTTGGGCATTCCGGTGGTGCCGCTGGTGAAGTGCAAAATCGCCATTTGTTCGGGGTCAGTGGGGGGAATGGTGAAATCGGGCGAGGCCTTGAGCATGAGGTAGGGTAGCGACAGCACATCGTCGCGCACATCTTCGGCCACGTCCATAAGCAGGATGGTTTGCAGCTTGGGCAACTTGTCGCGCTGCGGGGCAATTTTTTGCTGATACAGCTTTTCAGTGGTGACTAAAACTTTGCCGTCGCCTCGGTTAAGTCGCTGGGCGATGGGTTCGGGGCCAAAGGCGGAGAAGAGGGGGCAGAAAACGCTGCCGTTTTTGAGGGTGCCGAGGGCGGCAATGTAAACGGGGGGAATGCGGTTAGAAAGCACAAAAACGCGCTCTTCGCGCCCAACGCCGAGCGTTTGCAGGACATTGGCGAAGCGGTTGGTTTGGGTTTGCAGATCGCCATAGGTGAGGTCAATAACGCCACCATCTTTGCCGATCCAGCGAAAGGCGATGTGGTTGCGGAGAGCAGGGTTGTTGGCGTGCCGATCCACCGCCTCATAAGCAATATTCAGGCCGCCGTTGGGCAAGCCATCTAACGCTTCCAGGGCAGCGTCCCAGGAAAAATCAGCGCGAGTTTTCTCATAGTCAGTTAGATTTGGCTCGGTTTTCCAATGGTCAGCCATGGGTGTGAGGGGTATAAATTCCATGGATGCCTCCCCAAGTGAATACGCGCCTAATCGCTGTGGATTAAACGCGAAACCTTGTTATCCTTTTGTCTCTTGATGTGGGCTGTAACGGTGGTTAATAGAGACAATACGTCATAGTTTCAGCATACGTGACGGGGCAGTTTTGCTAAAGTGTTGAAAGACAGTAAAGGGGCGTGATGTTTGTCACTACCGATTTTCAATTTGCGGGGTTCAGTTTTTGGCAGCCTTATGTTATGATGATAGACAATACCAATCAGAGATATATTGGGTGTTTGATTTTTAACTGTATGGAACCTGGTAGACAGAAACCAACTGAAGAAGATGACCTTGCTCCCGGCACGTTGCTGGCGCGTACAGAGGCGCAGGTGGCGTATGCCCTGCACAGCGGTGCGCTGGAACCGCAGCCGGTTGAAGCGGAATTGTTTGAACAAGAGGGCTTTTCTTTTGTCGTGTGGCGCAAAATGCTGCAGCGACGTAAGGAGAAGCATAGACAGCCGCCAGCAATTGCTGGTGCCTTTTTTAATCCGTTCCTCCCCTACGACCCCGACCTGTTTGTTGCCAATCTTTCTGAAACCCACCTTTGTTTGCTCAACAAATACAATGTTTATCACAATCATTTGCTGATTGTCACCCGTGCCTTTGCGGAGCAGACAACGTGGTTGACGGTGGCTGATTTGGCGGCACTGTGGCGTTGTCTGCGGGAAATTGACGGATTGGGTTTTTTTAATGGGGGCAAGGATGCTGGGGCGAGCCAGCGGCATAAGCATTTGCAGCTGGTGCCGTTTCCGCTGTCGCCAAACGGAACGGCCGTTCCCCTCGAAACCGCGATGGAAACGGCCGTTTTCACCAACCAAATAGGCCGTGTACCCAGTTTCCCCTTTGCCCATGCGCTGGTGCAGTTGGAGATGGGGCGGGAAACGGCCGTTTCTCTCTTTCACCATTACCGACAGCTTTTGGCCGCTGTGGGGCTGCACGACGGCACGGTTGAACGTGGCGGCGCACAAGCTGGCCCCTATAATTTGCTCTTGACCCGCCGTTGGATGCTGCTTGTGCCCCGCGTTCGTGCCAAACACTACGGCGTATCGGTCAACTCGCTTGGTTTTGCCGGTTCCATGCTGGCGCGTGATGACGAGCAACTGGCTCTAATTCACCAGCTGGGGCCGATGAACATTTTGCGTGGGGTGGGGATGCCGGTGGAAATGGGAAATGGGAGATTGGAGATTGGGGATTGGCTTAATCTCCGATCTCCAATCTCAGCCTTGTGAGCAATTTGTGCCTATGACACATCCTTACTTACTCCCCCTGCTGGCGCAGTTTACCCAGCACGCCGACCCCGCCCAAGCCGCACCGATGGCCGCCTACATGCGCGACCAATTCCCCTTTTTGGGCATCAAATCGCCGCAGCGTGCCGAACTGACGCGCCACTTTGTGGCCGCCCACGGTCTGCCGCCGCTGGATGCGCTGGAAACGGTGGCCTTGGATTTGTGGGGATTGCCGGAGCGTGAGTACCAATATGCAGCGATGGATTTGCTGTGGCGACGGCGGCGCAGTTGGCAGCCGGAGATGATGAATCTGCTGGTACAGCTTATCACCACGAAGTCATGGTGGGACACGGTGGATTTGCTGGCGGGGCGGCAGGTGGGGGAGCTGTTTTTGCGCTTTCCTGAGGTGAATGAGGTGTGGAACGGCCGTTTGCGTCAGTCGGACAACATTTGGCTGCGGCGCACGGCACTGCTGTTTCAACTGCACTATAAAGGGAAAACCGATGCCGATCTGCTCTTTGCCACCGTCCGCGAAAACCTAGGCAGCGATGAGTTTTTTATCAACAAGGCCATTGGCTGGGCGCTGCGCGAATATTCCAAAACCGATGCCGCTGCCGTCACCGCGTTTGTTGCCGCTACCAACCTGCACCCGCTGAGTGAGCGGGAGGCGTTGAAGTGGCTGCGGGGGAGGGGGATGGTGGGAGAGGATACATAATATAGGATGCTAAAGAGTTGAAAAGATAAGGGTCAACCCGTATTGTAAGATTTCCAAACCACTGAATGAAAATTTTGTAGTGCCACCAACCTGCATCCAGTGATCGCTATATACCTTGCTCCAAAAACTGCCCCGGCGTGTTGTGAACCATACAAAAAGCGGTTGGGGCAAATACCCCAACCGCTTTTAATCAAACAATCTAACCGTTTGACCCCATCAGGCCAAACCGCATTCTATCTTACCAGGCACCCGAAACAACCGCTGAACAAGTATTCGTTCCCGCTTCACAAACCTGGAAAGACCATGTGCCGCCGCCCTTGCCAAAAGAGCCTACCGTTTCAGAGCCATCATTGGCTGTGGTTGTATACAAGCTGCCGTTGTAATAAATGTCCACGCTACCGCCGTTTGCCCCACTCCAGGTCAAGTCAGCATACTTGTTGCCCTGCGTTTTATAAGCATTCACGTTTAAGGTGATGCTGCCAGGATTTGGCGTAGCTGTTGGCGGAACCGAAGTTGGTGTTGGTGGTACAGAGGTTGGGGTTGGCCCTACGGGTGTAGGTGTGGGGACGGTGCCAGGGTTACAACTGTAGCTGAAGGAGCCAATGTAGGTTCCCCAACGGCCGTTTGTCGTCCCCGTGTTCTTGCTATACTCACCCAAATACCAGAAAGTCGTCCCCGCCGGGTCAACCGTCATTTCCGTGTAGTCACCCCAGCGGCGCGGAGCCGATGTTTCAAACGACGTATACGCAATTTCACCTGCTTTTAGCTGCGTTTCCGCTTGCAGTGTCCCTGCGGCATCCGTTGCCAACCGACCCGTGACAAACACACCAGGGTACATGCTGCTGCTCGACTTGCTATAACCAACCGCCATATTACCGCACGCATCCACCGCCAAATCGGCAAAGGTGCGATATTGCCCGCTGCTGCCGTAAACACCAGCATCCACAACCGTGGCCGTAGCCGGATCAATCTTAGCCCAGCGCACACAGTTCACTGTGCCGCCACCGGGATTACACGCCACTGTGGAAGAAGACCAAGCAAACCCATCACGATACTCAAAATCCTGTGGCCGGAAATCGTTGCCTTGCAGCGTTTGCCCGCCTTGCTGCGGTGTATCAACCGGCAATCCGGCCGTGACACCCGTAGCGGCATTCAAATTCACCGTGCCAACGGTGCTAAAGCTGTTGGCCCCAAACGGGTTGTTCCAGGCAAAAACCGTGTGGGTGCTGCCATCATAATTCGTTTCAGCAAAAAAGTAGTGCGGACCACTACTCGGCCAGGTTCCTTGTGCCCACCCGTGCAGGTTGAGGGGTTGTGGCGTGTCATGGGTGATCCCCAGCCCTCTGGTCACTGAAGTAGCCGCTTGACCGCTATACATAGCAACTTTATCAAAGGCCCAGATTTGCGCTTCCTTAAAGTTGTTGCCTCGGAAAATATTGGCACCCATGTAAATGGCATCGCGCCCGATTCCAGCATGGGGATAATCGAAGAAGTCACGACGTGAGGAGGTGGTTTTGAAGGAATAGATATTCCACGCGCCTGTTGGATCACCTGTTTGCGAAACGGCAATACAGTAATCAGTGCCATCAGCATCAATTGCTAGAACATAGCGGTCATACTGTTCATCGTAGTTGGCATTGGGGTCAAACACACCAGTACAATTGGGGTTGGAATTCATAAAGCTGTCGAAGGTGGTGGGGCCAACCAGCGAATTGCCGTTTTTGTCATAGATTTCCAAAGCAACGTTCACGACAGCAATGACATGATTCGGGCCGACCGCGATTTCTGGGTCTGGCGGCACATTGCCACCCCCACCACAGCATTCGGTGTAGTCCATGCTGGCAAACCCTGTGCCGGCCGCCGGAGCCATCAACCCTGGGCCGTTTGTTGCCGCTATCTGAACATTTGCGCTCGGAGCCAGTTTTAGCGACTCGGCACGCATGGCGGCCATAACAGCCGCATCCCGAATGCCTTCAATTTCGTCCATGTCAATCTCACCACGTTGCCAACGGTCTAGCTGGCTGTTTGGGTCGCGGACACCGGCTGGAATATCGCGTAAATTAACAACAACGGGTTTAGACAGCTCTCCCTGTGTAACTTGAGCGACCTCGCGGTCGGCAGAAATGGGAGCGGGAGCAAACGCCTGGATGGCTTGCTGGCGTTCGGCGGTCTCTATCGCCGGGCTGGCAGATTTGGTGATGAGCCAAACACCAAGGGATAAGCACAGAGCCAAAAATACTAGGCGGGTAACTTTAGCTAGATTCATGAAACACTTCCTCCTATGAAGCGTTGACACTCATGTATGTGCCTACGCAAGGTAAGCCGCCAGGGGTTTTACATGAGCGATGTGGGGAGATTGTAAAGTATGGATTTAAATTGGGGGAATAGTTGATTTGTTTTTGCTAGAGCGAAACCTCCTACAATCACAGGTTGCAAAGATTAAGCATAACTAGGCCAAAACCTGCAACCAAAACTACGAATTGAGGATGAACACAATGAAATCTTGTTCAAGTTTAGCAATAGCTATCAGACACGCAACTTATAGAGGCTCAGTTTTGCTTTGAATTTGAGTGTGACGGATTGAGCAAATGATTTGCATAAGCGTATTGCCGACAAAATCTCAAATAGTTAAAAGATTAGGCACCAAATTTTGTAAGTTGGTCACAAACAATATAGTATTCTGCCATGTCTGGTGGTTATCACATTCGACCTGCAGCCCGTAATGATGTGGTTTTATTGCCTGCCGTAGAGTTGGCCGCTGCCAGGCTTTATCTGAGCCAGTTAACTGTAACCGGGTTGACCCCTGAAATATTAGACAAAGCCAATCGTGCGGAGGATTTTGCGGCTGCCCAACAGTTTGGTTTGCTGTGGGTGGCAGTGGACGAAGCAAATCAACCGGTTGGGTTTGCGCTGCTGACACAAATTGACCAATGGCTGCATTTGGACGAACTGGATGTGCATCCGGCGCATGGGCGCAAGGGGGTGGGGACGGCATTGGTAAAGCAGGTTTGCCAGATGGCGCAGGCGCAGGGGTATGCGGGGGTAACGCTTTCGACGTTTCGCCATGTTCCCTGGAACGCGCCGTTTTACCGGCAGATGGGGTTTGCGGAGATGCCCCCAGAAGCACAAACGGCCGGTTTGCAGGCGTTGGTGGCTGGAGAGCAAGCGCGAGGGCTGCAAACAGATTTACGGTCGGTGATGTGGTTTGAGGTGAGGTGAGTGGTGACAAAAGCGATTAAGATTGAAAAGAGCGATGAGGTAAGCATTCAAACCAACGGTATTGAAGTGGTATATGATACCATTGGCAATCCCAGTGACCCGCCGCTGCTGTTGGTTAGCGGTTTGGGGTCACAACTAGTGGCCTGGGATTTGGATTTTTGTGAACGGCTGGCGGCGCATGGTTTATGGCTGATTCGCTATGACAACCGGGATGTGGGGCTGGCGACGAAGTTTGTTGAAGCTGGCACGCCCAACCCGCTGGCAATGATGATGGGGCAGGGGGAGGTGGTACCGTATTTGCTGCGCGATATGGCGGCGGATGGCATGGGGGTACTGGATGCGCTGGGGATTGAGCAGGCGCATGTGTTGGGGGTGTCTATGGGGGGGATGATTGTGCAGGAGATGATGATTCACTGGCCGGAGCGGCTGAAAACGGCCGTTTCCATCATGTCCACCCCCAACTTCCCCCCTGCTGTCATGCCCACACCCGCTGCGATGGCCGCCATGACTTCCGTCGTGCCCGTGGAGCGTGGTGCGCACATTGCTCACAGTGTTGAAAGTTGGAAAGCCTATATTGGTAGTGGCTTTCCCCTAGATGAAGAGCGCGTGCGTCGCAGTGCCGCCCTGCAATATGACCGCAACTTTCACCCTGCTGGCTCAGCACGGCAAATGGCGGCCATCATCGCCTCTGGCGACCGCACCGAGAAGTTGCATCAGGTGATGGTTCCCACCCTCGTCATTCACGGCGACGAAGACCCCTTGGTCAACGTGCAGGGAGGCATTGACACTGCCAACGCCATCCCCAACGCTGAATTGATGATTGTTGCTGGCATGGGCCATAACTTGCCAGAGGAAACCTGGACGGACATTATGGCACGAATTGCGGAGCATATAAACAGGCACGATTAGCTTTGGAAATAGGGATTGGGAGACTCGCAGAGCCAGAGCGTGAGCCAGTCTCTCATTTCTCTAGTTCTATAACCTCCTAACCGCCGGATTTCCATGTATGGTGATTGGCAGAATCGGTATCGGTTCCGTTCATAACAATCTATCTTCATTCATGCTGTAAGACATTATCCAGAACATGGCAAAGAGCGAACATAGAAACCATCCCAAAGGAGTAGAACATGAATATAGATAGCAATACGCACTCAGGCCAGACCCCACTGCGGTTATTAGGTGTTTATGCCCATCCTGACGATGAAACCTTTTGCATTGGTGGAACCCTGGCAAAATATATTATTGCTGGGGCAGAGGCCATGGTCGTGTCTTTTACCCAAGGGGAAGCCGGACAAATACGTGAGGCAAGTGCCGCTACCCGCCGCACGCTGGGGGAAGTTCGGCGCAAGGAACTGTACCAAGCGTGTCAACAGTTGGGCGTGCAGCAAACCGTTTGTTTAAATTATGGCGACGGTAAATTAAAGAATATTCCCCAGGCGGAGCTGGTTGAGCGCATTGTGCAGATCATTCGTGAGTTTAAACCCGATATGGTTTTTACCTTTGATGAGACTGGAGCCTATGGGCATCCGGATCACATTGCCATTAGCCTGGCGGCCACCGAGGCGTGTTGGCAGGCAGGCGTTGAGACGGCCTTCGCCGGGCAGCTTGAGAATGGGCTATTGCCCCATACCCCTCGCCGTTTATACCACAGCGTTTTTCCCCAAAGCGACCGCTTGCTTTTGCAGCTTATTGTCAACTGGCTGCATAGTTTGGACAAGCGGTATCGGGGTTCCGATGATTTTATGCACGGCCTGATGCTTTTTGCCGACGAGTCCTCAATGTTGGGTTATGCGAGTGATCATATTCAGGTGCAGTGGTACCCTTCCGGCTTCTATATTATTGAACAAGGGGAGCCATCAACCAGTTTATACCTCATCTTATCAGGTGAGGTGGATATTTTGCGCGAGGACGAAACTGGCGAGATCGTTTATTTGGAATCTCATGGCTCCGGCGTTTTTATTGGTGAGGCGGGGATTGCCTATGGCAAGCCGCGTAATGCCCATGTTGTTGCGACAAAAAACACAACTTGCCTGGTGTTGTCACCGGGCGAGCCAACGAACTTTGCCGGCCGGGGTGAGGAAGCGCGTTTTGGGGTGGATGATTCGGCCGGCGGTCAGGCGGGCGGACATGACATTACAACCCGTATTGATGTGACTGAGTTTATTGAGCCAAAGATAAATGCCCTCTCGCAGCACCGTAGCCAATACCCGATCTCGCCGGAGATGTTTCCGCTGGAAATGTGGCGCGAAATTTTAGGGCAGGAATATTTCAGGCGGATCTATCCACCGCAACACATAGAGACGGATTTTGATTTGTATACTCAAATTTGAATGAAACCTATGGTTTTTTTGTCTGACTGGTGCAAAAAAACATGGGTTTCAAATTGCACGGAGTATAAAGTGAAAAGTTCAACCTCTTTGAAGAAGTTGAACTTTTTGTCCACAAGCTGTAAGCAAGATGTTTGCAGCTTTTTGAAGGATGAACCCATTTTTTAACACCCCTATTTCCCAAAGCGACCCCTTGTTAGCCGATATATTGCAGCGCGAAGCGACGCGGCAGGCAGGGCAAATTGAACTGATTGCTTCCGAGAACATTGTCAGCCAAGCCGTGCGTGACGCGCTGGGGGCAGCCATTACCAACAAAACGGTGGAAGGGTACCCTGGCAATCGTTATCATGGTGGGGCAAGCATTGTAGATGAGGCGGAAACGCTGGCGATTGAACGCGCCAAGCTGCTGTTTGGCTGCCAATTTGCCAATGTGCAGCCCCATTCTGGCTCGCAGGCCAATTTGGCTGTGTTTGTGACGCTGCTGCAGCCGGGCGACACCGTACTCAGCATGGCGTTGTCGGCTGGAGGGCATTTGAGCCACGGAGCCGCGCCCAACTTGTCGGGCAAATGGTTTAATGTCCATTCCTATGGGGTGCGGCCAGAGGATGGGCGGCTGGATTATGACGCGCTGCGGCGGCTGGCGCATGAACCCCGCCCTAAGCTGATTATTACTGGCGGCTCGGCTTATCCCCGCGCCATTGATTTTCCCACTATTCGGCAGGTAGCAGACGAAGTAGGGGCGCTGTTTTTGGTAGATATGGCGCATTTTGCCGGGTTGGTGGCGGGCAAAGCCCACCCCAGTCCGTTTCCCCATGCCGACATTGTAACCTGCACGACGACCAAGACGCTGCGTGGACCACGCGGCGGGGTGATTCTGTGGAATGACTCGGAGTTGACGCGGCGGATCAATTCGGCCGTTTTCCCCGGCAGCCAGGGGAGCATTCACCTGAATGTGATTGCGGCCAAGGCGGTTTGTTTGGGCGAAGCGATGCAGCCCACCTTTCAGACGTATGCGCGGCAGGTGGTGGAGAATGCGCGGACGCTGGCGGCGACGCTGCAAGCACGGGGCTATCCGGTGCTGACGGGCGGAACAGACACCCACGTGCTGCTGGTGGATTTGAAGCCGAAGGGGTTGACGGGGGATGTGGCGGAGAAGCGGCTGGAGGCGGCGTTTATTACCAGCAACAAGAATTCGATTCCGGGCGACCCGGTTAGTCCGAAGAAGTGGACGGGGGTGCGGCTGGGTACAGCGGCGGGTACGTCGCGGGGGTTTGGGGCGGCGGAGTTTGCCAAAATTGGGGGGCTGATTGCAGATGTGTGGGATAGTGTGGCGGCGGGGGAGGAAGAAACGGCCGTTATTTCCCGCACCCAACAAGCCGTTTCTGACCTTTGTATGCGGTTTCCGACGTATGAGAACGGCCGTTTGTAAACACAAAAAATCGTCGCTGGTGGTTAGTGGTTGGTACAAGCCACCAGCAACCATTTACAAGGAGTTTTCCATGCAAGCCATTCAAATCACCGCCCCAGGTGAAACACAGTTTGTTGAGGTAGACATTCCGGCTCTGAAGCCTGGTCACGCCCTTATTCGCACCCAACGGCTGTCGCTGTGCGGCAGCGATGTCTTCTTTTTACACTACATGCCCGCCGATTATTACCCGGCGCCTGCAGGCGCAACGGGGCACGAAGTGGTGGGCGAGGTAGTGGCCGTAGACGCGCCGGGCAGCGGCATTAACGTGGGTGACGTGGCGCTGGTCATTGCCCCAGAGCAAACGGCGATGGCCGAATATTATTTGGCGCAGGCGGAAAATGTGCTGCGGCTGCCACCCGGCCGGCCGATTGAGGAACTATTACAGGCACAACAGCTTGGCACCGTCATTTATGCATGCCGCCAACTGCCCAACGTGGTTGGCAAGGATGTGGCGGTGGTGGGGCAGGGGTCGGCCGGGCTGTGGTTTGATTTTATGCTGCGGCGGCTGGGGGCGCGGCGTATTATTGCCGTTGATTTACAGGCGCATCGGCTGGCGGCCGGCCGTCTCTATGGCGCGACAAATACCATCCACAACGGCGGCGAGAACACAGGGCTGGATGTGGCGGCGATGGTGGCCGATCTGACGCAGGGGCAAATGGTGGATGTGGCGGTGGTGGCCGCCGGGGAGGTAGATGCAGTCAACTTGGCTGTCTCACTGTTGAAAATGAATGGGCTGTTGTTCTGCTTTGGCGTGCCGCATGAACAGCAGTTTATGTTTGATTACGGCCGTTTTTTCCTGCAAAATCTGCAAGCCAAAGCCGTCGTGGGAGCCTATGCCGAACCCGGTCACGCTTCTACCTGGCTGGCGATGGAAATGATTGCCAACGGCACCATCAATGTTGCCCCCATTCTCACCCACCGTTTCCCCTTCTCCCAAGTGCCCGCCGCCTATGAGCTCCAGCGTACGCGCGACGAAGGCTCGATTAAGATTGTGATTGAAATGCCGTAAGCATGGCTCGCCCTGAAGCATTAAAATAGGACGCAGATTTGCCTGCTAAACGCAGATTGCAAGCGGGTTTTGCCTAAAATCATTTTGCAATCAATGAAATCAGGCCGATCTGCGTCCTATTGTTTTGGTATATTTTTATGAAACGATTGACCTTTCCCCAACCCTTCTCACACGCTCATCCCCCGGTTGCCAACGTAAATGCCCTTGTTGATGCCCAGGCGACGTGGGGGGAGCGTGCGGCTGATTGGGTGGCAACGGCCGTTGGCTCCTGGCGCTTTATCATTGGTCAAAGCTGCTTGCTGCTGCTGTGGGCGATCTTAAACGTGACCGCCTGGATTAACCATTGGGATCCGTACCCATTTATCCTGATGAATCTGGTGATGTCGCTGCAAGCAGCCTTTACCGCTCCAGTGATCATGATGAGCCAAAATCGGCAGACTGTGCGTGATCGGTTGGAAGCGCACAATGATTTTATGATTAACCAGAAAGCCGAAGAAGAAATTCGCGCCATCTTGACCCATTTGGAAGCACAAAATGCCGCCCTGGCCGAGATTCACAACGAGTTAGCCCAGTTACGTTCGCGGCTCAATTTAACCGCAGAAGACACAGGAGACGCAACGATTTAGCTTGGAAAACAGGACGCAGACAGACGCGGACGAACGCAGATGTGACCTGATCTTTGCCATCAAACGTCCAAAAATCAGGCCGAATGTCGTGAACGACCGCTTCGCGTACAGGGAAATCTGCGTCCCAAAATTCTTTTTCCGACAAACTGCTAGCTGCGCCACGCTTTGTATTGGTTGATGAGGCCGTTGGTGGAGCTGTCGTGGGTGGAAACGGCCGTTTCTACCCCCAATTCCGGCAAAATCGCCTTCGCCAGCACCTTGCCCAACTCCACCCCCATTTGGTCAAATGAATTGATGCGCCAGACCACACCCTGGGTAAAGATTTTGTGTTCGTAAAGGGCGATCAGCGTCCCCAGCGTGGTCGGGGTGATTTGCTTAACCAAAAAGGAGTTGGTCGGTTTGTTGCCCGTAAACGTTTTAGCGGCAGCCAGCAGTTCAAGCTGCGCCCCTGTCTCGCCGGCGGCGGCCAATTCAGCCCGCGCTTCGGCGGTCGTGCGCCCGGTCATCAGGGCTTCGGTTTGGGCAAAGTAGTTGGAAAGCAAAATGGGATGATGGTTGCCCACCGGGTTGTGGCTTTGGGCCGGAGCCAGGAAATCGCAGGGGATGAGCTTGGTGCCCTGGTGGATAAGCTGGTAGAAGGCGTGCTGGCCGTTGGTGCCGGGCTGCCCCCAAATGACGGGGCCGGTGGCGTAATCAACGGCCGTTCCCGCCTTGTCCACCCGTTTCCCATTGCTCTCCATGTCCCCCTGCTGAAAATAGCTGGCAAAATGCTCCAAATATTGGTCATAGGGCAAAATGGCGTGGGTTTCAGTTCCCCAAAAATTGTTGTACCAGATGCCCAGCGCGGCCATGATGACGGGAATGTTTTGGGCAAAGGGGGCGGTGCGAAAATGTTCGTCGGCGGCGTGGGCACCGGCCAGCAGGGCTTCAAAGTTGTCCATGCCAATGGCAAGGGCGATGGAAAGACCGATGGCCGACCAAAGGGAGTAGCGCCCGCCGACCCAATCCCAAAATTCAAACATGTTGGCGGGGTCAATGCCGAACTGACGAACGGCCGTTTCGTTGGTCGAAAGCGCGGCAAAATGTTTAGAAACGGCCGTTTCCTCCCCTGCCGCCGCCAGCAGCCACGCCCGCGCCGTCTGCGCGTTGGTCATCGTCTCCTGGGTGGTAAATGTTTTGGAAGCGACCAAAAAGAGGGTCGTTTCTGGGTCAACCCGCTTCAGCACCTCGCTGATGTCGGTTCCGTCCACGTTGGAGACAAAGTGGGAGCGCAGGCGGGGGTGGGTGTAGGGTTTGAGTGCCGAGACCACCATTTTTGGCCCCAGGTCAGAGCCGCCAATGCCGATGTTTACGATGTCGGTGATGGGCTTGTTCGTATAGCCCTTCCATTCGCCGGAGCGCACCACCTCGCTAAAGCGGCGCATCTGCCCCAGCACTCGGTTGACACCCGGCATCACGTCTGCGCCGTCTACCACAATGGGGCGGTTGCTCCGGTTTCGCAGGGCGACGTGTAGCACGGCTCGCTGCTCGGTGTTGTTGATTTTGGCTCCGCTAAACATCGCCTTGATGGCCTCGGCCAGCCCCGCTTGCTCAACAAGCGTTAGCAGCAGTGCCATTGTTTCGTCGGTGATGCGGTTTTTGGAATAGTCGAACAGGAGATCGTTGCCTAAAGGGAGGGAGAAGCGGGAAAAACGGCCGTTATCCCCGGCAAACAAATCCCGCATATGGACAGCCGTCATGGCCTGTTGGTGCTGCACCAATGCTTGCCAGGCGGGGGAGGTGGTGAGGTTGGACATAGGTTTTTGGGAAGCAATCAGTAATCGGTCATCAGTGACCAGTACTGATTACCGATTACTGATTACCGATTACTGTAATACTTGATATTGCTTCATAATCGCCTGCAGCTTATCCAGCGGCAGGGCGTGGACGGTGTGGCCGTGGAAGCCGGTCATGGTTTCGGCGGCGCAGAGGGCGTTGATGATCGCTTCCTCGACGGCTTCGGCGGTGGCATCAAACAGATCATCCATGTGGCGGTGGGGCAGCATGTTGAGGGAGTGCAGGAAGTTGGGGCTGCGGTTGGGCAGGTTGTTGCCAGTGGCAAAAGCGAGGAAGATGTCGCCGCTGCCGTTGTGGCCGGTGCCGCCGACGCGAGCCAGCCCCACGGTTGCTCGCTGCGCCAGCCGTTGGCATTGGGTGGCAATGAGCGGGGCGTTGGTGGCGATGATGACGATGATGGAGCTGGAGGGGAGTAACGGCCGTTTCCAATCCGGCCGGGGCGCATCTTCCTCCGCAATCAGCCGCCCCACCGGCACGCCATCCACCCGGAAAAGGCGGCGGTCGCCGTAGTTGGCCTGCACCAAAGCCCCCAGCACATAGTCCGCCTCTTCCACTTTGACCACCCGCGACGAGGTGCCAATGCCCCCCTTAAATTCATGGCAAATCATCCCCGTGCCGCCCCCCACGTTGCCTTCGGCCACCGCGCCGCCGCTGGCGTTGTGGTATGCGGCTAACGCATGGTCTTTGGTTAGGTGAAAAGCGTTGATGTCGTTGAGCCAGCCATCGTAGGTTTCGGCCACCACCGGCAGCAAAAAGCTGTCGAGATAGCCCAGCGATTCGGATAGCTCGACGAGGGTGTCGCGCACAATGCCGACCTGGTGGGTGTTGGTGATGCCAATGGGGGAGCCAAGCATCCCCGACTCTTCCAGCCAGGGAATGCCGGTCATTTCACCGTTGCCGTTAAAGGAGTGGTAGCCAGCAAAGCAGTAGTTGTGCCATTCGTCGCCGCCGCGTGGCAGCACCATGGTGACACCGGTGCGGGCGAGGCGGGGTTCGTCGTGGATGACGGTGCTGTGGCCGACGGTGACACCGGGTACGTCGGTGATGGCGTTGTGGGGACCAGGGGGGAAGTGACCGAGGCTGATGCCCAGGTCGCGGAGACGGGTGCGCTTCATCATTTGTTTGGGAACGGCCGTTTGTTGGGTTAAACGGCCGTTTGTTGGATACTGGGACAGGTTTTTCCCAAAAGGTAGATAAGTTGTCAGTCAAGTTTGGATGCCCGCGTTCGCGGGCATGACAACTGTATAGATACAATATCCTGTCAAAAATAATAAAGCGCGATTTTACCAGCGTTTACCCTCGCCAACCAGAAGCCAGCCGCCGCCAGCTAAATGACGTGTCGGACAGCAAATTGCCTGACTTGAAGAAGCGGCCGGCCAGCACAATGAACAGCCAGGTAGTGCCAACCAGCGCCAGCAAGCTGACCACGAGCTGCCAAGCAGGCACCGCACCTACCGCCAGCCGCGTCACCATGGCGCTGGGGGAGCTGAACGGGAAGAGGCTGAGGGCGATGACCAGTGGGTGGTTTGGCTCCTCGGCAAAAAGCTGCCCAAACATCAGCGTGGGCATCAGGGGAATGACCAAGATCCAGATAGCTTGCCCCCCTTCACGGGCGTTGGTTGCCAGTGCCCCCACGGCCGACATGATGGCGGCAAAAAGGAGGTAGCCCAGCAGCAAAAAGAGAATGGCCCAGACAAAGAAGCCGGGCGGGAAGGCAAAGGAGGTCAATTGCATCACCGTAGCGGCGCGATCCAGAATCAACATGCCGCCGCCAACCCAAACGACCAGCTGGATGGCAACGATGACGCTCATGGCGATGATTTTGCCGATCATGAGTTGGGTAGGTTCCAAACTCAGCAACAAAATCTCCACGGTGCGGTTTTCTTTTTCCGCCACCACACTCCGCATCATGTAGCTGCCTCCCATGATAAGCAGGAAGTAGAACAGGTAGGGCATGACGCGGGCGACGATGATTGCCATGCCCAAGTTGTTGCTTTCGTCGGCAGGGGCGGGTGGCTGGAGGCGGTGGAATTGTGTGGTGGCGCGGGGGGTGGGGTTTTGCACCACGGCGGCAAGCTGGGTGTCGTTGGTCAGGTTGGCAGTGATGAGGTAGGTTAAGGCCCAGTCATAACGGCCGTTAAAGGCCACGCTGCCGTTGTCGCCCCCGCTAAGAAGCTGGAACCCCCGATCATAGATGACGATTTCGCCGCCGCTGGCAAAATCGGCGGGAATGACCACGTATTGGCTGATGTCGCCCTGGTCAAGCGCGGCCTGCGCGTTGGTTTTGTCGGCAAAGGGGAGAAAAAGATGGGGCGGGAGGTCGTCGGGAACGAGGGCGATGAGGTTGGCGTGATCCACCAGCCCAATGTGGGGCGGGGCGGGTTGGTCGGCTGGGGTGGGAGTGGTTAACGCGGGGGCGTTGTCCTGGGCGGCAATGTAGGCGTTGCTACCCAGGAGCAGAGCGGGCATGAGCAGGGTCATGATCCAGAAGGATCGCTGCCGCAAAACAAAGGCGACGTCGTGTTTGATGACAAGCCAGATGGTTTTCATAGGTTTAGAATGGGACGCGGACGAACACGGACGAAGGATGAAGTAAGGTCTCGTCGGTTGTCTGTGGTCTGTGGTCTGTTGTCCGTCATTTAGCTATTGTGGAGGGCGGCAACGGCCGTTTTCCACGACAGCGGCTGACCATATTGCAGCATTCCTATACGAAAGATGCGGGCGGCTGCCCAGACGGCAAAAACGGCCGTTAACACCAAAATCACCCAACTTGTGCCAAGCTGCCACAGCGGCACCGACCCCAGCCCCCAGCGTAGCGAGACGGTGAGGAAGGCGGTGGTGGGGAAGAGGGTGAAGGCAACCGCCAGCGGTGCGCTGGGGTTTTCGATGATGATAGCCAGCAGGAAAATGGGCAGGATAAACAGGAAGTTGAGCAGCCCGGCCACCTGCTGCCCTTGCTGCAAGTTTGGCACAATGCTGCCGATGGCGACCATGATCCCGGCGATGAGGGCGAAGGCGGGTAAGAAGAAGAGCGCCATGATGCCGAGGTAGACCCAGGGAATAACGGCCGTTTGCAGTTCTAGCACGTATGGCCGGGCAACCAGCAGCCCCACCACCAGCGTTAGCCCATAAATGCCAAGCTGGGTTAGCGCCACCCCCAGCAGCCCAACGGTTTTGCCGCCGATAAGCTGGAAGGGAGAGAGTGAGGTGAGCATGATTTCCATGGTGCGGTTTTCTTTTTCGTCAGCCACCACCTGAATCATATAGCCGGAGGCCGACATGGTGGCGATGAAGAAGATGAAGGTGGCAACAAAGGGGAGGATGATGTTGATGATGCTGGCGGAGCTAAAGGTGCGGCCGCTGTCGAGGTCGCGGACGACAACGGCCGGGCCGTCGAGAAGCTGCTGCCGCAGGGCGGGGTCAAGGGTGTCAACATAGTTAAGCCGCACAAAGTCATCAAACGCGCCCCAGGTGTCGCCGTTGGGCGGGTCTTCCAAAAAGTAGAGGTCGGTTTGGCGCGGGTTGGGGTAGCTGGCGGGCAGGACGAAAAACGCCTGAATGTCGCCGTTTTCGAGTGCCGTTTGGGCGGTGGCTTCGTTGGAGAAGGGGCGCAGTTCCACGTCGGCATCGGGCTGGTTTTGCCACAGGGTGATGTCGAGTTGCTGGGTGTGGTCTACGTAGCCTAACGGCCGTTTATCCGCCGCACTTGCCCCCACCAAAAACGCCAGCCCAATCACCGCCGCCATTCCCACCGGAATCAGCAGCGTCGTCAGCACAAACGCCCGCCGCAGCACCATTCGCCGATATTCGTGTTTTGCTACAAGCCAGAAAGTGTTCATATGCCATCCAGTCATCAGTAATCGATAATCAGTAATCAGTGCTGGTCAACCCATTACCGATTACTGTTTACTGATTACTTCTTCCGACCACCTGCACAAAAATATCATCCAACGACGGCTCGGCCAGTTCAAAGCGGGTGATGCGGTTGTCGGGTTGTGTCAGGAGCTGTTGCAGCACAGCCTGCGGGTCGGTGCCGACCTGTAGCCCCATCTCCCACGTGCCATTGTGTTGGCGCACGTCCAACACCCCCGGCACCTGGCTAAAATCCCCTTGCCCTTCCAGCACAATGGCGTTGCCCGCAAAGTTGCGCTTAATTTCGTTCACCAGCCCATACAGCACGCTACGCCCCCGGTTAATCAACACAATGCGGTTGCACAATGCCTCCACCTGGTGCATCTGGTGCGTAGACATGATGATGGTTTTGCCGGCCGCCCGCTGCTCCTCAAAAATCTGCTTTACCAGCCGCGTGTTGACCGGGTCAAGCCCGGAGAACGGCTCGTCAATGATGATCAGGTCGGGGTCGTGCAGCAGCGTGGCGATGATTTGCGCCTTTTGCTGCATTCCTTTGCTCAGGGTTTGGATTTTTTGCTGCCGCTGCTCGGCCAAATCGAGCCGCTCTAGCCATTCGCCCAACCGCTGCCGCGCCGTTTTTTCGTCCACCCCTTTTAGCTGCGCCAAATAGAGGAGGGTGGTTTCCAGCTTTTCTTCCTTGTAGAGGCCGCGTTCTTCGGGCAGGTAGCCAATGCGCCGCTTTTTGTCCAGGGTGAGATCGCCACCAAAGATGGCGATTTCGCCAGCGTCGGGCTTGAAAATGTCCATCATCAGCCGCAGGGTGGTGGTTTTGCCTGCGCCATTTGGCCCCAGCAGCCCAAAAATTTCGCCGGGGCTGACGGTGAAAGAGACATCGGCCACGGCCTGAACGGTACCAAAGGACTTGGCAAGGTTAGAGACAATAATGGTATGCATATAAACAGTTGAACCGCAGAACACACAAAGAGCGCAAAGATTTAGCTTGTTTCCTGCTTGCTTTGCGCCCTCTGCGAACTTTGCGGTTCAAGATTCTGATAGATCAACAAAGCCTAATCGCTGTAGACACGGACGTTACCGGCGGAAATGTTTAGGCGGACGCGCAAGGGGTCGGTGGCGGTGTTGAAGTTGGCACTTTCCCACACTTCGTTGTTGTCGTTTTGGGAGATGAGGGTTAAACGGCCGTTTTCCACACTAAAACTACCCACTGCCCGATCCACCGTAAACTGCACCGCCCTGTCCGCTGGCACATGCACCACCATATTTCCGGCACTCATGCCAATCAGCAAATCCTGCTGCCCAGCGGCCGGCAGCGTCAGCTCCATTGTACCAGCATTTGTTTTCAGGTCACCCATGTAGCTGCCGTTGGGCAGCAGCAGGTTGACGCGGCTGGCGTTAGCCTGCACCTGAAGCTGGGTCAGCGTGAGCTGGCGCAGGTCAAGGTCGGAGGCATTGGCGTTGAGTTTGAGGACGAGGGCGGTGGGAATACGGCCGTTTAGCCCCACATCCCACCGATCCAGCGACCCCAGATCGCGCCAACTGTTGGGGTTAAAAAACCAGACCGGCTGCTGTTCGCGGCTTTCTAGGTCAATTTTCACCTCACTGCCCGCCCGGTTACTGTCAAAAACCAGCTCATCAAAATAGGAAACATCCCCCTCAATCAACTGCTGGCTGTCGCTTAGTGCGTGCAGATTTAGCCCTGGCACATTGGCCGTGATGCTAACCGTAGCCTTGCTCACGTCATTCATGGGGAAGGTGATGTGGTCGGTTTTGAATTCCGCCGAGCCAAAGTTGAAGAACTGCCAGTTGGGGGCAACGGGGGCGGTGAAGAAGACCAGATAGCCAAAGGTACCGATGGCGAGCAGCCCGACGATTAGGCTAAGCAAGCTGCCAAACGGCTGTCGGATCTGGCGCACCAGGATGTTGGCTCCGGCAAAGACCAGGATGAGCGGCCAAAAGCGGGCAATTGCCCACCAGTTAAAGCTGGGCAAAATGCCCATGTTGTAGAGCAAAAAGTAGAGGCCAATCGCAATGAGAACGAGCGGCCCAAACATGGATGGGGCTTCTCGCTGCGGTTGGCGAAGGGTCGTATCAGACATTGTTTTCACCTAGTGCCACGTTGGCCGCAGGTTTTTTGCCAAAACCCACAGCCCTAGACCAATAATCAGCAGCGGCCAGACATAGCGTGCCATGCCAAATCCGCTAATGCCAATGATGAGTTCAAAGAAGACACCAAAGGCGATGAAGAGGATGAGGCCGATTCTGGTTAAATCTTTGCCGCTTTTGATTGATTCCTCTCGGTTGAAGCGCATACCCCAGAGCATGAGACCCAGGCCAACGGCCGTTGGTGCCACCAACGCCCAGGCATAGGCCCAGCTTGCCCAAAAGCCTGTGATGACCTGGAAGAGCAGCAACAGCCCGATGGCGGTAAAGATGCTGCCAATGATGACGGCGGCCTCACCATTGGCTTCGTTCATCATGGCATACCCGACCAGGAACAGGCCGGGGATGATCATGAAAAACGGCCATAAGTAGGCTCCGATGTGGATGTTGAAGAGCGAGGTGAGCAGGAAGAGGAGACCGATGAGGATAAGGAACCCGCCAAAGAGGATGGGAACGAGGCGGGATTCAACTTTTTTCAGTTGCTGAACGTTGTTTTCACCGTTCATGAGAGACCTCCTATAAAAAATTGGACGCGGACGAACACGGACGAACACGGATCAATCTGTGCAATCTGCGAAATCTTTGATTTTTGTGTGTCGTGTTGTGTGTTGCCGCTGGTAAAGTGGAAAAGTTGGGGTGGATAACGGTCGTTTTTTCCGTCACCCTCTCATCAACCCTATAAACCTGTACGCAGTTTGGTGCTATGGGTTGCTTGCAGACACAATGACGTATGCTGCCAGTATGCCATGTGGGAGGGGAAAGGGAAAGTGACAAACGGCCGTTTGCCCCACGATAAACATCACCAGTAGACGAATGAGTGATAAATGTCACTTGTCACAACCTTACCAGAAGCGTAAAAATCAGTTATGATAGGGTCAACTGTCTGTTCACAAACACGGAGACACATGCGGCAGAGCCGCACCCGTCAATGAATGTTTTGGGAGACTGAATCTCCTAATCTCCAATCTCCCAATCTCTATTTAGCACAAGGAGGTAGATGAATGAACCAATACGTCAAAATGGCTTGGCGTAACGTCTGGCGCAACTGGCGGCGCACGCTGATCGCTACCGTCGCCATTGTCCTGGGTCTCATTCTGCTCATTTTTATGGATGCTGCTATCAGAGGCTCTGATCAGGCCATCTACGGCAACGCCGTTCGGCTTTACGGTGGCAACGTCCAGGTACACGCCCCCGGCTTCCGTGATAGATCCAGCCGCCTACCCCTGCTTCCCCTCGACAACGCCGATATTGTCATTGAAAAAGTGCTGAGCAAGCCCAACGTGGTGGCCGTTGCCAAGCGCATCAACACCGGCGGCATGGTCAGCAACCGCGAAGGGGCGTATCCGGTCAGCATCACCGCCATTCAGCCGGAAAGCGAGGTGGCCGTCAGTCTGATTGCCGCCAACATTGTGGCGGGGCGTTTTTTGCAGGGTGATGATGAAGACAACATTCTCATTGGACAAGAGATGGCAACGCTGCTGAACGTAACCGTGGGCGACCGGGTGACCCTGCTGGGGCAGCGCAAGGATCAATCCATGCGGCAGCGCACCATGACCATTGTTGGCATCTACAGCCTGGGGCTGGGGGATGCGGAAAAGGGGCTAGTTTATATCAACTTACCCACGGCGCAGCGGCTCTATAACCTGCGAGAGCAGGAGACGGAAGTGACGATTACGCTGGATGCGGTGGGGCAGGAAAATGCGTTTATCGCCAGCCTGTCGCCAGAACTGCCCAATTACGAAATTGACTCCTTTGACACGCTGCGGCCGGAAATCCGGGAGACGTTGGCAACGAAGGGGGCAGCAACGGCCGTTATTGGCTTCATCGTTTTGCTCATGGCTTCCATCGGCATCCTCAACCTCATGCTCATGGCTGCTTACGAACGCACCCGCGAAATGGGCGTGTTGGCCGCCTTGGGCATGAAGGGACGGCAAATCATGGGTTTGTTTTTGCTGGAAGGGATGTTTATTGGCGTTGTTGGCGGCATCCTTGGCTGTTTCCTCAGTTGGCTGCTGGTCGTGGCGATGGGTCAAGTTGGGCTTGACCTGTCCTATGCCGAAGGAACAGGGGATATAACGGCGTTGATCGGGAATCGTCTTTACCCCAGCATCCCGCTGGAAAACATATTCTTTTATGGGGTGGCGGTGGTTGTCATCGCTTCCCTGGCTTCCCTGGTTCCCGCCTGGCAAGCTTCGCACAACGAGCCGGCCGAGGCTTTGCACCATATTTGATGGTTGCTCGTGGCTGGTTGCTCGTGGCTGGTTGGATGTGACATTTTGCACCAGCCACCAGCCATTAGCCACTAGCTTTAGGAAAAGAAATGGCACTCACAAAATTTTGGGTAATTGCTTACCGTGACCTGGTACGGAATCGGCGGCGCACGGTGTTGACGCTGCTGGCGGTGGCTCTGGGGATGATGGTGCTGATTTTGATGAGCGGCATGTTTACCGGGGTGACGCAGGGGGCACTGCGGGAAAATATTCGGCTCAACACCGGCCATTTGCAGCTTCGCGCCGAGTCGTATGAGGTGGAAAAGCTCAGCTTGCTGGCGAAGGATTTGCTGCCGGACAGCCAGACGCTGGCAGCGCAGGTGCAGACCTTGCCGCAGGTGGAGTCAGTGGCTCCGGTGCTGTGGATGAGCGGCATTTTGAGCACCAGCCGAGAATCCTCTGGTGTTCAGGTAACGGGGGTTGATGTAACGGCCGTTTTTCACGCCCCCATTCGTGACGGCATCGTTGGCGGCAGCTATTTGACCCCCGACAGTCGCGGCCAAATTTTGCTGGGCAGCAATCTGGCCGAGGAGATGGGCATTGGCGTAGGGCAGCGTATCAGCCTGGCTGTTGGCACATCTGACGGCGGGCTGGACGAAGGCATTTTTACCGTGGCCGGGCTGTTTGACACCGGCATCCCCAGCTATGACCAAAACACCGTGGTCATGCCCCTGGCGCAAGCCCAAACCTTTGCCCGCACTGGCGAACGCGCCAGCACCCTCATTGTGACGCTAAAAAACCAGGAGGACACCGACAGTGTGGCTGCCGCCTTGCAGCAACCGGGTATCAAGGTGCTGCCCTGGCAAGAATTAAACGGTCTCTTTCTGGAGTTAATGCAAACAGGGTTGGGCTTCTATTATATGATCTACACCATCGTTATTTTGGTGGTGGCGGTGCTGATTGCCAACACGCTGCTGATGTCGGTCTTTGAGCGGACACGGGAAATGGGGATTTTGGCCGCTTTGGGTATGAAAGGGCGGCAAATTATGGTGATGGTGCTGTTTGAGGCGATGATTTTGGCGTTGCTGGGAACGGCCGTTGGTTTCATCTTTGGCTCCAGCGTTGTTTCCTACCTGGCAAAAATTGGCATTGATATTGGCAATGGAGCGGCAGCGGCCGTTGAGGGGATGGCGTTGGGCAACAAAATGTACCCCGTGTTCGCCCCCGGTCAGGCTCTTGTGCTGGCGCTGTTTTTGTTTGCCATCGTCACTCTTGTTTCCCTGTATCCCGCCCGGTTTGCCGCCAAGCTGGAACCTGTGCAAGCGCTGCATACGCTGTAGCCCTTAAGCCCACGGGTTGTCATCTTCTGCATGGGGATGGATTCTCGCACAGGCGGGAATGACACCTAGATAGCTGCAAGCTTGTTTCTTAATATAAAGAAAGAGAGTTAGAAATGTCTGTGATTGAGCTAGAGAACGTAACAAAAATCTACAAACTGGGTGAAGTGGAGACACGTGCCCTGGATAACGTTTCTTTGACAATTGATGAGGGAGAATTTGCTGCCATCGTTGGCCCATCTGGCTCTGGCAAGACGACGATGTTGCAAATGATGGGGTGCCTGGACAAACCCAACAGCGGTGTGGTGAAGGTTAACGGCCACAGCGTTGGGCAACTTAGTGCCAACCGCCAGGCCGATTTGCGGCGCGAGGAGATTGGCTTTATTTTCCAATTTTTTGCCTTGGTGCCGGTGCTGTCAGCCTATGAAAATGTGGAGTTGCCGCTGCTGCTCAATGGTATTGCTGCCGATGAGCGCAAGCGGCGGGCGAGGTCGCTGCTGGATGCCGTGGGGCTGGCCGACCGTATCCACCATCGCCCTGACCAGTTGAGTGGGGGGCAGCAGCAGCGGGTTGCCATTGCGCGGGCACTGGCAACGCAGCCGTCGCTGGTGCTGGCTGATGAACCAACGGCTAATTTGGACACGGCCAACGGCCAGCAGGCGATGGAGATTATGCAGCGGCTGAACCAGGAGACGGGGACGGCTTTTGTTTTTGCCACGCATGATGATCAGGTGATTTCGTTTGCCCGGCGGGTGATCAAAATGCGCGATGGTCGTATTGTGGACAATGGTAGATGATCTAGCACCTGCCAGCCATCGTGTAGGCGATTAGAACCGGTTTGAAAGGAAATTAACGGCCGTTATCCCCGTAAAACTACCACCCAACCAAACGCGGAGGCTACCAGGATACAACCGGGCAAAATCGTTCTCATCAATAGGCAGCCAGCGCGGGCAAAGCTGCCCTGGCGTGGCAGAAGTAAGCGTTTTCTGTCGTTGGTTATCTGGCACCCATCAACTTTCTTTGCCCAACAAAAAAAGGCCGTCGCTCCTTTTCTTCGGACGACGGCCTTTTTGTTATTCTGTTAGATTGTGGTTGCTAGTCGGCGGGGGCGGCAACCACATTTGGCTCAAACCGTTTACCTGTCCACGGTGTTCCCAAGTAGGGGAGCAAGTAGTAGTCTACACCGATGTAGCCAGCGGTTTTCCAGGCCAAAATCAGCAGAACGGCGATGAAGAAAAGCATACCGTTGGTGCTGGCAGACCCAGCCATGATAAAGTTCCAGTTCATAAAGCCACTGAAGAAGGCGGCGATGCCAGTGAACAGACCCAAAATCAAAGCGATACCAATTAAGACTTCGCCGTAAGCAATGAGCTTGGCAAACCAGGTGTAGGCTTCGGCATTGAGCATGTAGGTTAAGAAAGAACGATACCAGTCAAAGGCAATGGGAGGACGGCCGGCTTCGGGCATGGCAATGGCTCCAGTCCAGAACCCTTTCAATGCGACACCTGTCTGTACCCAATCGGGGCTTGTGACTTTGTGCCAACCGGCTGTCAGCCATTCATAACCAAGATAAAGACGGAGTACCAGCCAAATAAAGCTAAAGCGTGTATCCCCAAATAGCATTTTAGCAAATGCGGGGTCTTCAATATACGTACCTTTGCGGGTTGTTAAGTTAGTCATGGTTTCACCTCATTTCTTTTTCTGCTTCTCAGCAGGTTTGTTTGTGTTTGTATAAGATGTCCGCATGATACGACTGGATACGTGATGTTTGCAGTGCCGATTGTCACATACATTGGGTGACATTATGCGCAACTGTCAATATTACGTTAAATGGCTTGTGATGTGACAGGTGACATTTATCGGAGCGCAATAGGAGGCTTGTCACTGCTGTTAACGGCCGTTTTACCCTACCATATAGCTGTAACCAAACCCGTATTGTGTATACACCGGGTATTGAACCCTCCCCTTGATAAAGTGATATGTGTGCTGTTAGCGGCCAACTGGATGTGGTGCAAAGACAAGATTGGCTGCAAACAGGGTTGCGAGTTGCCATTTGTCTTGTTTTTTGCTGACAGATCGAGCTTAACAGAGTTTTTGGAGAAAACAATGAACGAAACCATTTCCTTTGATTCGTATTTGCCCCCGGCGATGGCGCAAAAAGCAGCCGATGCGGGCGTTGCCAAGGCTAACCTGGGCAAGTGGCGAATGCTGGCACTGGCTGTTTTAGCAGGGGCCTTCATTGCGATGGGTGCGATTTTTGCCACCACGGCGACGACCGGTAGTACATTGCCTTTTGGCATCACCAAGCTGGTTGGCGGGCTTGTCTTCTGCTTGGGGCTTATTTTGGTTGTGGTGGCTGGGGCAGAACTGTTTACCGGCAATAACCTGATTGTGATGGCCTGGGCCAGTGGCAAGGTTTCAACCACGCGCTTATTGCGTAACTGGGTTATTGTCTATGTGGGTAACTTTATGGGGGCTTTTTTAACGGCCGTTATGATGCTCTTCAGCGGCCAATATCTCTTTGGCAACGGTGCCATTGGGCTAAACGCACTCAACATTGCCAACGCCAAGGTTAATTTGGGCTTTGGACAAGCCATTGTGCTTGGCATTTTTTGCAATGCGTTGGTCTGCCTGGCCGTGTGGCTGTGCATGAGTGCCCGCACCACCATGGACAAAATTTTGGCGATTATTTTCCCCATCACTGCCTTTGTGGCGGCCGGGTTTGAACACAGCATTGCCAATATGTACTTCATCCCAATGGGGTTGCTGATTAAAAGCAGTGCTGGGGCGGCATTTTGGAGCGATATTGGCAAAACGGGCAGTGATTATGCCAACCTGACCTGGGGCAATTTCTTTGTCGCCAATTTGCTGCCCGTGACGATTGGCAACATTCTGGGCGGTGCCGTGATGGTAGGGTTGGTTTATTGGTTTATTTATTTGCGGCCACAGGCAAAGGAGCAGACTGAGCAGAAGGTGACGCAAATTAAGGTGAAACGTGCGTAAAGGCAACAGGATATTGTGTTTACGGAATGAGTGTGCAAGATGGTTACACAACAGGTTTACATTACCCCGGAAGGTGTTAAGAAACTCAAGCTAGAATTGGCGCAATTGCGTGAAGTGAAGCGGCCGGAGATCGAACGCGAGATTCGGGAATCGCAGGGTGGGGCAGACTGGATGGATAATTCCGAATTCATTCATCTGCGCGAGGAACTGGCGTTTGTGGAGGCGCGGATGTATGAGTTGGAGGATATGTTGGCAACGGCCGTTCTGATCGAACCTGACAACGACGATGACGTGGTGGATTTGGGTGATACGGCCATTTTGCAAACCGATGACCATACCGAAACCTATACCATCGTTGGCACTGCCGAAGCCGACCCCAGCCAGGGGTTCATTTCCAATGAATCGCCACTGGGTCGGGCACTGCTCAACCGGCGCGTGGGGGATGAGATTACCGTGCAGGCTCCGGCCGGGTTGCTGCATTTTCGCATTGTGGCCGTGCGCTGATAGCTGAACCGCAAAGAGCGCAGAGGGCGCCAAGAAAGTGAGAAGGAAAAACCCAATCTCTGCGCTCTTTGCGTCCTCTGCGGTTCATCTCTTTTCACCCCGTATGGTTCGCCACAACCGCGAAATGCGCTACACTTCGCGGTTATGCATACAAAAGCTTTTCCCTACATTGGTTTATTAAGTTTGTTCTGGGGAACAAACATTGTTGCCAGCCGCTTTGGCATTGGCGAATTTAACCCATATCTGTTTATTGCGCTGCGGCTGACGATTGCGATGCTGTTTTTTGCGCCGGTGGTGTTGTGGAAAAACGGCCGTTTTCCCACCAACCCCGAACTATGGCGCAAAGCCGTCCTCAGCGGCATCATCGGCGTTTCCATCCCCATGACCACCTTCATTCTCTCCCTGCAATACCAGTCCAGCGGCATGGCAAGCATTTTTGTTACTACTTCCCCCGTCCAAATCGTGCTGGCCGCCCACTTTTTCCTGCCAGATGAAAAACTAACGCGCAACAAAGCCTTGGGCGTTACTTTGGCACTGGTGGGCGCACTTTTTCTGGCACTGCGCGGTGAAAGCGGGCTGGCAGGCGTAGGACGAGCCAATCCGCTGGGTTTTCTGCTGGTAACAACGGGCTTGTTGGCTGAGACCGTCAACACCATGTACGTGCGCCGCCACATGACCCACCTCGACCCCATCGAAGTAACTGGCATTCGCCTGGCCGTTGGTGCCTTAATTCTAATCACAGTGGCGTTCTTTCTGGGCGACTTTTCCTTTGCCCACGTAACCGTCGCTGGCTATTTTTCGCTGGCCTATGCCGCCCTCATTGGCGCATTAGCCGGGCAGTTCACAGCGTTTTACATCCAGCGTCGCTTTGGTGCCACCGCCTTTGCCCTTACATCCTACCTCATCCCGGTGGTTGCCACCGTTTTTGGCGTGCTACTTCTGGGCGAAATCGTCACTTGGGCTATGTTAGTTGGTGTTCTTTTGATTGGCGGTGGGATTTACCTGATCAATCGGCGTGTCTATGAGCCACAGATGGTGCCGGTGGGAGATTAAATGTTACAAGTAGAGACGCAAGATTTTACGTTTCTACTTGTCAGGGTGTATTAGTCAGGAAATGGGTCGTTGCTATTGATAAAACTTAGCCCCTGTTGAGCAAACTCGGCAAACTTTTGCTTAGTTAGCGTGGCAAAATCAACGGCTGGGTGCTGAACAGGCGACATGCAATCTTGGAGTACATAGAACTTTTGCAGACTGGTAGGGGTTGACCCAAACTCGTTGACAATATCTTGTAATGTTTCCAAAACACAATGGCTGGATGCTTCGCCTGCAATAAAAACCTTATCCGCTTGTCGTAAGCTTGCCAAAAACGCCTCGTTTTTCTCGCCGCCCGGATGTTTGGGCACGAGAATTTCTGGCCGGATGGCTGAATAATGCTCTGTTTGTGGCACAGTGCCTTTTTGAACCCATGTCGGTTGCGACTGGCGTGCCAGTGAATGCCACATCACGGCTGACCATAGCTCTGGGTCAAGCATGTTGCCAAGCCCTCCCAGCAAAACGTGGTAGGGCCAAATCATCAGTTGTTTTTTTGCTTGTTTTTCAAGCTGTGCCACGTATGTTGTGGAATGTTCTGGGTTGGCTAATGGGTGCCAGGTGCCAGCGGAAACGGCCGTTTGATCAATAGCCGTCAGTGGTTTTGGGTTCTGCCCTGTTTCATCAGCCCACCAGCCAGGATGGAAGATTTGAAAAGGAAGGTGAGAATCCAGCGTACAGCTTATATGGCTAATTTTGGCCGCGTGACGATAGATGAACGCAATAAGCCGCTGAATATCACCTTCGGCACCGGGAATATAAAGGCTACCGTGCTGATGGCAAAAATCAACCTGCATGTCAATAATCACCAACAAATTCTTGCTCTCTTCGAGGGCAACCGGGGTTAAGTTTGCCTGGGAAGCATCGGTGGCAATAGCGTTCATGTTTGGATAAAACAGCGTACCAATTCGGTGGGGATCATAAAAGGCTGGCGTATCGTTCATACTTCCTATTGTAGCCACCAAGCTTGCGATCCCAAAAAAACAGGATCACGAGATCACGAAATTATGCGAAGTGCCGGTCACTTTCGGAAGTGACCGGCACTTAAAGGCAATTCATTTGAAGCGGGTGGCTTGTTTAGCTCGGCAAAACTACTTTTTGCTTACGGTTGTGAGGCAGCTTGTATGCTTCGAGCGTTGGCTTCAGGGGGCGTTTGAGCCATAACGGCCGTCTATTCCCATCCGGGCTAACGTCCCACGCCGGCCGCGTCATCGCCACCCACTCCCGGTAAACCGCCATAGATTTGTTCGTGTCCACCCATACATCCCCGTATTTCTCACCCGGAGCCGCTTTCCGCACATTCACCGCCTTTTGCAGCCAGCAGTGCGAGCCGCTAATCGGGTCAGGGTGCACGGCGTGAGTCAGATTTTGGTGAACCCCCACCTCTTTCCACCACACGCGGCTGGTGTCGGGGTCAAACGTTTGCCAAGCCCGCGCCTGGCTCAGAATGTTAAGCTTGTGACCACCTTGCCCGTCGTCTTCCAGCGAAGCCACATTGGTCATGCCGGGGTTGCCCCCCATCTCCTCTTGCAGCCGCCAACGCCCCAGGTGGTGACTCATCGCCACAATGCCGGGCTTAATCCCTTCTGTCACCCACACCTTGTCAATAAAATAGCCAATTTCCGTTTCCACCCGCACCAGGTCGCCCGTGACCATACCCAGCCGTTCGGCATCCGATGGGTGCATCCAGACCGGGTTTTTGTGGCTAATTTCATACAGCCATTTGGCGTTGGCACTGCGCGTGTGGATCAGCGTCGGCAGACGGAAGTTGGGCAGCAGCAGCATTTCGCCCTGGCTGCGGTCAATGTTGTCGGGGTGGACGTGGCTCTTAATCGGCCACGGGATGGTGTACTCTTTTTCCGGCCAGCCCCATTCGCGCAGCGTAGAGCTGAAAAACTCCAGCTTGCGGCTGGGGGTATCCAACCCCACCTTGGCCTCGCCGTCAATCATCACCCCCACCGCCTTGCCGCCGCGAATGATGATGTTCTTTTCGTTGATTTCGCTGGCGGAATCGAGCTTAACCTCTTTGGCGTAGGGGGTGTAGTTGTTGTTTTTAACCTCAAACGCCCCGTATTTCCGCATATAGGCCAGCGGGGTAAGCCCCTCTTTGGCCGCTGCTTCGGGCAAACCCGGCACCGCATTTTCAAACTGCCACTGGTAATATTCATCTACGCTGATGATTTCGCCGGGGCGGTAGGGGCTTTCAAACCATTGGCGAATCCCTATGCTGCCGTCGGGATCCATCCGCGCCGAGACCTCAATCCACCATTCGTTTTCTTCCCACACCTCGCCGGGGTTGGCTTCGTAGGTGAAGCGCACCTTGTGGCCGAGCTTTTCCATGGCGACGCGGCGCACCGGCTGGCGGAAGGAGATCCACTGCCCGGCGTGGGTTTCCTGGCTGACCAGATCATGCCGTTCCCCGGCGTGGCCCATCGGCAGTACGTAGTCGGCAAACCAGGCCGATTCGTTCCAGGTGGGGGTGAGGGCGATGTGGCATTTGATTTGCTCCTCGTTTTGCAGTGATTTGAGCCACATGAAGCCGTCGGGGTTGATCCACATCGGGTTGTAGACGCGGGTAAAGTAGACATCAATATCGCCCCGCTGCTCTTCGAGGAAGTGGGGCAGGAGGAAGCTCATTTCGTAGTGGGCCAGCGGCCAGTCGTCGGCCAGTTGCAGGGTGTTCCAGGCGTTGCTGGCGGGTGGGTTTTTGAAGACGGCCGGGACAAATTTGTTCCAGTTGTTGGCCGAAGTACCGCCCGGGGTGCCAAAGCTGCCGGTGAGGACGTTGAGGAAGAAGATACAGCGAGCCACTTGCCAGCCGCCTAAATTGCCCACGCTGGCGCTGCGCCAGGTGTGGGTTGCCAGCTTGCCGTCGCAGTTGGCAACGTACTCGGCCGCTTCCTGAATGCGCTCAATCGGCACCTGTGACTCTGCGGCGGCGCGTTCAAAGGTGAACTCACCGTAGAGGTCTTTGAGTAGGGTGTCAAAGAGGTCGAAGGTGAGTTTAGGAGCTTGGGAGATTTGGGATTGGAGAGTGGGACTGTTTACTGATAACTGACCACTGATTACCGCCTGCAACGTGTCTTCCCAGTTGACCCAGCGGCGGACGTATTCTTTGTCATAACGGCCGTTTTGGATCAAATAATTCGCCATTGCCAGCAGCACCGTTTGTTCGCTGCCGGGCCAGGTGGGCAGCCAGGTGTCGCTCATGCTGGCCGTGTTGCTCAGGCGGGGGTCAAAGGTGATGAGCTTGGCACCGGCCATTTTGCCCTCGATGATGCGCTGGGCGTGGGGGTTGAAGTAGTGGCCCGTTTCCAGGTGGCTGGAGATGAGCAGGATGACGCGGGCGTTGGCGTGGTCGGGGCTGGGGCGGTCAAAGCCACCCCAGAAGGTGTAGCCAGCGCGGGCGCCGGCCGAACAGATGTTGGTGTGGCTGTTGTGGCCGTCTACCCCCCACGCTTGAATAGCGCGGTTGGTGTAGCCGTCTTCACCCGGCCGGCCGACATGATACATAATGCCGTCGCGCCGTTTTTCGCGGCTGGCCCGCATCTTGGCCGCGATGTCGTCCAGCGCCTCTTCCCAGCTAATCCGCTTCCATTTCCCTTCCCCTCGCTTGCCCACCCGCTTTAGCGGGTAGAGAATGCGTTCGGGGTCGTAGACCTGGTTGTGGGTGGCGGGGCCTTTGGCGCAGTTGCGGCCACGGCTGCCGGGGTGCTTGGGGTTGCCCTCGAACTTTTTGATTTCCAGCGTTTCTTTGTCCACATAGGCCAGCAGCCCGCAGCCGCTTTCGCAGTTGAAGCAGGTGGTGGGGATGAGCATGTAGCGGCGGGCGACCCGCTTCGGCCACGCTTTGCCGTCCCACTCTGTCCAATCGTCCCAATGTTCGGGCGGGGGATAGTTGGATAAACGGCCGTCTGGGTGCTGCACCGAGATCATCTCTACGTTTTTGGCTTCGGTGAACTGGGGTAAAGCTGTGCCAGCCACATTGGTGATGCCGCTGCCGTGGGCGTGTGCCTCTTCTGGGTTGCCCAGGCGAAGCATGGTGTTTAATAGATCAAGCATTTTCTTTTTTGACGACATAATCTTTACTCATCCTTATGCGTACCGTTTGATTACGCATTGACGTGTCTCATTAAATCAGGCACAATGGGCTTGTTTATAGCGTGTGAGAGGTTTATGTTATGGATATCGATCCCATTCGTGTAACCGTCGAAGGCATTTTGATTCCTCGCCACTATCTTGGTGATGCTAGGGAATTTGAAATAGAGATAAAAAATGGATTTGTTTTGGTGCGGCCTAAGGCTGCCCAACCTGTTCCTTTGCGTCCCAGTGAATCCTCTCGATTCTCATTTGTGGGAATCGCCACGTCGCAGAACCCTAACGCTTCTTTGGAGGCCGAAGCAATTTTGGCTAAAGAATTAGGACAGCATACTGAACATCACTCGTGTTCTCACAGTTGATCAGCGGGATTTTCGCATGTTTCGCCCGAAACATACGGCCGCTTTTGAAATCCTTCCCTAGTTGTTGGGAGATAAAATTGAAATGACGCTTCATTCTCACTCGGTTGTAATACCTGACTCTCTTTATCAACAGATTCGACGGCAAGCAGAGGGTGCCAAAATATCGGTTGATGCTTTTGTCCAGCGAACAATGGCACGTAATCTTCCACCATCGGTAGAAAATGATTTGCCGATTGACGTGCAGACAGAATTGCGGGCAATGTCCCAGCTTTCGGATGCGGTGCTTTGGCAAATTGCTGAGAGCCGAATGAATCCAGACAAAGTTGCTCTCTATGATTTGATGTTGGAACGTCTTCATGCTGAGATGTTAACCAGTGAAGGGCATGCGTTGCTTGCCCAACTGCGTGAAGAAGCAGACCTTCTCCAGTTGCGAAAAGCACATGCTTATGCGCTTCTGAAAAGCCGGGGGCATGAGTTGCCCTCTTTAGAGGCGTTAAAAAATCAGTCGCATTCATGAGTCGTGCTTATGTGTAAACGGCGGTAAGGCGGGAGATCGCCGAAAAAGATCGGCATCGTTGTGCTTACTGCCTGTCGTCAGAAATTCTTTCTGGTATCTCTCTTGCAATTGACCACATTGTTCCTGTTTCGGCTGAAGGGAACAGTGAGCCTGATAATCTTTGTTTAGCCTGTCGGTCGTGTAATGAATTCAAGGGCAACCAGCAAGTTGCTTTAGACCCCATTTCAGGTGAGTTTGTGCCGCTTTTTAACCCACGCCAGCAGCTTTGGTCGGACCATTTTTCCTGGCAGGATGAGGGAGTCCGCATTGAGGGCAAAACGGCCGTTGGGCGGGCAACAGTTGAAGCATTGAAACTCAATAACTCGCTCATTGTTAAATCACGCGCTCGCTGGGTTCAGGTCGGGTGGCATCCGCCACGAGACTAGCTATTTGGTACCTCTTGTGGAGCCATGACGAAGGCGTACTCAAATAGGTAGAGGCCGATGATGGCACAAACGGCCGTTACTGCTCCAATCAACGCCCCATCAATCAACAGCAGCAGCAGGGGAATGACGTGGCCGATGAGAATGCTGCCGCGCCAGAAATGGTTTTTGTAGCTGCCATGGCTGATGGCGTGGGCGGCAGCGGCGGCCACCTCGCTGGCGTGGGGGACGCTAAATTCACCGACAAGGGTGACAAACAAATCCACGATGAGGGCAGTGGCAAAGGCGATTCTGGCGATATGGGCGATGTCGGCCGGAAGGGTGACAAACAGGTTCAGCAAGAGCAGGAAGCCGCTGCCAGCCATAAACGCTTGCACTACCAGATGGAAGGGGAGCAGCGGACTTTGCCACAGGTCGCGCCCTTCAGCTTGGGCAAAGAGGAAGGCGGTGTAAACGGCCGTTCCCAGGGCAAACGGTAGCCCCAGCCACAGGAAAATATCGCGCAAAACCGAGTCGTAGCTGTACAAATAGCTGCCCAGTTCAAACAGCCACCACAGACCGCCGATGGTGGTGAAGCCAATGAGCAGCACCGCCCCCCGCGCCAGCCAGCTTTTCCACTGTGGTCGCAGCAAAATGTAGAGGAATCGTTCAGGCTTTTCCAGATCATAGACCAGGAGGCCGGTGGTGAGGGCAATGAAGAGCAGCGAAGCAAAGCCAGCGATGAGGGCTGTCAGCCCGTCAAAGGCAAACCAGCCCAGCCCCCAGCCCAAACTGAGCAGCATAAAGATGCCGGAGCCGATGCCTTTGGTGACGAGGTAGGCGGGAACGGGCCAGTGCCAGGGAATTTTGTGCTGGTTGTTGTAGGCGACTTGCACCATTTGCTCGGCTAAACGGCCGTTTGCCAACTGAATTGGCCCCTGCCAGGGCTGTCCCTGCGGCTGCCCAGTCCGCAGAGCGGTGCCGTTGGAATGGGTGGTGTGGTGCGTGGTGCGTGGTGCGTGGCTTGCTCCCCTGCTCCCCTGCTCCCCCGCTCCCCCGCTCCCATGCAGCGGCATCACATCTGCCCACATAAACGTCTCCGGGGTGCGGTCGGTGGCGGTGGGGTGCATCACTACGTCATTGCCTTCAATATAGAATAGTTTGGGAGCCGTACCTTGTTCTGGTTTCCGCACTGTTACGTCATTACGCGCCAAAAGCTGGCTGATTTTGCTGCTAGGGTCGTTCATGTCGCCAGCAATGATGGCCTGTTCGGGGCAAACGACCACGCACGCCGGTTCCAGGCCAATGTCAGTGCGGTGGGCGCAGTAATGGCATTTGGCGGCGGTGTGGCTGTCGGGGTCAATGTAGATGGCATCATAGGGGCAGGCCTGCAAACACGCCTTGCAGCCAATGCAAAAGCTGTTGTCAAACTCTACAATGCCGTCTTCGCGCTGGTACATCGCCTGGGTGGGGCAGATGCGGACGCAGGGTGGGTTGGCGCAGTGGTTGCAGCGGGTGACCTGGAAATGGCGGCGGCTGTTGGGGAAAGTGCCGGTTTCGACATATTTGACCCAGGTGCGGCTGACGCTGAGAGGGACTTCGTTCTCGCTTTTGCAGGCAACGGAGCAGGCGTGGCAGCCGATGCACTTACGGTTGTCAATGACAAAGCCGTAATTTTTGCCTGTGGTGGTCAGTTCAACGGTCATAAGTTTCTCCACTTCTTGGTTGACGCTGGATGTAGAAGATAAAACGGCCGTTTTCTTCATACACATCCAGCAGCGGGTTTTGGCTTTGGCGGCACCACGCCGCCATGTTGGAAGGAGCCGTGAGATCGGTGGCGATAACCTGCAAGATTTGCCCTGGCTCAATGGTTCGCAGCGCGTGCAGCGTTGAGATCACTAAATGCGGACAGCGCAGCCCGCTCAGGTCAAGCGTTTGATGAGCAACAGGTGTCGTTAAGGTCATCTTGGTAAGCGATACACAATGATTGGTAGATGATGCTACTTTTTTAGCGGGGTGAGTATAGAGGATTTTGGGGGAGGAACTGTCCCTATTTGTGGTGATCTTTTTGTCATTAAAAAGGGGGACAAGGCTCCAGAGTTTTACAATTGCTGGCTCTGAAACCTACAGGGGAATCAAATCAAAACCATTAACAACCGGCAAAAAGAAACGCAGCGGCACAAACGGCCGATAAATCACCCGCAAATCCCGCGCCCCCGCATCGTAAAAAGTGATGGTTGGGTTGCCAAACGGGTCAACCGCCAGCGCCGTGCGTGCGCCAACGGTGCTGCTGATGGGCAGCGGCGTGGTTTGCCAGCCCGTGCCGTTGTGATAGGCGTACTTTAACTGTTCATGGCTGCTGTCGAAGTAGCTGATGTGCAGATGACCGCGACCGTCTATGGCGAGGCTAGGGTAGGTGCCGACCACGCCGTTGTCATCCACCACTTCGGTTTGCCAAATCCCATTCTGCAAGCTGGCGTGGCGCAGCACCCCATTGGTGGTGTCGAAGTAGGCGATATGGGGCACATGGTCGGGAGCCAGCGCCAGCGCGGGATAGGCACTGGTGTGTAGATCCACGGTGCCGGTGTACCAGCCGGATGGCGTTTGCACGGCGTAGCCTAATCCCTCAGCGCGAATGTAGGCGATGTGGGGGCGGTCGGCTTTGTCGAGCGCCAGCGCTACGGGGTCGTTGCCGATGACGGTGTCATCCAGAAAAATTGGCTCACGCCAGGCCGCGCCATCCCAATGGGTGTAGGCCAGACCCCAGGGGTAGAGGTTGTTGTAGTAGGCAAAATGGGGGTAGCCGTGGCTGTCCACCGCCATATCAGCGGCGTGGCCGACCCAAAATGGGGTTTCGTCGCGCACCCAGCCTCCGTTTTGGCGCTGGGCGTAGTGGATGCCACCAAAGCGTTGGTATTGGTAGTACATGACGGTGGGAGTTTGCTGGGGGGTGAGGACAACGGCCGTTAATCGCGGCGAAGCAAAACCAGCACTGTCAATCCGCTCCGTTTGCCAGCCCGCTGCCCCCTGGTAGGCATAGTTAACCGTATCCCCTTCGCTTTCGGCAAAGCTGATGTGTAAACGGCCGTTAACATCCCGCACCAGGTCAGCAAAGCGCCCCACATCCTGACTGGTGGCAAGCGTGGTAGAACTCCACGTGCCCTCGCTTTCAACCTCAATCAGTCGCAGCGTGTGGTTGGCTTTGTAGGCGATAATTGGCTGCCCGGCCGCCGTCAGTTGCAGCGCACCGTAGCGAGCCTGCCACTCGTCTAACAGCATGACCGACCAGCCGGTGTTGTCGCGGTGGGCATAGCGCAGTTCAAACGAGTTGTACCAGGGATATGGACTCCAGCTTTGGCCGTAGGCGCTGTAGCTGATGTGGGGGTTGTCTTGGGAATCAAGCTGGAGCGAAATGTCATAGCCCAGGTCAATGAGCTGCCAGGTTAGCTCTTGGTCATCGGCCGTTTCCGTGTGCCAACTGCTGCCGTCGTAGCGGGCGTAGTGCAGCACGTTGGGGTTGTAAGTGGCAGCGGTATCTTCGCCCATGTAGGCGATGTGGGGGTTGCCGTTGCTGTCGAGGGCAAGAGAACTGTAGAGACCTAGTTCGGTGGTGGGGAAGCGGGTGATCTGCCACGTTTGCCCGTCAAAGGTGGCGTATTTGAGGCGGTTTTGGGTTGCATCGTGGTAGCTGAGGTGCAAACGGCCGTTTTCTCCCACTGCCAGCGAATTGAACTGCCCCACATCCCCCGCTGCGTCCACCGTGCTGAACTGCCAGCCGCTGGCTGCCCGAACCCCATAGCGCAAATCGCCCGTTGTTTCGTCATAGAAGGACAGGTGGGGGACATTGGCAGTATCGAGGACAAACGAGGCGTGGGGCTGGGTGATGACGCTGGTGGGCACCTGTTCGAGCAGCCAACTTTGACCCTCAAAACGGCCGTATTTGAGCCGCTGGGCGGTGGCATCCAGGTAAATGATGTGGGGGTTGTCGGCGTTATCAAGCTGCAGCATGGCGTAGCGACCGACGTTGGGGGTGGGGTCAACAACGGCCGTTTGCCACTGCCTGGCATCGTCCTGATAGCTGTAGTACAGATAGTCGCCACCGTAGGCAATGTGTAAACGGCCGTTGCTGTCAAGCTGGGTACTGCGCGAAGACAGTTGGTTAAAGTAGGTTGGGCAGTGGACACATTCAGTTTGCCATGCTGCCGGCTCTTCGTGCTTTGCGTAGCCGTTATCTACATGGGAAATACCCAGGAACAGCCAACTGCCCAGCAGCAGTAATAACCCCGCACGCTTAACTTGCAAATGTGCCACAGCAAACCCCTACGAATTTAGTTTTTCGACAATGAGCAAAAAGTCTACCCGTGCGTGCAAAGTAACAGGGAAAGGGGCAACATTGGGGATGATGGCGATGATTTCGCCTTCCAGACTGTTCAAAAACAGCTCCAACTTGTCCTGGTCAGTTGTCATTTGTAGATCGAAGCGATGAACTTTGTATTTCATTTGTATTCTCCTGGCTGTGCCTCTCTCCGTCCAAGGTTAATTGGACAGTAAAAAGGGAGACCTAGCAACTTGTTTCAGCCCGGCCAACTCAAATTAGACTTGGTCAATCTTCGCTGAATCTTGTCCGTTGTGATAGGTGACGTATAACGCTACGCCCTGCTGGAAGCGCGGCTTGTGGCTGTCTACGCCCAGTCCAGCCAGCAGCAATACGCTCCATTGGTATCATTAACGACGGCTGATGTAAGGCAAAAAGAGCGGGCAGCCGAGATCACGAATAGCGTAAATATCTTCGGGTGGGGCGTAGGTTGCATAAACGATGTCGCGCCCACTGTCCCCATCCAGATCGAGGAAGGTATAGTAAAGATAGGGCAGCTTGAAGTTCACAAACTGGCGTTGGAAATACCCACTGCCATCGTTGAGATAGAGGATTGGGTTGGGGTCGTTGGCATCAAACGGACTCGCCAGCAAATCTTGATCCCCATCGTGGTCAAAATCCCAGGTCTCTAATCGTGGCAGCCACACCTGCCGGTTGAGTGGTTCAAGCCGTGTTTGTGTTTCCTTGTGGAAAGTGCCGTCCTGGTTGTTTACCAGTGCTTGAATGTAACTTTGCCCAGGCAGTTTTTCATAGACGATAAACAAATCTATATAAGCATCATCATTCAAATGAATTGGCTGAATATCGTGGGCAATATCGGAAGGTTCAAAATCCTGTGGCGGCAGGGCATTGGGCAGCAGCGTAAATGTGCCGTTGCCATCGTTTAACAAAATCTGGGAGTTAGGCGAAGACAGTTCATTCTCAATGGTCTGCCCGCTGTGACCAAGAATCAAATCCGGCAACTGATCCTGGTTGACATCGCTAAATTCACAGGTGGTGTAACGGTTCTGGTCTAAATGTAATGATGGCGGCAGATTGTTGGTACCTACGGTAAAGTGGCCGCTGCCGTCGTTGAGCAGCAGTTGCGGGTCAATCTGCTGTTGTCCCCAAATATTGCCAACATACAGATCAATGTCCTTATCCCCATCAACATCGGCCACGCAGGCTGAATGGGTGAAATCATATTGCTGAGGCAGGTTGCCCGTTGCATTTTTCAGCTTGCCGTTGGGGGCACTTAGCACCAGGGCGTTCTGATAGCCGGGAAACGGATCGAGGTCATAGCCATGATCGGCCACAAAGATGTCGGAAATGTGGTCGCCGTTGAAATCAGCGACAATGATTTGCCGGGGGTGCTGCACGGTTGGCAGGTCGCCTTGAAAGATGTTGGGTGTGGCTAACTGCAAACGGCCGTTTCCGTCGTTCACCAATATTTCCAATTCATACGTTTCAGTGGTCTGAAACGACAATTTGGTGATGACAACATCATCCAGCCCGTCGCCGTTAAAATCCCCAGCCGTGGCAATGGGTTCATAAAAATGGGAACTGCTTTCATTGGTTCTGAGCAGGAATTCAGGCTCGCCATAGATGGGTAAACATGCTTGTAAGGGAGATGAGAGGGTGGTAGCAGAAACGGCCGTTTCCATGGGCTGCTGGCTGGCAGTAACGCCCTCTCTTTCAGCCGCCGTCGCCGATAGCGCCATCCACCCAAGACCTATCGCTATTATTCTCAAGGCTTTCCACCATGTCATGCGATTCTCCTGCATCAATAGGACGCTGATTGACCTGATTTTCCTGATAAAGCGTGCGAAATCAGACCCATCAGGCGAATCTGCGTCCTGGTTTCATTCTTTGCCGTGATGGGTATTTGCCCATGCTGTCTCCTTTGCCAATGGGTCGTTTCAGGTGCCAGGCACTTTCTGTTTGGGTGCTGCTGAACCGTTTTCTCGCAGCGGGTTGGCAAATTCCTGCTGTTGCTTGGCCCACGCTTCCAGCCGGCCGACCACGCGACCATTGACACTGTTGGCCGGATAACGGCCGTTTTCCCCCATCTCACCCGCCTCCATCCCCGTCAATAGCTTAATCCCCTCGTCAATCGTCTGCATGGGGTAGATGTGGAATCGCTTGGCTGCCACGGCTGCCACCACATCCTGCCGCAGCATCAGGTGGGAAACGTTGGACGCGGGAATCAGTACTCCTTGTTCGCCGGTTAGTCCCCGCGCTTGGCACAGTTCAAAGAACCCCTCAATTTTTTCATTCACGCCGCCAATGGCCTGAATTTGCCCGTGCTGGTTGACCGAACCGGTGACGGCAAACGATTGTTTGATCGGCACCTGCGCCAGGGCTGACAGCAGGGTGAATAGCTCCGCCGCCGATGCGCTGTCGCCGTCCACGCCGCCGTATGATTGCTCAAAAACGAGGGTGGCGGAGAGGGGAAACGGCCGTTCTGCCGCATACCGTGCCCCCAAAAAGCCGGACAAAATCAGCACCCCCTTGGAATGAATTGCCCCGCCCATCTCCACCTGCCGCTCAATGTCAATCACCTCCCCCTTGCCCAGCCGCACGCGGGCGGTGATGCGGCTGGGTTTGCCAAAGGTTTGCTGCCCCAGCGCATACACCGCCAGCCCGTTGATCTGCCCCACCTGCTCGCCGCTGGTGTCAATGAGAATGGTGTTCCGCAAAATCGCCTCTTGCAGCCGCTCGCGCAGACGGCCGGCGCGGCGGGTTTGGGCATCAAGGGCTTGCTGTACGTCCTCAGCCGCCACCAATTCCCGCCCCGCTTTGCCTGCCCAATAGTCGGCCTCGCGCAGCAGGTCGGTGACAACCTGCATGTGGGTGGTGACTTTCTCCGTGTCTCCTGCCAGTCGGGAGGCGTGTTCGATGACGCGAGAAACGGCCGTTGTGTCAAAATGATGCAACCCCTCTTTCCGCGCCAGTTCCCCAATCAGGTGGGCATAGGCCATGTTGTTGTCCTGGTTGCGCGGCATGTCGTCTTCAAAATCAGCCGCAACCTTAAACAACTCCTCAAAATCGGGGTCATAGGCACACAGCAAATAGTACAGCATTCGTTCGCCCAGCAGCACCACCTTTACATTTAGGGGAATTGGCTCCGGCTCCAGCGAGACGGTGCTGATCAGGCTCACCATCTGACCCAGCGACTCAATCCGAATTTCCTGGTTTCGCAGTGCCAGTTTTAGCCCTTCCCAGGCATAAGGTTGTAGCAGTAGCTTGCGGGCATCCAGAATGAGATAGCCACCGTTGGCCTGGTGCAGCAGCCCCGGCTTGATCAGCGTGAAGTCGGTGAGCAGCGTTCCCATTTGCGAAATGTGTTCAATGCGTCCCAGCAGCGTGTGAAAGCGGGGCTGCTCCTCATAGACAACGGGTGCGCCGTGGTTTTGGCTGTGTTCAACCATCACATTGACGGTATAGCGCCGCTCCAGCACTTCCTGGATGCTGGCATTACCGGGCGAGGGGCTGTCGGCGTTCAAAATGGCTTCAACGCTGTCCACCACATCGTGCTGCACTGCGTCGAGATAGGCCACAACCTCTTCTAGCTCGTGATATGCTTGCCGCAGCTCGTTAAACAGCGGGGCGACGGCGTAGGCGGCTACTTCTTCATTAAGCTGGCGGGTGCGCTGCTGGATTTCCCGCTGCCACTGCGGCAACTGCTGCATAATCTGGTTGAGTGCTTCCTGTAGCTGGGTCACTTTTTGCTCAATGGCAGCTTGTTCTTCCTTGGGTAACTGCATAAAAGCGTCGGGGCTGATGACTTTGCCATCTTGCAGCGGGGCAAAGGCAAAGCCGGCCGGGGTTTGCAGCAGGGTAATGCCCTGGGCAGCGGCCTGCTCCTTCAGTTCTTCCAGTGCCTGCTTTTCTCGTTCGCGCACCGACTGTTCAATCCCTTTGCGGCGGCTTTGGTATTCATCGCTGCTAAAGGCGGCGGGGATGACGTTGAACAGGGTGTGGACAAGCTGCTTCATCTGTTGGCTAAATTGCCCAGCTTGCCCGGTGCCCATTTGCAGGGCGTTGGGTTTGTGCGGCTGGTCGAAGTTGTAGACGTAGCACCAATCGCTGGGGAGGGGTTCGCTGGCCGCCGTTTGGGCAAGGAATTGGGAAACGGCCGTAAATTTTCCCGTCCCGCTGGCTCCCAGCACAAACAAATTAAACCCCTCATGCCTCATGCCAATGCCAAACTGGATCGCCTGGACGGCGCGGTCTTGCCCCAGCATTTCCTGCGTTGAGGGCAGGTCGGCGGTGGAGGTGAAGGGGAATTGGGTGGGGTCGCAGCGACGGTAGAGAGCGGTCGGTGGAAGTGGTTTTAACTGGTTCATGATTTTAACTGTAGGGCAAGTTTGCAAACTTGTCTTACGCCTTGATGGGTTGGAAAAAGGAGGTGAGTTGGTGATAAACGGCCGTTGCTGCCTCATCGGCCGTTAGCAGCGTTGTATCAACCGCGATTTCTGGCTCGGTGGGTGGCTCATAGCTGCTGCCTACGCCGGGGACGGAAACGGCCGTTCCGCTTTGCGCCTGGGCATAAATCCCTTTGGGGTCGCGCTGCTGGCAGGTTGCCAGGTCGCAGCGCACATAGACCTCGGCAAAGCGGGTAAGCTGCTGCCGCGCCTGGTCGCGGTAGCGGCGGCGGTTGGCGGTAGCGGCCACCAGCACATTCACCCCATCTTTTGCCAGCAACCCGGCCAATTGCCCTAGGACACCATAAAACCAGTCGCGCTCAGCCGCATCATAGCTGGGCTGCGGCGTGAGAATGCGGCGCAGTTCGTCGGAATCCAGCACCACCGCCGGAACCCCGTTGGCCGCCAACTTTTGCCGCAAAGCATAAGCTAGTGTTGTTTTGCCGGAAGCAGGCAAGCCAGTAAGCCAGAGGACAAAGCCGGGTGGTGGTGGGAAGGTGGTCATAAGGTGTGGGGAGCAAGGGAGCAGCTTCCTAATCTCTAATCCCCAATCTCCAATCTCTAATCTCCAATCTCCAAATACATTTCTACTTGGTCATAACTAAACGTGGGTCCGGCGAGGACGTTTTGGGCGAAGGTGAGAAGCTGGTGGCGGGTGGCGTGGTGGATGGTAGGATACCATTTGGGGCTGGCGAGTACCAGCGCTCGCCAGGCAAACCAGGGGGCGATGGTGTCGAACAGTTCGGGGTCGGGGTGGTTGGCTAAATAGGTTTGCCAGAACGTATGGTAGAGGTCGGTGAAGGGGTGGGAAAAACGGCCGTTTTGCTGTAGCCCAAAAAATAAATAATTAATCACTAGACAGCTCACATCATCCTCGGCCATACCCCATTCCCCCCGGCTGCGGTCAATGACGGTAAAGTCGGTGCTTTCGCCAAAAAGCACGTTGAACGGGTGAAAGTCGCCGTGTACCTGGCACAGCCGGTGGCTCAGTGGCTTGAGCCGCCAACGCCAACCGTTCGCCGCCGTTTCAATAGCCAGCAATCGTTCTTGGGTGATAATGGGTTCATTGGCACTGGGGAAGGGGAGCGGGTAGCTGTCGCACAGCCCCATGATGCCTTCGCCGTGGCCGACTAAATCACGCAGTCGTCGTCGCCACAGTAACGGCCGTTCCACAGTATCCGAGTGCTTGGTGCGGTGAATTTCGGCCAGGTAGCGGGCCAACACCTGGGTGCGGGCGATGTCAACGTCACGCAATGGCTCGCCTTGCAGCAGCCGGTACAAATCTTCGGCATAGGGCTGGCCGGGGGCATATTGGGTCAGCAGCAGGAGTTCGGTGGCGTGGCCGAGGGAGGATAAACGGCCGTTGTCATCCAACGCCACCATATCAGCCACCTGCACGTGGCCGGGCAGGTCGTTAAAGTTGTGAAAGTCACGCCATACTTCGGCCACCCGGTCAGACGGCCGTTCGCGGCCAAAGCCGTTGGGTCGCACGCGGCGCAGCACAAGCTGCTGCGGCTCGCCGTCACAGCGGTAAGAAATGCAAACGGGGCGGCCATACCCAAAACCTTTCAGGGCGGCCGCCCCTTGCGCCTCTCCTCCAAGCTGCTGCAATCGGTCGATAAAAATCGGCCGTTGATGCCATTCTGTTAGATACTTTCCAATTGCCTCTTCTGAAATGGCCGGTGCCGAAGAGGCAACAGCAAATGCATTCATTTTTGCCCCCCGACTTAAGCCTATTTGGTTTGTAGAGATTGGAGATTGGAGATTGGAGATTAACCAATCTCCAATCTCCAATCTCTCTATAGATCACGCTGACACATGCGCCACATCTTCGCGCCATTCATGCAGCACCACCATGCTAAAAATGTCCGATTCGGTAATGATGCCCATCAACTTATTATGCTCATCTACCACCGGCAGCCCACTCACGCGCCGCTCTAGCATTGTGCGTGCTGCCTCGCCAATGGTGGCCGTGTTGCGTACAGTGACCGGGTTTTTGGTCATAATTTCCTTCACCGTCAGCTTGCTCAACAAATAGTTTAATTCCCAAACGCTGAGCGAGGTGGCTGACGATGGTTCAGCTTCGCGTACATCCCCCAACGTGACAATGCCAACCAGTTTGCCGTGTTCATCTACCACAGGCAGGCGGCGAATTTCTTCTTCAGTCATCAACTTATGGGCTTCGGGCAACGGCATATCGGGTGGAATGGTCACCACGTCTTCGGTCATCCAGGTTTCAACGAGTTCCTTACTCATGATAGTTGCTCCTTCATTTTTATTAGGTCTTAAATCAATGTTGTTATGATTTGTCTGTAGGATAATTGGTGATGGGGCTGCAACCTAGTGACCAATGTCATTGGGTGGTTTGACAAAGCTCACCTACTGGACAATTTCTGTCCGCTTTTCTTGGAAATGGTTGAGAAAATCAGTGACTGTGACAATGCCAACCAAGGTTTTGCTGCCACTTTTGTGGTTTGCTACCACGGGCAATGCCCCAAATTTATAAATGCTGAGGATTTCAGCGGCTTTGGCAGCGGGGGTGCTGGGCGTAACGGTAACGGGGTCGGTGGTCATAATGCCCTCGGCCGCTACTTCGTCCAACAGGTCGTCATCGGGCCAGCGGGCGTGCAAAACCAGAGGGGAGTTCAGCACCAGCCGCACGTCGCGGTCGGTGACGATGCCAACCAGTTTGCCTTCGTCCACAACGGGGAGGTGGCGGCACCCTTCTTCTTTCATCATGCGAATGATTTCACGCAAGGTCATTTCTGGTGATAAGGTGTAGGGATTGACGGTCATAATGTCGTTGACGGTGAGCATGGCAGTTTTCCTCTGGTAATCGTGGCTGGTGGTTAGTGGCTAGTATTAACCATCAGCCACTAACCACCAGCCACGATTTTCCTTGTTAGGCAATGCGTTGGTGCGGTGCGGGGCGGGTGATGAGGAGGGAGGTGTCGGCACCGCGCATGATTTTTTCGGTAACGTGGCCGTAATCCCAGCGGCTTAGCCCTGCAAAGCCGTGGGTAGCCATGACAACCAGGTCAATATGGTTGGTTTCGATGTAGCTGATGATGCTGGAGACGACGGGGCCGGGCAAAACGGCCGTTTTTACCCCACCCCCCACCTTGGTTGCCGCCTGCTGCAAATAAGTTGCCGCATCCGTTGCCAGTCGTTCAGAAATACGTTCCTCGGCAGCCTCCGCTCGTTCCAGCCATTTGCTGGCAATGCTGGGAGCCACCTTCACGCCTTCCTCTACTTGCAGCAGCGTGACCTCGGCTTCCAGCTTTTGCGCCACCGCCAACCCCAGCGGCAGTGCCTGCTCCGCCAGGTGCGAGCCGTCTAACGTGATCAGCACTCGCTGGATTTTGTCGGGAAAGCGGCTCACCAGCATTGGGCAAGGGGCTGTACGCAGCACCCGCTCGGCCACGCCACCCAAGATGGAGCGACCAAAACCCAGCCGACCTTCAGCCGTCATCAGCAGCAAATCCACGTTTTCTTGCGTGGCTGTGTCCACAATAACACTGGCGACATCGCCAACGGCCAGTTGGGTGCAGAGCTTGCGCGTGGTGGGCTGGGCGGTGCGATGCAGGTCGCTTAGATAGCGGTGAGCCGTGGCAAGGTCATGGGTTGACACACTTTCACGAGCTTGGGCAAGGACATGGAGCAGCATCAACTGCCCATCATCCGCCGGAGCCAATGTTTGCGCCAGGTGAAAGGCGTGTTCAGCATGGGCGGTGCCATCGAGCGGAATCAGGATTTTTTGAAACATGGCAGTTTTAGATGGGGCGCACAACCAGCATGTTGGTTTGGGTGTGGCGCAGCACTTTTTCGGTGATGCTGCCGTATACCCAGCGACGCAGCCCGGTGTGGCCGTGTGTTGCCATCACAATGAGGTCAACGTCGGTTTCGTCGGCGAATTGGAGGATGTGGTCGGCAGGGTCGCCTTCAGAAACGGCCGTTGTGATCATCAACCCCATATCAGCATACGTTCGCTCAAACATTTGCAAATAAGCCAGCGATTCTTCGGCCAAATTGCGTGTAGACACGTGCGTACCAAGCCCCGGCTCATAGCTGTCAAGCTGTTGCACCATAAAGGCCTCAACGGGTTCTGCCTCTTGGGCAACCATCATTAATGTAACGGCTGCATCAAGCTGTTTCGCCAGTTCTAACCCTGGCACCAGAGCTGTTTCGGCCACTTTAGAACCATCCAGCGTGATCAGAATGTGTTTGATAGGTTTGGGATGCCGCAAAGCCAAGACCGGGCAAGGGGCGCTGCTTAACACTTTTTCGGTAACGCTGCCGTAAACCCAGCGCGATAGCCCAGAACGACCGTGGGTGGTCATCACAATTAAATCGGCTTGCTCTGTTTGGGCACAATCTATGATGGCACTAGCCGGGTCCCCTTCATACATGCGGGTGATAAAGCGGAAGCCTGTGTGACGATGGCTGTATTTAATGCGGTTGAGATACTCTTGCCCTTCCAAATGGGGTAGGTCTTGACCGCTATAGTGAGCATAGGGCATGGCTTTGCTTAAGTCTGGGGCGGGAATGAGCAGGGGGGCGGGGACGTGGAGCAAAATATAGGTTGTTTCATCTGGTTTTCCCAGCGTCAAAGCTGGCTCTAGCGCTTGTTCAGCTAGGGGTGATCTGTCAAAGGGAATGATAATTTTATGGAACATCGTCTGTCTCCAAAAGCAGCGAAACCGATTCAGGCGTTGCCTATGGAAATAGAAGGAACCGGATCTCCTGCAAGCTAAGGTTGTTGCTTTGTGCTTATTGTAGAAAGTTTGTTGGGTGCGAGGGAGTGACAGATCGCATTAGTGCTGCTGACGAAAGTCATTAAGTGGGAGAATGTGGAGAAATGGTGGGAAAAACGGCCGTTTTTGGCAATAATACAGAAAGCGACTGTCCATTTACAAAACACAGGATTGAGGAAAACATATGTACGATCCAAAACCAGAAAACAAATTCACCTTCGGTCTCTGGACTGTAGGCAACACCGGGCGCGATCCCTTTGGTGAGCCAGTGCGCCACCAGCTTACCCCCGTCGAAATCGTTCACCTGTTGGCCGAAGTGGGGGCGTGGGGCGTTAACTTTCACGACAATGATTTGGTGCCGATCACCGCCACTGCCGCCGAGCGCGACCAGATTGTGCGCGACTTCAAGCAGGCATTGGCTGATACTGGCATCGTGGTGCCGATGGCGACCACTAACCTGTTTAGCGACCCCGCCTTCCGCGACGGGGCTTTTACCAGCAATGATGCCCAAGTGCGGGCCTATGCGCTGCAAAAGACGATGAACGCCATTGATTTGGGGGTGGAACTGGGGGCTAAAATCTATGTCTTTTGGGGCGGACGGGAAGGAACGGAGACGGATGCGGGCAAAGACCCCGTTACGGCGATCAAGCGCAGCCGCGAAGCAATGAATTTCCTCTGCGAATACGTTCTTGACCAGGGGTATGACCTTAAGTTTGCCCTGGAAGCCAAACCCAACGAGCCGCGTGGCGACATCTACAACGCCACCACGGGCAACATGCTGGCCTTTATCGAAACGTTGGATCACCCTGATATGGTGGGGGTGAACCCCGAAGTGGCGCATGAGCATATGGCCGGGCTGAACTTTACCCACCACGTGGCGCAGGCGATGGAGGCGGGCAAGCTGTTTCATATTGATTTGAACGACCAGGCGTTTGGCCGCTATGATCAGGATTTTCGCTTCGGTTCGGTCAATCTAAAGAGTGCCTTTTTCCTGGTGCGGCTATTAGAAGATAATGGCTATGATGCCAGCCGCCATTTTGATGCCCATGCCTACCGCACCGCTGACTATGACGACGTGAAGGCATTTGCGCGGGGCTGTATGCGAACCTATCTGATTTTGAAAGAAAAGGTGGCGCGGTTTAACGCCGACGTTGAAATTCAGGAGCTGCTGGCGCACATTCATGCCGACGATGGCAGCATGGATGGATTCCAAGGTGGCTATTCACCGGAAAAGGCGGCGGCTTTGCGGAATTATGCGTTTGATCGGCCGGCGTTGGGGCGGCGCGGCCAGCCGTATGAACGGCTTGATCAGCTGGTGGTGGAGCTACTGTTGGGTGTGCGGTAGGGCAAATTTGTGGGGGTGAACAAATAAACGGGTAAACATGTCATTTCGAGGTCCTCCGAGAAATCCCGTTGACGACGGCCGTGCGAGCGGGATTTCTCCTCGAAGACTCGTCGAAATGACATGAGGTGAGGATGCAAAGAAATCGCTGGTTGCCGTTTTTCTATTTGCTGCTGCTGTGGCCGCTGGCGGGGGTGGGGCTGGCAACGGCCGGTTTGCTCAGCGGCTACTGGTCGGGTTCGTGGCTGCTCATTCCGTATATGCTGCTGTTGATTGGGGTAAGCTTGGGATTAACGGCCGTTCTCCTCAACCGCTACCCCCTCATCCCACCCGACTTTTTGGAATGGTTCACCTACGCCTATTTGCCGCTGGCCGCGCTGGGCGGCATCTTCTTTGGCTACCTGGTCGGCCGCCCCTACCTTGACCTAACGCGCTACCCACCGCTGGAAAACGTGCGGGTGGAAGAAGCGACCGACGATGTGACACCGGGGTATCGGCAGTTTAGAAACGGCCGTATTTTGCCCGACTACAGCGCCACCTACACCGACACCGGCGTAGACAGCGACGGTTACTATTACAGTTACGACTACATTGTGGCTCCGGTGGTGCCGCCGGGCTGGCGCGAGCGTGACCCAATTACGCTGTGGGTGGTGACGGGTTCGCAGGAGCTGACCATTACCGATTTTGCGGCGTGGGATGGGCCGGTGCAGGGGATGGTGGCGGTGCGGCAGGTGGGGAATTATTGGCGGGGGGTGGAAACGGCCGTTTCCACCCACAATCTCCAAACTGACCCCAATGCCCTCCTCCTCCGCCTCTACGAACAAAGCCACGCCGACCTCACCGCCAAGCTGTGGCGCGACATGGAGCGTTATTTGCTTGTCGTCGCCCTCATCGGCTGGCTGCCGCTGCTGTTTCTGCTGTGGCACAATGGGGGATTGGGATGAAATTTTGACCACACGAGAAGCAAATAGTAAAATCCAGACATTGTTTTGAGTCTACCAGTCAAGAATCGTAGCGATTCTACAAAGGAACAACGCCATGAAGCCCTCAATAAAACGTACTCCATCCCGAAAGCAGGTTGTATTTATCGTCATCTTAGTGGTTCTCTCGCTAAATAGCTAAGTTGTCAGTTGGCCTGTAAACACCGAAGCCACCAATTGGCTCAAGAAAAGCCTGCTCCTGTGGCCTTTTTTTCCAAATATAGGGATGGCAATGCCCATTCCAGTAGCTCAAAGCGTGATTGAGAGCTTCTGTTAGCTCATTCATGTCGGTAAAGCACCGACCCTTGAGTGCTAAAGAACGCAATTGCTTCCACCATGGCTCAATCAAATTGAGCCAACACGCATATTTGGGGGTGAATTGCACTTGAATTTCCGGCCACGCTGTTAAAGCCAGTTGCGTTTCCCGGCTACTATGTGTGCTCAAATTGTCTTCAATAATCATCCATCGCTGACTGGGAAACTCAGTAATTACTTTTTCCAGTAATTGAATGTGACTCACACTGTCTCGCTTCGGACTTAGCACAATGGCCGCTTGACCTGTGGCTGGCTCGAAGGCACCATGAACCCACACCATTCCCCGCCGTCCATAATCCGGCTCGAAGGTTGCCCGATTCGACCCCTGTTGCCATGCCTCTCCTGGATATGTTTTCACAGCTATCGGTCCCATTTCATCAACGCAAATTACCCGTGTCTCGGCTGGTGGTTCGTGGTAGCATCGGATAATGGCCCCCTTTTTTCCACGAATTCGGGGTCGTGTTTTTCCACATCGTGGAACCAACTTTGCTGCCGCTTCCATTGAAATCCTTCTGCTTCCATCCACTCCCATATCGTTGAATCTGACAAATGCAATCCCTCCCTTTCTTTAAAGGCTGTTTGCAAGCGTTCCAAGCTCCACATAGCAAAGGGATAGCCCAAGGTCGGTGGTTTTTGCAACGCCAAACCGATTAATCGGCTCCGTACTTTCTCATCATGGGTGCGGGGACAGCCGGAACGGGGCAGATCTTGTAGTCCCGCGATCCCTTTCTCATTAAAGCGTCTGACCCACACGGCTCCAATGGCGGTGCTAAAACCGGCACGCACGCCGGCATCTGTGGCTAACAAGTTTTCATCATCCAACATGTTGACAAGAATGGTCGCTCGTTTGACCAGTTTGGCAGGCGCATTTTGCGCGTTTGCTAATTTTCGGACTTCTGTTTCTTCCTCTGGTGAAAGAGGCCGCAATTTTACTCGTGGTCGCATTGGCTCTACTAACTCCTTTGCCCGATTAGATGACCTAGATGACCTTGCCCCATATTATAGCTTAACCATTTGGCGAGAGAACCACTTAGCATTGTTTACGCTATTGCTCGTTGCGTTTAACGCGACGAATGCCTCTGTAATTCCGGCCAGTTCAATAGAGCTTGTTTCTGTATCTTCTTCAGGTAGCCTTGGTAATGACATCTCGTCGTATGGTGATATTAGCAATGATGGGATTGTTGTTTTCGATTCGTTTGCGAGTAACTTGGTGACAGGCGATACAAATGGCACATGGGATGTTTTTTTTCATGACACAGGGACGGGAACAACAAAGCGGGTTTCTGTTTCAGCGTCTGGACAGGAGGGAAATGGCGCATCCGATCATCCCGTTATTTCTGCTAATGGACGATATATTGCGTTTAGATCCATTGCTAGCAATCTAGTTTCAGGAGACACTAATAACACATATGACGTTTTTGTATATGACCGCATTACAGAAGGCATAGAACGCGTGTCTGTTTCTTCAAGTGGGGCACAGGGCAATGCTGCTTCACTCGCTCCATCTATTTCAAATGATGGACGCTATGTTGCCTTTTCGTCGTCGGCAACCAACTTTGCCGCCAATGATTTTGATGGTGCTTCGGATATTTATGTGCGGGACCGACAGACAAACCAAACCCAATTGGTTTCAATAAGCTCGCAGGGCGTAAAGGGAAATCTTGGATCTCCAGTACCTGCTATTTCAGGCAATGGTCAATTTGTCGCTTTTCTTTCATATGCCAATAACTTAGTTACAGGTGATACCAATAACTCAGGGGATGTTTTTGTTTATAATCGCAATACTGGTACTACTGTACGGCGTTCTGTTGATAGTGGGGGTGTTCAGTCACAGACAGGAGGAGATACACCTTCAATCTCAAGCGATGGCAGGTATTTGGCTTTTGTTTCGACCGGGGGACTTGATAATTCAGGAAACGAACGTCAGGTTTTTGTACATGATTCAGCCACAAATCAAACAACTTGGATATCTACGGTGGAGTTTCCAAGTTCTGATAATAGCTTGGAGAGTCGAATAAGTGATGATGGGAACTACGTTGTTTTCACGACGCAAGGTCATTTTGCAAACTACCCTAATGTTTCTGGCTACCAGATTTATCGCTATAGTCGTCTGACTAATGAGGTGGTGCTTGTTTCTGAGAATAATGGTGCATTCGCCAATAATGATGCCCGAAAGCCTGCCCTATCTGGTGACGGTAGCTTGGTTGTTTTTGAAACGTGGGCTGATAATTTGGTAGGTGGTGATACTAATAATATGCGGGATATTTTTCTCTGGCGTGCATCGTCCCCTCCCGTGGCACCAACACTTTATAGCATTTCCAACACCGACCAAAATGGGGATTATAGCGTGAGCTGGTCAAGCTCGGCTGGAGCCATAGACTATCTCTTACAAGAGCAGTTCAATAGTGGCAGTTGGTATACGGTTGATATTGGTGTTGACACGACCTATACTGCTTCTGGGCGGTCAAATGGCAGTTGGTGTTATCGTGTGCAAGCTAGAAACAATGCTGGCAATAGCTCTTGGAGTAATATTCAATGCACCACTGTCAACATCCCAGTTCCCCCTGCGACACCAACACTCTATAGCATTTCCAATTCCGATCAAAATGGAGAGTATACTGTAAGCTGGTCAAGCTCAACGGGAGCCGTGGATTATGTCCTGCAAGAGCAGTTGAACAACGGCAGTTGGGCTACCATTCAAACTACCGTTGGTACCAGCTATACCGCCTCTGGACGTTCAAACGGCAGTTGGTGTTACCGTGTGCAAGCCAGAAATGATGCTGGCAACAGCCCCTGGAGCAATATTCAGTGCACTACTGTCAATACCCCTGTTCCCCCTGCGGCACCAACACTCAACAGCATTTCCAATTCTGATCAAAATGGAGACTATAGCGTAAGTTGGTCAAGTTCAACGGGAGCCGTGAATTATGCCTTACAGGAGCAGTTTAATAACGGTAGTTGGACCACGATTCAAACTACTATTGGTACCAGTTATGCGGCCTCTGGACGTTCAAATGGCAGTTGGTGTTATCGTGTACAAGCTAGAAATGATGCTGGCAACAGCCCTTGGAGCAATATTCAATGTACGACTGTTAATCCTACCACATCGCATAAAGTTAGTGGTTATGCGCTTGATTTGTGTGGTTTGAAGGGAATAAGTGATATCTTATTCTCCCTAAAGAACTCACAAGGGAATACTCAATATACATATTCTGATGCCTCGGGCTACTTCCAATTTTTGAATGTCCAGCCAGGTCAATATACATTAGGACTCCAATATTCAAATGATTCTAATCATTATACGTTTGTGCGGGATACGCAAACTATTGTTGTGAATGGCAGTTCAGTCGATGTAGCTGTTGAAGGACTTAGCCATGCTAATGACTGTGATGGGGATGCTTTGCCTGACGCTTGGGAATATTTTGGCTATACACATACAGATGGCGTATTCGTTAACTTGCCAGCAATGGGTGCGGATTTCAGGCGCAAAGATGTTTTTGTGGAAGTTGATTTTATTCTTGGAATGCAACCAGAACAAGAGGCCATCAATCGTGTTGTTGCTGCTTTTTGGCACAATCCATATGAAAGGATAGTTTTGCATGTAGATAATGGGCCAGAGAGTATTATGAATCCTACCAAGGTATCAAACGATGGGAGCTATATTGAAGGGGAAACTTGGGGGCAATTCAGCATGGCTAATGCTATTGGAACTGTAACTCAATATCCGTACTTAATACCAGGTACAGAAGAGGAAAATGTAGATATCAACAACTCGAATTTGTCAATTATAGGGCAAATAATACGGGCTAATAGATCGCTTTCTCGAATCCCAATTTTTCATTATGGCATTTTCGGATACTATCTGTTTGAGGAAGGTTGTCGTAGTGGTCGATCCATCGGTGTACCAAGTAACACCTTTATGGTTACGTTGGGTGGTTGGTCAAAAAATTCAACGAACTGCCGGGATTCCGACACATTTGGCGACAAGGGAACTGTTTATCAAAAAGCGGGGACATTCATGCATGAATTAGGCCACAATCTAGGTTTGACGCATGGTGGTCCTGCAACGTCTGTTATAAGTGAGCCAGATCAAGATATGAATTATAAGCCAAACTATCTAAGTGTCATGACCTATTATTTCCAATCTGGTTTATGGGCAGGTGCAGGGAATAGAGTATTTGATTATTCACAATATGCTCTCCCATCATTAAATGAGGAAATGTTGTATGAGGGAGATGGCCTTACAAAATCAAGCATAAAATATGGAACAGCACGACATTGCCGAGGCAGGTTTATATGGAGCCCAGATGACATTATTTGGGATATATCTGTTAACCAGATTAATTGGAATTGCGAATCCGGGATCGAAGCCGATCCCGTCAAATATGATATAAATGGTGATAGAATTACTAACATCCCACTGAAAAGTTATGAGGATTGGAACAAGCTACTTTTTCATGGAGGCGGGACAATTGGGACCTCAAATACGCATAATGCACCACTGACTATTGATATGCCTTCGATGTTAACTTCAGCGACCAATGAGTTAGACCTAGCAGAATCAAACAAAATTGTTTACCCATATGAAGTGCAAATCAGCGTGCCTTTTTACCAAGAGGTTGAAAGAGGAGAAATCATCAATTATGAAATTATAATAGGCAACTTTGGTTTATATTCTGACCATTTCGTTATAAATATTGATTCACAGGCTGATTGGATTGAAACTCAAGGTTTTCCCCAAAACATATATTTAGAAGCTGGCGAGAAAACAGTGATCGACTTAACGGTTAGAGTTCCTTTGAATGCCAGCTTATCAGATACAGAACTTATAGCAGTAAGAGTTGATGGTGAGAGCGGTGTCTTTGATATACAGTCTACTCGTTATGAAGTAGCATCAAAAGATGGGCATGTCTTTTTGCCAGTTATAGCTAATAATTGGAAGTTTGCCGTTCATCCGCACCCAACAGCTACGCCCACTGCCTCAGCCCCTACAGCTACAGCATCACCCACGCCCATAGTAACTCCCACTATGAAGCCCATACCTACCTCGACACCAACCCCAGCCTTCACGCCGTCACCCACACCAACGGCAACACCTAATTCATCATTGCCCACAGTTCCTAACGGCAATTTTGAGCAAGGCCGAAACGTTGACTGGTTTGAAGACTCTTTTAATGGTATACCGTTAATTGTGAACAGTGGGCTACCGATTAACGCCCGCTCCGGTAGTTGGGTGGCTTGGCTGGGTGGTGTGGATGATGAAATTAGCTCATTGTCGCAGACGTTTTTCCTGACTGATGCCACAGGGCCGCTTTACCTTGAGTTCTATTATCAGATTCGCTCGGATGATGCGTGTGGGTTTGATTTTGTCTATGTGCTGCTGGATGGGAATGTGGTGTTGCGAAGTGATTTGTGCATCAGTGAGGTCACCAACGGCTGGCAGACGGCTACGGTTGACCTAGCGGACTTTGTGGGTCATAGTGTGACGATGGAGTTTTTGCTGATAACAGATTCCAGTGTTGTCAGCAGCTTCTTTATTGATGATGTAGCTTTTACAAGGTCACCATAAATGCGATATTTTGTTGGCATTGATAGTTCGACGACGGCGACGAAGGCGTTGTTGATGGATGAGACGGGGGCGGTGGTTGGTGTGGCGGCGGCGGAATATGGGTATGAAACGCCCCAGCCGCTGTGGTCGGAGCAGTCGCCGCTGCTGTGGTGGGAAGGGACGTGTGCGGCCATTCGGGGGGTGATGGCAAAAACCAATGTCACCCCTGACAGCATTGCTGCTATTGGCCTGACAGGGCAGATGCACGGCCTGGTGCTGCTGCACAAAGCGGGGGAGGTGCTGCGCCCGGCCATTTTGTGGAATGACCAGCGCACCGCCGCCGAATGTGATGAAATGCGAGCCGTTTTTGGCAAGCAGCGACTCATTGATGTGACCGGCAACGATGCCTTGACCGGCTTCACCGCCCCCAAGATTCTATGGGTCAAAAACAACGAGCCGGAAATTTATGCCCAAATCGCCCACATCTTGCTGCCCAAGGATTATGTGCGCTACCGGCTGACGGGGGAATTTGCCAGCGACAAGGCGGGCGGGGCGGGGACGCAGCTTTTTGATGTGCGCCAGCGGGATTGGTCGGCCGAGTTGGTGGCGGCACTGGGGATTGACCCGGCTTGGTTGCCGCCGACGTTTGAGGGAACGGCCGTTACCGGCACCCTCTCCCCCTCTGCATCTCAAGCCACTGGCCTTCCCGCAGGCATCCCCATCGTCGGGGGCGGTGGCGACCAGGCGGCCAACGCCGTGGGTACGGGAGCCGTGGTGGATGGGGTTGTCGCCCTCAGTTTAGGCACGTCGGGGGTTGTTTTTGCCAGCAGCGACCAGCCCATCATTGAGCCAGAGGGGCGGCTCCACGCCTTTTGCCACGCCGTACCAGATAAATGGCACCTGATGGGGGTGATGCTGTCGGCGGCCGGCAGCTTGCGCTGGTACCGCGATACCCTGGCTCCCGGCGTTGGCTTTGACGACCTGCTGGCTCCAGCGGCCAATATTCCCCCCGGCAGCGACGGCCTGCTCTTTTTGCCCTACCTCACCGGCGAGCGCACCCCCCATCCCGACCCGCTGGCGCGGGGGGCGTTTGTGGGGTTGACGGTGCGCCACACCCAGGCACACATGACCCGCGCCGTGCTGGAAGGGGTGGCCTTTGGTCTGCGCGACAGCTTTGAACTGATGAAACGTGCCGGTTTAGCCAACGTCAACCAGGTTCGCGCTTCGGGCGGTGGCACGCGCAGCCCGCTGTGGCGGCAAATTTTGGCCGATGTGCTGGGGGCGGAGTTGGTGACGGTGAACACGACGGAAGGGGCAGCGTATGGGGCGGCCATTTTGGCGGCGGTGGGGGTTGGTGCGTTTGCTTCGGTGCCCGAAGCGTGTGCCCAACTGGTGCGGGTGACGGGGCGGACGGGGGTTTCGCCAGCGGTGGCAGCTTATGAGAAGCAGTACCAGCTTTATCGCCAGCTTTATCCGGCTTTGCAGCCGCTGTTCCAACAGCTTGCCTGATAAACCGCAAAGCTTTACGCTGCCAGCGATTTTTCCGGCCAAGTGGACAGTTGGAGAACAGCGGATGGGGTTTGTTGGGCGAGCTTTTGGAAGGAAACGGCCGTTTCCCGGTCGCGGGGAATGTGCGTAACGATCTCCAAATTACCAAAAGGGGTTAACATAACCAGTGGGGCGGTCAAAAAACGATACCGCCCCACATCTGGCGACCCCATCTGAAACGATTCTCCGCCCACAAAATACCGCTGCTCCTCATAAAAAACCTGTTCCCAAAACCAGCGAAAATTCCGTTCCCGTCGCAATTGAGCCAACAAATTAGCAAAATAATCTGTCATACGATACGGTAGCGTCGTGCGGCGAAAATAAATGACGTTGCCCACGGCAAAATTGTGCCACTGCTGCTGGGACATTTGCGAGCGTATTGGCGCAAAAAAGTCTGAGAAGATAAGCCAAAGCAAGTTGAAACTGGATGGTTGTCCGGCCAAATGATGGAGATCGAGTGCTGTCGTTTGGTACATTTGCAGCAACATGTGGTTTGCCGCGATGACATCTAAATAGCAGTCCAACAAAAGAGCTGGCAGTTGAATGTCAGCCAGTATCTGCATGGTCTTATCTAAAATGGAGGGAGCACTTTCCGGTGCAGGAAACATTTGTTCATTGTCAAGCCCTGTTGCCAGGAGAAAAAAGATATGCCGCTCACCAATGGTCAACGCCAGCGCGTCGGCCAGGCTAAGCAGCGTGTCCTCATCCAAAGTGGCTCGCTCACCTCGTTCAATTTTGCCGATGACAATTTCATTGAGCGGTGTTTGGGGGTTTAGTTCCTGGGCCTTTTCTGCCAATTTAGCCTGCGTGTAACGATTTCCATACTCATCAAAATGCTCTTTGCGTAGAGCCGCCACCAACTGACCCAACTCCTGACGATTCATGATCAATCCTCTGTGTATGAATGAAATCTACCAATTTTGGTAGATTCACCTGTGCCAGGCCGTATATTTCAGACAGAAAAACCGAGACGCTTTGTGCATACTGTATGCAGACTACTGAATTGTAACGAAAAAGGGTGCGGGAAGCTATCCCTAAAGGGGGAGGCTGTGAACAGGCACAAGGCATTTAAAGGAGTGTGTATCATGCTTGTACAATCTCGTTTTGTTCATTTACCCCAAGTTTCTAGCTGGAAAAAGGCGTGGTGGTTGCGAGGAACGGCCGTTTGTCTCCTCCTCATCGCCCTCATCATCTTCCGTCAACCCATCTGGGCACTCTTGCAAATCGTGGGCAACCGGGACGCTGTCATCGCCTATTTAGAGCAGTTTGGCATGGCTGGCCCCATTGTGCTGGGCATCGTCCTGGTCTTGCAGGTTATTGTAGCCGCCATCCCTGGCCATATTTTGATGATTGGCGGTGCTTATGTCTATGGTTTCCCCACCGCTTTTAGCATCAACCTGTTGGCAACCGTTGGTGGCAGCCAGGGGGCGTTTTTGTTGGCGCAGTGGGCGGGGCGGCCTGTGGTAGAACGGCTGGTGCCGCCCGAAATATTAAACAAGTGGCAGGCCGTCTCAACCCGCAAAGGGACACTTTTCTTTATGTTCGCCTTTATGCTCCCCATTTTCCCGGCCGATGTCATGAACTATGTGGCTGGTCTGAGCGGTTTAACAAACCGGCAATTTTTTGCGGCAAATCTGATAGGGCGACTCCCAGGGCTTGTGTTAATGACGGCCATTGGCGCTTATGGTTTTCAACTGTCTTGGTCTGTTTGGGTAGGCATCTTGGTTGCCGCCGCTATGATGTTTGTCCTGTGGCGAAAGTTTTTAGCTGCTAAATGCTAACCAAGTTCATCCGTGTTCATCCGTGTTTGTCCGCGTTCTATTTTTTAAGAGAGGATTACCATGCGAATCGTTCACCTTTGTCAATCTTATCCGCCGATGATTAGCGGAGCTTCGTTAAGTGTGCAGCAGTTGGCTTCGGGACAGGCCGCCAATGGGCATCAGGTTTTGGTCTTATCGGCTAGTGACCAGGCCAAAGGGTACACAACTAAATCAGGGAACCTGCAAATTACCCGGCTTCCATCTCACCACAACCCCTACCGTATCGGGCAGCGTTTTTTGCTGTGGCCGCAGCGGGCAGTTTGGGTTGAGTTACTACGGTTCAAACCAGATGTCATTCATTTGCATGAAGCTTTTGGTCTGGGGCTGATTGGGCTACAGGCGGCACAGCGATTACAAATCCCGGTGGTATTTACAGCCCACCAATTGCCCTGGTTTGCGGCCGCGTATATGCCAAAGGTGTTGGGGTTGCCACAACTAGTAGAAGCCATTACCTGGCAATATGCCCGCTGGTTTTTGCGCCACTGTACGGCCGTTATTGCGCCTACGCAAACCATTGCCCAAATCATCCAGCAACGCCTGCATCAGCCGGTGCAAGTTGTGAACTATGGGCTTAACCAGCAACAGTTTCGACCCATGCCAACCGAGCCATCAGAATATATCCGGCTATGCGGCAAATATGGCCTTGACCCTGATTTACCGGTCGTTTTGCATGTTGGCCGTTTGGATGTCGAGAAGCAGGTAGATTTGTTGCTACACGCTGTGGCACAGGTGAAAAAGCAGATGCTGGTGCAGTTTCTCGTGATCGGCGATGGTTGCCAGCGGCAAAGCTTGCTACAGCTTAGTCAGGATTTGGGCATTGCCGAATATTGCCACTTTCCCGGCTATGTGCTGCCTGATGGCGATTTGCCCGGTCTTTATCGGCTGGCTTCGGTCTTTATCACGGCTTCACAGATTGAGACATTTGGCATTGTGGTGTTAGAAGCGATGGCTTGCGGTTTGCCCGTGATTGCGGTGAACGCAACCTGTATGCCGGAGTTGGTGCATGACCACCAGAATGGATTGCTTGTGCCGCCGAATGACAGCGCGGCCATGGCGCAGCAGCTAGTTTGGCTGTTGCAAAACCCGGAGATTGCAGCCCGTTGGGGTGAAACTAGTTGGCAAATGGCACAACGTTATGGCGCGTCACGCATGAATCAAGAGATGTTGGCGGTATATACGGCCGTTTATCACCCCAATTCCTCGCCGCAAATTATGCCTGTTTTATAGCAAAACCGGCACCCGTTCGCTTTGTCTGTGAATGTAGGGCAATTTGCCAAATTGCCCTACATTCATGAAAAATTAGTGGGGAAGTTTGGGTTGCAAGACGGCGTAAAGGAACATGCCACCCAATGCGCCGAGGAAGGTAACAATTGCCAACAGGTTGCCGCTGCCAATTTGGGCATAGATAGGGCCAGGGCATGCGCCGGTGATGGCCCAGCCGATGCCAAACAAGGTGCCGCCAATAATAACACCTTTCTGATACGGCTTAGCCTGGGGCATGATGTCTTCACCAAAAATGGTGTGGGCATTCAACCGCTTGAGCAAAAAGACGGAGACGGCTCCCACAACCACGGCCGAAGCGATGATGAGGTACATATGGGCTTCCTGGAATTGGAACATTTTGCTAATGCGGAACCAGGAAACAACTTCTGATTTGACCAAGACGATGCCGAAATATATGCCAACTAAGAGGATGTAAAGCTGTCGCATCAGAATTTCTCCTTACCCGGCAAAGAGCCAGCGAACGATGAGGTTGGTGGAAAGCAGGCCGCCGACAAAAAAGAAGACGGAGGCAACGAGACTGGGCCAACTGAGCAGGGAAAGCCCCATGATGGTGTGGCCGGAGGTGCAGCCGTTGGCATAGCGGGTGCCAAAGCCGATAAGAATGCCGCCAATGGCAAGAGCAATGACACCGGTAACACTTTGATAGCTGTCGGGGAGGAAGGAGACGGGTGCTGCCGATAAGAAATGGCTGGCGACAAAGCCGCCAATGGCAACGCCGAGGACGAAGATGAGGTTCCAACTGTGCTGACGCCAGGCGATGCTGCGTAAGTAAGCGAGCTTGCTGCGTGGGACGATGGCGCAGCCGATGTAGCGTAGGCTGCTGGAAATGCCAAAGCTCTTGCCGGAAAGCACGAGCAGGAGGGGTACAGTTAACCCAATGAGTGGGCCGCTGATGTACCAGGGCCACGGTTGCAAAAGCCATTCAAACATTTCTCTTTCTCTCCTTTTGATGCACTATTTTGTTTTGTGTACCCGATTAGATAGCCAGTGCGCTCCCATTCTCACTGGCTATCTGTGTCTAACGATTATGGTTCGATAGGCAATCCTGCGGCTGTCCAGTCTATGTAGCCGCCAGCGAGGTTTATGACGCGCTTGGCTCCGTGTGCTTGTAGGATGCTGGCACCAATGGCGGAGCGGGCACCAGAGCGGCATTGGACGACGATGGGATGGCCGTTGACAACTTCTCCTGCGCGTTTGGATAATGTGCCGAGCATGATATGTTTGGCGTTTGGCAGGTGGCCTTCGTTCCATTCGGCTTGATTTCGCACGTCTACCAGCGTGACTTCGCCCTTTTTGATTTGTTCGGCCAGTTCAACGGCCGTTCCCGTTTCATAAGACTCGGTCATCAGCCCCGCAGCTTGCACGGAGTCTGCATCAAAGTAGCCAGCCACTTCGTCAATACCGATTTCGGCCAGGATTTTAACGGCCGTTTCCACCTCGTCCCGCGCCGCAACCAAATAGACTGGCTTGTTGTAATCTACCAGCCAGCCGGCCCAGGCAGCCAGACTGCCAGTGGGGATGTTGATGGTGCCGGGTACATGGGCTTTGGCGAAGGTGTCGAGCGTATTGGTGTCAATGATCATCGCGCCGTCGTTAATGATTTGCGGCAAAACGGCCGTTTTCATCTCTTGCGGCATCGTAAATCCACCCAGGACGGCCGGCCCTTCCTTGTTGACCCGCTTCATCACCGCAAAATAGGTGGGTGGTTCGGGTTGCCCGTCCAGCAGTGCCGACACAAACTCTTCAATGTCGTCATAGCCCAACATCGGGTTGAACAGCTTCTCATAGCCAACCGTGCTGGAGGGAATGGCACCTAGCCCCTTGCCGCAGGCACTGCCCGCACCGTGACCCGGCCATACCTGCATGTAGTCGGGCAGCTCCTTAAACCGATTGAGTGAGGCAAACATTTGCATGGCTCCGGCAGCAGCGGTGTTGGCAACGCCGGCCGCTTTTTCCAGCAGATCCGGCCGGCCGACAGAGCCAACAAAGACAAAATCGCCGGTAAAAATCCCCATTGGTCGGTCAGCCCCGCCACCCATGTCGGTGATGATATAGGCCATATGCTCCGGGGTGTGGCCGGGGGTGTGCATGGCCTCAAATTTGATGTTGCCAACCATAAAGGTGTCGCCATCTTTGAGCGGTTTGTGGTTGTATTGGTCGGCAAACAGATATTTCCAGTTTTCGTCCCCTTCGTCGGACAAATAGAGGGTGGCATCGGTGCGTTCGGCCAGTTCGCGGGCACCGGAAACGTAGTCGGCGTGGATGTGGGTGTCAACGGCTCCGACAAGACGCATACCTTCTTTAACGGCCGTTTCCAAATATGGCGTAATATCACGCGCCGGGTCTACAATAATAGCCTCGCCCGTGCGCTGGCAGCCAACCATGTACGAAGCATGGGCTAAATTTTGGTCATAGAAATATTTCAAAAGCATGAAGCTGTTCCTCTCAGGTTGGGTGTAACATTGATTCTTTACGGTAAGAATCATACCTACCCTTTGCAAAAGCCAGGTAAGGAGTATGTAAGAGGAATGTAAGGATTTTGGTCTAATTCCTCTGCCTGAGAGAAAAATAAAGAGAGAGGCTCCTATGAAAGGAAAAATATTGGTTGTCGAAGACGAGAGCAGCATCCTAACGATCATCCGTACCTATCTGACCAATGCTGGTTTCACCGTGATCAGCAGTGATAACGGGCTAGATGCCCTGGCTTTAGCCAAACAATCTCCTCCCGATCTCATTGTTCTCGATTTGAACTTGCCCGGTATGGATGGGCTAGATGTAGCGGTGCGGCTGCGCGAATGGTCAGACGTGTACATTTTGATGTTAACGGCTCGCGGCGAAGAGGTTGACCGCATTACCGGTTTGCAATTGGGGGCTGATGATTACCTGACCAAGCCCTTTAGCCCGCGTGAGTTGGTGGCGCGGGTGGAGGCGTTGCTGCGGCGGCGACGCGCCACATCGTTTCGTTCACATCTAACCCGCTTTCAAAATATTGCCATTGATCCTGATGGTCATGTGGCTTATGCAGGTGACAAGGCCTTGGATATGACAGCGACAGAGTTCCAGGTGCTGTGGGCATTGGTGCGGCACGCCGGCCGGGTGCTGACCCGTGACCAATTGATGACCCAAGTGTGGGGAGCAAACTACTATGGCACCGAGCGCGTGGTAGATGTCTATGTGGGGCAGGTGCGGCGCAAATTGCAGGAGGCAACGGGCAAGGTGTTGATTGAAACGGTACGCGGGGTGGGATATAAGTTTGTGGATGATCCAGATAGATAAGGATTGCTAGCGGCTGGTGGTTTGTACCAGCCACTAACAACCAGCAATCAGATATACAGGAGAGTGGCCCGATGTGGCGACAGTTGAAATGGCGAATTGTGGGTGGCAATATGGCGGTGGTGATTGCCGGGGCAACGCTGGTGCTGTTGATGACGCAGATTGTGACGCGCATGGTGGTGCCGGAGCCGATTTTGGCGGAGGTTCAGCATTTGGCGGAGGCGAGTGACCCGGCGGGGGCAGAAGTGGCAACGGCCGTTTTGCTAGACACTTTTCGCGGCACCATCATCACGGCCGTTTTGGTTGGTACCATCGGTGCCATTTTCGTCGGCTGGTTTAGCAGCCTGGCACTGGCACGGCAAATTTTACACCCGCTCAACCAGCTTGCCAGCAGTAGCCAGCGCATTGCCAATGGCCGTTATGACGAGCGCATTCCCATTCCCGACAGTGCCGAACTTGCCAGCGTTGCCACCCACTTTAACCAGATGGCGCAAGCGTTGGCAACCATTGAGGAGCAGCGCATTACTCTTATCGGCAACGTGAGCCACGAACTGCGAACCCCCTTGACCAGCATGATTGGCTTTCTTGAGGGGTTAATGGATGGGTTGTTTCTCAGTAGCGAAGAAACCTATGCTCCCATGCACGCCGAAATGCAGCGGATGCAGCGGCTGGTGGATGATTTGCAGACGCTTTCGCGGGTGGAGGCGGGGGCAATTGAGATGCAAAAACGGCCGTTTTTCCTCCGTCGAACTGTGCAGCAAGTTTTAACGCAGATCCAACCCCAGCTTGTGGCGGGGCAGCTACTGGTTGTGGTGGAAGGAAAGGAAACCCCCATTTTTGTTCACGCCGACCCCGACCGTACTGCTCAGGTGCTGCTCAACTTGCTCAGCAATGCCATCCGCTACACGCCGCCCCACGGCACCATCACTATTCACCTTAGCCGTAGCGAGCAATTTGCCCATGTGGCCGTCCGCGATACCGGCAGCGGCATCCCCACCGACGCGCTTCCCTTTCTGTTTGAGCGTTTCTACCGGGTTGATCATTCCCGCGCTCGCAAAAGTGGCGGCAGCGGCATTGGCCTCGCCATCGCCCGCCGCCTTGTCTGGGCGATGGGCGGCGATATGACCGCTCACAGTGAGGGCCTGAGTCAGGGCAGCACCTTTACCTTTACCTTGCCGCTGGCAAATGAACAATCCTAGCCGCCCAGTGCCGACCTTTTTTTACAATGACCACTCTAATTTTAAGTCGCGGGCTTGCTGGATATACGCTTCAATGTGGTTGCAACAAATCTGATACATATCTTTTTGTTGTTGCCAAGCCTGGAACCAGGCCACAATTTCCGCCAATGCCTCTTCCCAACTGTACACGGGTCGCCAGTTGAGCCGGGCAGCGGCTTTGTCCCAACTGAGCCGCAGGAGGCCGGTTTCGATTTTTGGCAGATGGTCGGTGTTGGCGTGGAGAAAACGGCCGTTTCCCCACAGCGCAATCAGCGTCTCTGCCACCGCCTGCGTCGTAATCCCCTTTTGCTCCAGCGGGCCAAAGTTCCACGCCTCAGCAAAGGCGGCTCCCTCATGCAGCAGCTTGGCCGCCAGCCACAAATAGCCGCTTAGCGGTTCCAGCACGTGCTGCCAGGGGCGCACGCTGATGGGGTTCCGCACCTCAATCGGCTGCCCCGCCATCAATGCTTTCATGCAGTCCGGCACCAGCCGATAGTCAGCAAAGTCGCCTCCGCCAATGACGTTGCCCGCCCGCGCTGAGGCAATAGCAACCCCATGTTCACCATAGCGGTGGGCGGGAAAGTACGTTTCGCGGTAGGCGGTAATGGCAAGTTCGGCCATCGCTTTGCTGGCGCTGTAGGGGTCATGGCCGCCCAGCGTGTCGCTTTCGCGGTAGCCCCACAGCCATTCCTGGTTGCGATACACCTTGTCGGTGGTAATGGCAACCACGGCGCGGACGCTGTTGGTGGTGCGGACAGCTTCCAACAGGTTAACTGTGCCCCCAGCGTTGGCATCAAAACTTTCTTTGGGCTGGCGCACGGCGTGGAGGACGATGGGCTGCGCGGCAAGGTGGAAAATAATGCTGGGTTTGTGTTCGGCAATGACCTGATGCAGCTTCGCATAATCACGAATATCGCCACGAATATCGGTGATACGGCGGTCTAACTGCATGGCAGCGAAGTTGCTGGGGGTGGTGGGCAGATCGGGCAGGCTGTAGCCAACGACTTTAGCCCTAAGTTGCAGCAGCCAGGTGGTGAGCCAGGAGCCTTTGAAACCGGTGTGGCCGGTGATTAAAACAGTTTGGTTAGCGAAGGTGTTATTCAGCAGGTTCATATGCCCAATCATTGAGAGTCAACTATTCGTGTTTCAGCCAATTGCTGTAATTGGATGTTTTGATGGGCAATTATAATGACGTTGCCGCGCTTGGGCGGATGATCTCACGGGGTTTTCATTAGACCCCAATGATTTGGGGAGTTAGATCAAGCTCGTAGAGGGTGTGGCGCACTTCGTCTTGGTAGATGGGATTCATGACGATGACGATGTCGGGGCGATAGATTTCTAGGAACTGGGGTGAGATGATTTTTTGCCCGGTACCGGCAATGTGGGTGCCGATTTTGCGTGGGTTGACATCTACGACGTATTTGAGGTGGGTGGTGGTGATGCCGAGGGTGGTGAGAAAGGAGACGGATTTGGAGCCGGCACCCCAGAGGACGACTTTTTGCCCCCTGGCACGCCATTCGCTGATGGCGTTGCGCCAGTAGCTGAGTTTTTGGGGGTAGATTTTGGTGAAGTGGACGACATCGTCGGCGAGTTCTTCGAGGGGTTCTTCGTTGGGGTGGGGGGTGGACAAACGGCCGTTTGCCGGGCGGGCTTCAATCATGATGTACTGGTCGTCAAAACCGGTGTATAGGTCTAGGATTTCCAGATTGTGCTGCCGGAACAAATAGCCCAGGGAAGCGGGGGTGAAGTAGGAGCAATGCTCGTAGTGAATGTCCCAGAATGCGACTTCGTTGAGCAGGTGGCGGGTGTTAGGGACTTGAAAGAAGAGGATGGTTTCTAGCTCTAGGTTGGCTTTTGGCTCAATGGCGCGGCGCATCATGTTGAGAAAAACGGCCGTTTCTGGCAAATGCTCCAGCGTCATCTTGCACACAACAAAATCACCGCGATAGTTGGCATATTTCTCCGAGTAAACATCTTGAATAAAAGTAATGCCAGCCTGGGAGGTTAGCCCCACGCTGCTGCGCTGACGCACAAAAGCGGGGTCGAACCCCACGCCCACGTTGTTGCCAATTTCACACAGGGTGGTAATAAATTCACCCTGACCGCAGCCAATCTCTAAAATCGTTTTGCCATGCAGGGCGTACCGATTAACCAGGTAAACGGCCAGCTCTTTTTCAAAGCCGCTAAAGGTGTGTGAGTGGCGGCGGGTGTTGTCGTAATTGTTGTTGTATTGCAGCGTATCTGGGTCGAAGCTCAGGTTGGTGATAAAGCCGCAGGTGTGGCAAAAACCGAGGGTGATGTTTCCCAAAGGGGCATCCAGGGCTTCCTGACGAGAGCGAAGTAGTTGCACGGTGTGGATGGGAAGTTGATCCACCTGGTAAAAAACGACTGCCCGGTTATTGCAGCAGTTTGGGCAGACGTGGGTGGGAACATCGGGATTCAGTTGCATCACTTCTCTGATTTGTTACCTATGCACCCATTGCCCAATCATTTTCCCCTATAGGGCAATGGGTGAAGATGTGTTTTGCCAGGTTCTGAAATATCCACAGAGCCTAATTCATGGTTGACAAAATTCGCACCAACTCTTGGTTTAAAGCGTCGTAACCACGTTTGTTGATATGGAGAAAGTCTTCATGGTATTCCACGCGGACAATGCTGCCGGTGGCATCGCCCAAAATTCGGTCGGCTTCCAACACTTTTACTTGGTCGGTGGCAACTGACCGGATGTATTGGTTGACTTCACGAACGGCCGTTATCACCTCCACCGACTCACCCGTTAACTTTTGCTCCAACGACGGTTTGCCCACCGGAAAAATGGTGCTTAACACAACCTTGGAATCATTTGCCAGTGCCTGCGCCACAATATCATCAATATAACGCTTGGCATTGGCAATGATCTGGTCACGCTTTTCTGGAAACAGCGGAATGAGCCGCAGGTCGTTCACGCCAACCTGCACCACAATAACATCTGGTTGCAGCGCGGCAATATGGTGTTCATAGCGGCCGGCCGCCTGGACAGACGTTTGGGCATTAATACCCCGGTTGATAAAGTGCCATTCTGCTGTACTGGCGGGTGCCGGCCATTCTAGTGCCCGTGAATCGCCAAAAAATACAACCAATCGCTCATTCGATGCCGTTGCCACCTGAGACGATGATGGGTAGCTGCTTAAATTGAAAGGGTCAAGCAAATTAGCACTAAAAAACATCTCATACTGCTTACTGATTTGATAATTGCGATAATTGACGATTAGCGAACCAATAAGAGCCGAAGCCAGCGCCATGACAACGAGAAGCATAAGATTTGGATTGAAGTTTGTTTTTGCAACCATTTCAGTTCCCCAGTTCTTCTATACCAACGGTACTGTAGTACTAGGTACTATGATAATGGCTTTACCTTTCAAATCACATTAACGGCTCCCCAAACCGGCAAATTAGGCCGTTTGTAAGCAGTGGGTGACGGCCTCTTTCAATTCCCACGAGCTAATGGGGCGGGTGAGAAAATTTGTCGCCCCTTTCTGAACGGCTAACTGCGACATATGCTCTTGACCGATGGCGGTTAGAACGATAACGGGCATATTTTTATGCCGCTGGTCAGCCCGCAGCTCCTCAAGCAGCGTTAAGCCATTCATGTCCGGCATGTTGATGTCGGTTATCATGAGATCAATGTGTGTTTTATCGAGATATGACAACGCTTCAATGCCGTTATTGGCGGTTATGACGCTGTGATTGATGCGCTGGAGCATCAAGCTAAGCAACCGATTTGTAACTGGTTCATCATCAACCACTAAAATTTTAGCCATTACAATCATCCTTCCTTCAACTTGCGATACGTGATTCTAGGTTTTTAACCAGATACCAGCGATTTTGTCCTGATTGTGGGTAATAATCAACGCGATCCATAAGCTGGTGCATGAGGAAAAGTCCGTACCCATTAACTTGTGACTCTTCCAGGTTTGGTTCCGGTACTTTGGCGGGGTCAAAAGAACGGCCGTTATCCTTCAGCTCAATCACAAGCCGTTTCGGCGACTGTTCAATCGTAATACTCATGTGAATAAGACCACTAATACCAGCATAGGCATGTTCCACGATGTTGGTACACGTTTCATGAACCGCCAACTCCACGCCATATGCCACCGTGGCCGATTCGGCAATATCCTCCATTCGTTCCAAAATAGAGGTAATGCAGGCTCCAACGACATTGAGGTACTTATGCTTTGCAGGTACTTCGAGTTTAATCGTGTCTGTTTGATTCATATTGCTTGCTTCTTCGTATGATCTTTGGGATGACTAATACGTAGATACCCCTTCCTATTAATGAACACATTTCAGAATGAGCAATGTTTGATCATCCTGCAATTCGCCCGTCCCAAATTCTCGAACAGCGGTATAAATACCATGTGCTATTTCTTCGGCCGACTTGTCGGCCAGCATGGCGACAAGCGCCAACAGACGCTCATAGCCGAACATTTCATGTTGCTCGTTTGTGGCTTCATTCAACCCATCCGTGCCCAACAGAAACACATCTCCGGGATGCAACTGGATGGTTTGGTTGCGAGAAAAGCTGACCGGCAAAATTCCCATGGCCGTGCCATCGGCTTCCAACAGGGCAGCCTTGCCCTGAGCCGGGCAATAAATGACGGGTGAATGCCCGGCATTAGCATACACCAGCGTTTGCGTTTCCGAGAAATATTGACCCAGACAAACAGTGGCAAACATGCTGACTTCGGTGAAGTCATCATACAGTTCTTCGTTTGACAGGCCAATGATGTCTTCGGGCGATGGCATAGGCACGGCGTTGAGCTTGGTACGCAGCACGGTGCGGGTCATTGCCATTAGCAGGGCGGCCGGCATCCCCTTGCCAGAAATGTCGCCAATGGCAAAAGCAAAGGGCTGGTCAGAGGTGACAATGAAGTCGTAAAAATCGCCGCCAACCTGGGAGGCGGGTTTGGTGGCTGCCCACAAATCTAGCCCGGCAACGTGGGGGGGCTTGCGCGGCAGCAAATGAAGCTGCACTTGCTGCGCCAGCTCCATTTCCGTTTGCAACTTGGTTTGCTCGACGCTGGCCTGGAAAAGGAGGACGTTTTCAATTTGAGCACCGGCGTAGTCGGCAATGGCTTTTGCCATTTTCACATCGGGTGACATGAAATCGTCGCCAAGTTTGTTCATGACCCCCAAAACGGCCGTTTTTGACTGTCGCACCTGCATCGGAACCAGCAGCAAACTGCGGTACGGCGGATCATCACTCACCGTATCCCGCGTAGACAAAAACGGCTGCTTGCTAGCCTGCATCATCCCCAAACAGCTTGTCAACGTCTCATCATCCAGCATCTTGGATGGATAATACGCCTTCAAACGGGGACGTTGTGGCAAGTCCACAATCAGAAAAGCCGATTCCGCCTTCACCAGCTTGGCCGTTTCATAAGCCAGCCGCTCCAGCGTCTCGTCAATACCCACATAATGGCGCGTCGCCTCAGTCAAATTATAAAGTGCCAGCAGCTGATCCCGCGTGTCAATCAGCTCGGCCGCCATACTGTTCAGGTCTCGCTCCAAATGCGCCAATTGCGACAGCAAATTGGCCTCTGCCTGAAGCCGGACTCTAGCGCGGTCGCTGTCTAACCCAGATACCCCCAACGCCCCAATGGTCAGGTTTCCCACCTGAACCGAGGCGGTTAGGGCTGGTGTGATGCCATTGGTTGCCCCATTTGCCAGCAGCGGCCAACGCGCCAAAAGCTCATTGTGGGCATCCCAAATGCAAAAAGCAGTCGCACCTGCCGCCAGCCAATCATGGGCAAGTGCTTCCAGATGGTCGTGTTGAATTGCAACGATGTCGGCTAACATAAGCAGTTGTTAGTGGGCAAACGCCTGAATGGCTTCATCTTCGCCGGTATAAATCTCAAACGCCCGGTCTAGGCGGGTCAGTTCAAAGATGAGCCGCACTTTTTGTTGAAGCTGGCACAGACGCAGGTCGCCATCCCGCTGGCGCGAACGTTTCATGCCCTGAACCAGAGCCGCCAGAGCGGTTGAGTCTACAAAGGTGACATCGCGCAGGTTGACGACGATGTGAGCCGGAACGTCGGCCGTTGCTTCTTCCAGCCAGCCCCGCGCTTTTTCAACGGTGTAGGCATCAAAACGCCCGGCTAGTGCCATAACTTGTACGTTGCCAACGGCACGTGTCTCAAATGAAAAATTGGTCTTCTCGTCCATAATGTTTGTGACCTCTTTTGGTACGATTTGGTGCTTGGTCGAATGGTGTTATTTGATGTGGCGCAGCCAGGCAGCCGGCGTTTGCCACAGGAGTTTCCAATCTTCCCGCCAGCTTCGGGTGGCGAGATAGTAGACATCAGCGATGAGCATTTCATCGAGTTCGCCCTCACGGCTGTTTTGCACATACCACAGCCCGGTAAAGCCGATGGGGGCATCGTGCCGTTTTTGCTGCCAGGTGTCGGTGATTTGGCTGGCTTCTTCGGGCGACAGTGGCCGCACGCCAACCAAGGTTAGCTCCCCTTTGAGTACGTTAATTAGCTCTGGCAGTCGGTGCAAGCCGAGCTTTTCCCACAGGCTGCCGAGGGGGGTAAAACGGCCGTTTTCCCGCCGTGTGGCAAAGTTGTAAAGCATAAACGGCCGTAAAGTCACCGACTGCCCGCTCATATACGGTTTCAAGCGCGTTTTCTTTTGCACCACACGCCCAGATGTAATGAACGTGAGTATAGCGACAACCGTTAAAAGCGGTAGCAAAAGCAGCAGCAGCGGTACTGTCAGCAGCGTGTCGGCAAACCGTTGCCCGCCTCCCTCGGCCACCGTTTCATAGGTGGGGCCAAGGAGAAAGCGGTCTTCAATGGTCACACTTTCGGCCGTTTGCGTGTCTACCACCAAATTTTTGTTCACCAGCCGGTCTTCAATGTTGACCAGTTGGCCGATATAGGTGTGGTCAAAAATGGTGCTTTTTTGAATCGAGGCTTCATCATCAATGATGACATTGGCCCCAATCACCACATCTGGCCCCAGCTCCACGCCCGCCCCAATGCGGCAGTTTTCGCCAATGAACACGGGGGCAGCCAGCCGAGCGCTGGGGTGAATGACATTGTTCAGCCCCACCCAAATGCCGTCGGCAATTTGCCGCCCTTCCAGCGATAAAAAGCGGAGTTGGGGCGTGCCGTTGGCGACCTGCCCTGGTAGGGGGTTGTGGAGAAATGTTTGTTGCGCTTCCTGATATTTGGGGAAGGTGTCGAGCGTGTTGAGATAGCCGTTGCTGGTGAAGGCGTGGACAGGCAGATCGGCGGCCAGCAGAGCGGGGATGAGTTCTTGCTGAATGTCAAAGTGGGTTCGTGCCGGAATGTGGTTTAGGACACTTGGCTCGAAGATGTAGACTCCGGTGGCGTAGTAGGGGGCGGAACCGTTGACTTGGGTGGTTAAACGGCCGTTTTCCCCCACAAAAACCGGCTGGCTTGCATCGGAACCGTGGCGACTAACGACCACGGTTGCTGCGCTGCCGCGCACCCGGTGCTGCCCCACCAGCTTGGCAATGTCCAGGTCAACAACCATATCGGCCGGTAAAGCAATAAAGGTGTCGCTTAAGCTGCTTTCTGCCCATTTTAGCGCCCCAGCCGACCCCCAAGCGTCACGTTGCAGCAAATAATCCAACTCCACGCCCCACCGTTCTCCCTTGCCAAAAAATGCTTCAATGCTTCCCGGCAAATGGTAAAGGCTGACGTTGATGTTTTGGATTCCCTGGCGAGCCAGCAGTTCAATGGCATAGGTCATGACGGGGCGATTGGCGATGGGAAGCATGGGGGACGGAATGGTTTCCGTGAGTGGCTGTAATTTTTCTGTTTCGCCGGTGGCTAGAAGGATTGCCTGCATAATGTCCTCAATGATGGTTACTACTGGAAAAACGGCCGTTTCTGCTGTGGTTGGCGGCAAAAACGGCCGTTTTTAAAATCTGCTTTTAGAGATTGGAAATTGGAGATTCATCAATCTCCAATCTCTAATCTCCAATCTTTTTCATGTAAACTACACAAATGTTTTCTAAACGATTTCTAAATATTAAAACCGACGGACGTAAAAATTCACATTACAATATTTACGCCGCTGCCGAAGCCAAATCACCGTAAAGCGACAGCACCTTGTCAAAACGCACCATCTCAATCACCCGCTGCACATCGTTGGAGCAGTTTGTCACCCGCAGTTCCCCCTTGCGGTCGCTCGCTTCCCGGTGCAGCGAGGCCAACATGGCTAACCCGGCACTTGCCAGAAAAACGGTGTCGCTCAGGTCCAGAATGAGGTGCGGGTTTTTGTTCAACGCTTCCTGACACGCCTGTTTGACTTCGTTCACGGTGTTGGCATCCAACCGGCGTGGCCCATTCACCACAGACCATTTGCTGTCGTTACGCAATGTTGGTTTGCTAGGCTGGGTAATTTCTTCCACCGATAACGGCCGTTTTGCCAACGCCTGGTCAATATTCTCATCAATCTCAAAAAACTTATCCAGTCGCAGCACCCCCAGCGTTTCCAAAATCATCTTTGGCACTGACACCAGCACCAAATCACCCCCCGCATCCCGCGCCTGCTTGGCTAAACCCACCAGGCTACCAATGGCCGTGCTGTCCAAAAACTCACTTTCGCCCAGATTCACCACCACGCGGTTTGTTTCCCCCAGCGCCCGCTGCCCCAATTCCCGAAACGCTTTAATGTTAGCAGTGGTCAAGCGGCCAGAAACATTGATAATCGCCCGGTCATCCACCACCAATAGTTCCGTCTTCGGCAGCACCGTCGCCAGCCGCTCACCTTGGCGCATAATCCACCACTGCTTGGCAAAAAACGACGAAAACAGCACCATATCCACCGCATACCGCTTCCACAAGCGGCGCGGTTCACTCAGCAGCCGGTGTATCCATTCCAGCCCACTCTTTTGCATCCACTCCGGTGCCCGTTTGGTTTTGCCCGTAATAAAGTCCAGCGTGCCGCCAATGCCAATCATCACCGGCACCCCCAACTCGCGCCCATACATTCCAATCCACTTTTCCTGCTTGGGGTTGCCAAACGCCACCAGCAGCACATCCGGCTTGGCCGCCTTAATATCGGCCAAAATCTGGCGATCCATTTCCAAAATGGAGCTATAGGGCGGGGAGCAAACCCCAGCCACCTTGAACCCCGGATTGGCTTCGGTCAGCATGTCGGCAGCGCGTGCCGCCACGCCCGGAGCCGCCCCCAAAAAATAGACGGAGTAGCCTTTCTTAGCCGCCCGCTCGGCCAGAGCCGGCACCATGTCGGCTCCAGCAACCCGCCCTTCCAACTCTACCCCCAAGATTTTGGCTCCCCACACCAGCGGCATCCCATCGGCTGTTGCCATGTCAGATTCTTGCAGCAGGTAGCGGAGTTCCGGGTCTTGCATCGCCTTTACCACAAAATCGGCGTTGACGGTTGCAATTTGGTGTGTTTTGCCCGTGGCGCGACCCACTTCAATAAACTGTTCAATTTGATCAAGTGCTTCGTCCATATTGAGGTCGTCAATAGGTGTGCCGAGAACCATAACAAGTTTTCGCATGATGTTACCCCTTTACCAATACAATGGCTGGTTAATACGCGCCGCGTGAAAAGACAACGGCCGGAATCGTTTTTAGCAAAATTTCGATGTCTTTGAGCAAGCTCTGCTCTTCAATGTATTTCAGATCCAGCTCAACCCAGCGGGTGAAGCTGAGGTTGCTGCGCCCGGAAATCTGCGGCAGGCCGGTGATGCCGGGAATGGCGTTGAGCCGCCGCCGCTGGTCAAATTCATATTGCGCCACTTCCGAAGGAACGGGGGGGCGTGGCCCCACCAGCCGCATTTCGCCGCGCACCACGTTCAAAAGCTGTGGCAGTTCGTCAATGCTAAGTTTGCGGATGAGCTTCCCAACGCGGGTGACGCGGGGGTCGTCTTTCATTTTGAACATCACATCGCCGCTTACCTCGTTTTTTGCCATGAGTTCTGCTTTACGGGCTTCGGCATCAATATACATGGAGCGGAATTTGAAGCAGAGGAAGGTGCTGCCCCATTTGCCCACCCGTTTTTGCTTAAACAGCACCGGGCCGGGGGAGTCGAGCTTGATGGCGAGGGCGGTAATTGCCATGACCGGCCAGAGGAAGAAGAGGGCGATGCTGGCAACGGTGAAGTCGAAGGCGCGGCGCAGCCCTTCAATGATTTTGCCGCGAATGACCCAGGCCAAAAGCTGGAGCCGCATCCGCTGAATGGCGCGGCTGCTTTTGAAGCTTTGGTTGGCGTACACTTCCACCATGCGGGCGGTTTTTTCATCGAGTGTTTTGGTGGTAATCATTGGTTTTGCTGTAACTGCTTCCATGTTGTCCTCTTTGTTTTGAATGGATGACCAATTTGTTTTTTCACTCTGCAAAATGTTCATAGGACTTCTTTGTGACGATGGATTGGCTCAAGGTTGAGGCAATCGGGTAATAAGTGATTAGGAATCACTCCTGAAAAGGTACTCAAAAGGGATGTCATTCCCGCGAAAGCGGGAATCCATGCCTAAGCTACCTGTGGATACCCGCCTACGCGGGTATGACACCTGTATAGAGACGATTAGGATTCATTACGGGCAGTGCGTACCCACCCCTGGCGGTTTTTGCCGAGGAGAATTTTGATGTATTGCCCAATCTTCCAAATGATGAAGACGGGGGCGTAGAGTAAGGTTTTGTAGACGCTGCTGGGGGCGTTGACCATGCGGAGGCCAGCCAGCAGATAGATGACTTGGCCGAACAGGGTGCTGATGCCGAGCAGAAGGCTGATGAACCCCAGGTTGCTGCCGTTGGGGAAGAGGCGTTGGGCGATGTAGGAGGCGGCACTGGCAGCGAGTGCTAGGATGCTGAGGCCGGTGAGGATCGAGAAGGGGGGGATAATGTGTTCCATGGCGGCATCGAAGAGGGTGAAGAAACGGCCGTTTCTCCCCCCCTGCCACCCCTTCTTCAACAATTGCGGCACATACAGCTTCGCCATTTCCAGCCGCCCTTGTTCCCAACGCACATTTTGCGTTTCCGATTGCTCCAGCGAATCGGGCATTTCGGCCCAGACAACGGCATCGGGGGCGAATGTGACCCGTTCGCCGTTCAGCAGCAGCGTCATATGAAACTCAATATCTTCGGTAACAGAAGCCGACCATTCATGCTGGCGCATAATGTCGGCGGTGAACACCATGCCGTTGCCCTTTAGCCCGGCTGAACCGCCCAGCACCATGCGGCCTTGCGGACGCAGATAGTGGAGAACGGCCAGAGCGGCGTAGCGCAGGCTGGCGCTCCAGCCGCTTTCGGGGTTCCGCACGGCGTAGTAGGCCTGAATGACGCGCTCGCCCCGCGCCAGCCGCGCATCCATGACGCGCAAAAAGTTGGGCGACACAACGGTGTCGGCATCCAAAATGACAATCGCGTCGTGGGGGTCGTTGGCAAGCCGCTGGAGCAGCCATTGCAGGGCGTAGCCTTTGCCGCGTAAATCTAGGTTGTGGCGTTCGTGGGCGATGGCTCCGTGTTGGCGGGCAATAACGGCCGTTTTGTCCGAACAGTTATCCGCTACTACATGCGTTGCATACAGATTCTTCGGGTAATCAAGTTCTGCCAAATTATCCAGCAGGCTGGGCAGCAGCTTTTCCTCGTTGTGGGCCGGGATGAGAATGAGAAAGCGGTGCTGAGGGACGGCCGGTAGCGGCTCTGTGCGCCGATTGGCTCGCCATGCCGTGACGGTCAGCAGCATTAAATAGGAGACCAGAAGGGCGAGAGCGGTTTGAGCAGCGAAGATAAGTGTTTGCAACCAGAATAACATGCGCTTGTTCCAATATAGATGAAAAAATATGGTTGATAATGTGGCTCCTTTGTCTCAGAAAGAGACCAAATGAAGGGGGAGCCAGTGACCGGGTACAGGATTGATAAGTACAACCTTGTGTTCGTGGTACTAAGGTACTATATCAATGTACTGGATCACCGTTAAAAACAGAATTACAAGTTGGGGGGAAGGAATAGGAAGTGAGTCAGGGGTCAGGGGATGGGTTAACCTTGCCGGGCTACCTTATGTCGTTATCAAGCAGGTTGTTGTTGAAGTTGGTGATGAAGATGGCACCACCACGGTTGTCGTGGATAAGCGTGTTGCGGATGGTGTTGCCGGGGTGTTCACCCAGCCGCACGGCATAGCCCGCGTTTTCGCGGATGACGTTGCGCTGGCTGTTGTTGGCGCTGCCCTGCTTGTTTTCGCCCACATACACGCCGCTGGTGGCGATGGTGATGCCGTCGCCTGGCTGGCCGTGATGGCATTCGATGATGTTGTTGTAGATCCAGACCCAGGAACGGCCGTTTGCCACATCCACCGCATCCACATAAATCCCCCCATACGATAGCTCGCTTAACCCACAGTTACCGGCCGGCGCATCGTCGTCACCAATCACATTGTTGGCAATCACCACATTGGTCGCCGCTCCCCCAACCCAAACGTTGGAAAAGCCAGCCCCCGCCCCATACAGCCGCAGCCCATCCACCACCACATTTGACCCCGTAATGTACAGCACATTGCCCCCCAGCCCGTTGGCGTTAATATGCACCTCTTGCCCCGGCTGGGCCTGCACCGTCAAATTGTTGGCACTCAGCGGCGGCAGCGGAGCCGACAGCGTAATCATCAAATTGTCGGCAAAATAAATGGTAAACGGTTCGCCGCTGTTGGTTGCCAGGGCAATGGCGCTCCGCAGGGTACAATCGTTGGCGGCTGCGGTGCAGGGCAAAATGTCAATCGGGTCGTCGCCCCGGTCAACCATGGGCATCAAGGGGCTGCTGCTGGTCACGGTGGCCGACCCCAACTGTGGACGTGTAGCTCCCGTATCCCGCGTTTGCGCCTCGACACCAGTTGGCCGGCAGCCAATGAGCAGGAAAATCACAGACGAGAAGAGGAAGAAACGAGGTAGCATAAGCCCTCCTTTAGCTACCTGAAAAGCCAGCAAATTCGGCGGTGATGAAGTGGTGCATGGTAGACAGACAGTTAAGCCGTTTGGCAACGGCATACATTTACTGTATGTGAAAAGGACGTGAATTGTTGTGCTGTGCTTAACAGGGAGGGGGTAAAGATGGGAAAAATAGTTCTGAAGGGTCTAAAACGGATGGCTTCTTCCAGATTGAGAGTATGTCACCTTTAACATATGACAATTGACACTATATCTGCTGGCAAGAAAGGCTAAACTAAAGGCACGTAAATAGGTTCACTATCTCCTTTTGGTTAAACACCGCCCTGTCATTTGACAGGGCGGTGTTTTTTATACTGCTAAACTTGATCTAAACGCGCTATTTGCGCTTTATCACGGGCAAAAACTGTTGGCTTTGCCCGACGGTGAGGGTAATCGGCACAATCCGGTAAGGGGCGGTGGCATCATTGCTGACGAGTACCAGCGTGGCTTTGTTTGCTCCTTGCGGCAGACCTGTGGCATCAAACCCTAACGAAAGAGTCTGAATGTCATCACCGTTGACGATGCCGCTGACAGGAACGGCCGTTAACCAACTCACATCATCATAAACCGAGTAACACCCTTCGGCAGCCTGGTTGTGGAAGCGGCTGGCACCGGAGATAGCGCCATTGCTTGCCCCGCCCACCGACCAGATTTGCGTGGGGAAGATGCCATCGCTGGTGCAGAAGCCACCACTGTTGCTGGTGGTTGCCACAGGCAGGGGTTCAGCCGTTTCCCAGGCCGTCCAGCTTGCCAGATCAAGCCGTTCCACAGCGTCAGTGGCATCAAAGAACGCCCCACCGTCTTTGTCGCCACCCATTACATAGAGTGCTTGGGCAGTGGCCGTTAGTGCCATATCGGCACGAGGCATCATGAGATCGGGGCCGCTTTCCCAACTGTCGTTGGCAAGATCATACCGCTGTGTGGCGGCAACGTTACTGGCGGGGGAGTCATCGCCCCAGCCGCCAGCCAGATAGAGCCAGTTGCCCTGTTGCGTATACCCCATGCCCACGGCAGCCGTTGGGATGGCGGTGGCGTCATCTAGCCAACTGTTGCTGGCAATGTCATAGACGTTGACTTCATTTGACGTGCCGCCGGGGAAGAAGTCGCTGTCGCCGCCCACAAGATAGATTTTGCCATCCCAGGCGGCGCTGGCTGCGCCCCACACGGCGCGGGGCAACTCAGCGGCAGCGTGCCAACGGTCGTTGGTAATGTCGTAGACAAAGAATTGGCTGGTACCGCCCCCGCCCATAACGTAGATACGTCCCTGGTAGCAGGTAGCAGTGGCTCCTTCAACACCGTTGGGCATGTCGGCTAAGGGGTACCATTCGTTATCGGCTGCGTTATAGCGCCAACTGGCCGGGCTGATTTGATAGCTGCTGTTGACACCGCTGAAGACGTAGAAGCTGTTGGGCTGCTCGGCGCATTGAGCGTGGGCATAGCGCACGGCTCCATCGGGCAGGTCGGCTCCGGCGAACCAGCCAGATGTGGGGGCGTTGGGGGCGGGGCTGCTGCTGCCGGCCTGCTGACGCACGGAGAAGGGGCCAACGGCGGCAGCGGTGTGGCTGTTGTTGCTATTGGTTCCGGCGGGGGGCAGGGCGGGAGGAACAACGGCCGTTAATTCCCGCGTCGTCTCCAGCAGTTGATAGCTCAGTTGCCCGGCGCCGCTATTGGTCAGGGTAAACGGCCGTTCGGCCTGCCCATTTTCCCCTACAACTACCGACACACTATCCGTCTCAGTCGCTAAACACGGCGCATCCAGCCGCAGGTCAATCTGCTGCTCGCTCGTTTCTTCCGCCGTCATCGTCACCGTTGTCGTTTGGCTCACGTACCCCTTGGCCGATGTGGTTAGCTCATAGCTTCCGGCCGGCAGCCAGTAAACAAAGCTGCCCGTCGCATCGCTCTTGAGGGTCACGTCGTCTAAAAGCACATTCGCCTTGTTCAAGGGTGCCCCAGGCTGGTCACATTGCTGCAACCCCGTCACCGTTCCCGCCACGCGCCCCCACCCCATTGGCGGGTTTACCGTCAGCGTCACCGGTATATTGGGAATCTGGTATGGCGTTGAATTACCCACCCGAATTTCGGCCAAGTAGCTCCCCGGCTGGGTAATGTCGGCCACGCTGGCATCTAACGTCACATGAATAGGACTGCTGCCGCCTGCGTCTACCGTGCCTTCGGCCGGATCAAGCGACAGCCAGGCCACATCTACCTCATTGCCACATTCCGTTAGCCCCGGATACCATTCCACGGTTGCCGTAGGCATAAAGGTGATGCCGCTAAAGCCGCCGATTTTGTAAAAACCACAGGCGCTGGCACCGCGATAAGTTGGCTCATTGCTGTTGGCATCTTGTGCCCAGCTATCGGTCGTGGGGTCATAGACAAACGTTTCGTTGGTGATGGTAGCAAAGTTGTCGGTGATCCCATTGCTGAGATACAGCTTGCCGTTGGCACTGGTAAAGGCGCTGCCCCACTGGGTTTGCACCATGTCGGCCAACCGTTCCCAGCTATCGCTGGCGGGGTCATAGCGGTAGGTGTGGTTGCTCTCGCTAAACCCTTCCACGCCCCCAGCACAGTAAAGCTGGCCGTCAATGGCTCCGCACGATTGCCAGGAGATAGAGATGGGGTATGGGGCGACGGTGTCCCAGCTATCGTTGTCGGGGTCGTAGCGGTAGACGGTGTTGGTGGTGGCGCATTCGCCGTTGATGCAGCCACCAATGATGTAGAGATGATCGCCTAGCGCCACGGCTGGTGCGCCGGAAACGGCCGTTGGCATAGGAGCGCCCAATTGCCAACTGTCGCTGGCGGGGTCGTAGATTTCAAGCTGCGCCTGGGGCGTGCCAGCTATGTCCCAACCACCAACCACGTAAAGCTGGTCGCCGACAAAGGCGGCGGCTGGTTTAACACGCGGCTGGGCCATGCTGGCTCCAGCCGCCCAACTGTCGCTTTCGGGGTCATAGATGGCAAGCTGGTCGAGCGGCTGGCCGCTGTTGAAGTCCACGCCGCCGACCACATAAACCCGGCCGTCAAACGCCGCCGCTGTGTTGTCCATGACAGGAGCGGGAAGGGAGGCAACGGCTTCCCAGGGTGCGTCGGTGGGGATAGTTGGTGGAGCAGTGGTTGGGCGGGTGCTGCTGCTGTTGAGTAAAAGTAGCCCTGGCGAGAAGGTGCCGTTGATGCGTTGTGCGGGCGTAACGGGCTGGCGGCTGGCAGGGGTGAAACCGCGTGGTCGCTCACGGAGGGTAAAATCGGCCGTTTGGCCGCCCAGGTTGTCCAGATCAAACGATAGGGTGGTTTGCTCACCCATGTTGAGCGTGGCGTTGAGGGCGGTGGGGGCTGCCGTCAGGCTGCCGGTGGGCAGGGTGATGTCTTGCACCAACAGTTGCCCGGTACTGGCGTTGATGGTGATGGTTTCTGCCCCATATTTGTTCTTGCTGCCGGTGAGCGTGTGGGTTCCGGCTGGAGAGAAGAGAGTGTAGAAGCCGTCAGAAACGGCCGTATCTTGCGGGGTGGCCTGTGACTGCACGCTGTTGCCATTGCTGTGGCGCACCGTGGCCTTGTTGATGCCAGCACCGGTGTTGCCATCCAGCACTTGGCCGATGACGAGGCTGCCGTCGCCCAGGTTGCAGCTTAACGTTGGTTGGGCTAGGTCGGCCGGCAAAATGCCAACATCATCCACATAAAAACCAGGGTAAGTCACGCTGCCGTCAGTTGTTAGCGTAAAGCGCACGCGGAAACTGTCGGTGGCGTAGCTGGGTTCCAGGAAGATGGCATAGGGAGCCCAAGACCAGTCGGTTGGGCCAGAGAAGGGGCCAAACAGCGTTGTCCAGGTTGCGCCGCCGTCGTTGCTCACGTCTACGGTGGCAACATCGGCATTCAGCTCCGTTTGCAGCCATTGCCACCAGGAAAGCATGAGCATTTGATCGCCCGCGCCGCTCAGGTCAATGATGGGGGAAACAAGCTGGCTGGTTTCATTGTTGTTGTAATTTTCATCCAGCCGGGTTGCCCAAGCCCCACTGCCGGAGTGGGCAAAGCTAGGACCACGGGTGGGTGTGCCCCACTCCCATGAGGAGTTGCTACCCAGGACGGTAAAGCCGCCATCATTGCCTTCAAAATCGCTGTGGTAAAGATAGGGCAGTGGGGCGGCGGCACCAACGCCAATGTCGTCAAGATAGACACCGGGATAGGTGACGCTGCCGTCGCTGTAGAAGGCAAACTGCACCCGCAGGTTGCTGACAGCAAAGCTGGGGTCGAGGACGAGTGCCTGCTTGCGCCAGTTGGGGTCGGCATTGTCGCTGTAATAATAGTAGTAGAACCAGCTATTGCCGCCATCATTGCTGACGTTGACGGAAAGATAATCCAGGCCGGGTTCAGTTTGCAGCCACTGCTGCCAACTGATAATGATGTTTTGGCCGGTAAAGGCACTCATGTCAATGTCGGGTGAGGTGAGGGTGCTTTGCTCGTTGTCGTTGTAGTTACCACCCAGGTTGGTGGCCCAGGCACCGCTGCCAGAGTAGGCGGCACCGGGGCCGCTGGTGGGGGTGCCATATTGCCAGGAACTGTTGACCCCATCGGCTAGATAGCCTCCATCGCCGTTTTCAAAGTTTTCAAAGTAGGCGTAGTCGGGCTGGTAGCCGGGGGCACTACAGCTAAAGGAGTCGGCAACAAGGGCGAAGTCAAGCTGCTGGTCGCCGGTAAGCGGGGCTACGGGCTGGATGGTGTTGGGGTAGCCGGCCGACCAGGGGGTGACACGGAATGTGTAGTCAATGCCGGCCGCCAGGTCTACGGTGTATTGCCCGGTTTCAGGATTTGTCCAGACAGGTTGACCGGGGTAGCCGTCAATTTTGACCTGGGCATAGAGAGGCCAGCCGGCCGCTGCGTCGGTGACGGTGCCGCTGACGGTGTAGGTGGGAGCCGGGTCGAGCGGGATGTCGAGCGTTGTGGTTTGGAAGGAAGTCACGCTGACATTGGGAACACTGGCCGGATAATAGCTGTAGAGCGAGGCGGTGACGGTGTAGGTGCCGCTAAAGACCGGGGTGCTGTAGAAGCCGTTGGTATCGGTGGTGCGCCGCCAGGTGAGACCGCCGCTGTT
>JACKCD010000016.1 GCA_020634215.1 Ardenticatenaceae bacterium | reverse complement strand
GGATGATGAACGTCCGGATTTGCCCAAGCAACTGCCAGAAATGCAGCCGATGGTGCTCTCACGTTTTTCGGCAGACAGTATGCTGGCACTGAGCGTGGCGATGCTGGGCGAGGGGGGGCAAAGCCCGGAGGTAATGGCACTGCTGCAACGAGAAACCGAGGGGAATGCGTTCTTTCTGGTGGAAGTGGTGCGGGCTTTGGCCGAAGAGGCCGGCCGTCTTAGTGCCATTTCGCAGGTTGCGCTGCCCACCAAGCTGTTTCCGCAGGGCATTCAAACCATTATCGGGCGGCGTTTGGCACGGATTCCAAAAGAGGCGCAGCGGCTGCTGCCGGGGGTGGCGGTGTTGGGGCGGCAGCTTGATTTGCCCCTGGTGGTGCAGCTTGCCCACGCCATGAACTGGCCGCTGGAATTGGAGGCGTGGCTAAGCAGTTGTGCTGAGGCGGCAGTGTTGGAATTGGAAAACGGCCGTTGGCAATTTGCCCACGACAAGCTGCGAGAGGGAATTTTGACCCAGCTTACTGATCAAGAGCGTATTGCCTGGCACACGCAGGCAGCAGAGTCCATTGAGTTTGTCTACCCTGATGATCCCGAACAGGCGGGGGCACTGGTGTACCATTGGCAGATGGTGGGCAACCCTGAAAAGGAGCGGCATTATGCCCAGCAGGCTGGGGAATATGCTCGTAGGCAATTCTTGAATGCCGAGGCGGTACAGTATTTGAGTCGTGCTTTGACGTTAACGGCCGTTACTGATTTGGAACAACAATATGCGCTGCTGCAAATGCGGGAGCAAATTTATCATTTGCAGGGAGAACGGGAGAAGCAGCTACAGGATCTGCAAACTTTAGAGACGTTGGCTAAGCAAATAAAGGATGATGGCAAAGATATGCAGATTGAAACGGCACTGCGCCAAGCCAACTATGCCGAAGCGATTGCTGATTATCCCTCGGCCATTGCCGCTGCCAACGTAGCCTTGCAGCTTGCACAAAACACAAGCCAAGAAGCGGCTTGCTATCTGGCAATTGGTCGTTCACTCATGCGCCAGGGTAAATATGACGAGGCGCGTGAACAATTCACCCGCTGTTTGACCGCCTCTCAAACTGAGGGTTTGCCACAAATTGAGGCTGATAGCTATCGTTTTCTTGGGGCTACTGCTGCAGATCTAAGCCAATTTGATGAAGCCAAAGCGTTTTACCAAAGGGCACTCCCAACCTATCAGCGCATCAACGACAAACAGGGAGAAAGTGCTGTTTTCAACAATTTGGGCGTTGCAGCCTATTCACAAGGAGATTTAGCAGGATGCCTTATCTTCTGGGAACTCGCTGAGCGCATTCATAATCAAATAGGTGATCGTGAGGGTCGAGGCCGCCTCTTAACTAATCTTAGTTCAATTTATATTGACCTAGGAGATTTCGATGCTGGGCGAGAGCATAGCCAGACTGCTCTTCAGATATGCCGTGAAATCAACTCTCGTTTTGGCGAATGTTTTAATCTGATTAATTTGGGATTAGTTGCTCATTATCAAGGCGCATGGCAAGAGGCTGAAGCGTTTAGTTCAGAAGCGGTTTCCGTTGCCGAAGAAATCGGCAGCTCTTTTTTGCGTGGTTTAGCCTTAAAAGAGCGAAGCTATGTCTTGGCGAACCAGGAGCAGCTAGAAGCGGCTGAGGCATTGTGCCAGCAGGCTCAAACAATTTGGATAGAGCTGGATCAGCAAAGCCAGATGTTAGAAACGCAATCTATTTTGGCGCAGATTGCGCTTAAACAAGGCAACCTGCAGCTTGCACAAGCGCATATTGCCTCGGTTGTGGAGCAAGCTCAAACAACTGAGTTGCTGGAAGGGATGTCACGGCCGTTTTATGTTTATCTCATGTGCTATCAGGTTCTTCACGCTGCGGGTGATGAGCAGGGGGAACTGATATTGCATAAAGCAGCGATGCTCCTTCATTCCCAAGCGGAACAGATTACCGATCAAAAGCATCGCCGATCTTTTCAAGAAAATGTTGCAATCCATCGTCAAATCGTTGCTTTGGTTTAACAAAGTACCTGTAGTTGCAAGCAGTTTGCTGGAGTAGTGGAAAACGGCCGTTTTTACAAAGGCACAAGTATAGTTTAGTGGAAAAGAAACGGCCGTTGACAGGTCTAGGCTGTTAACGGCCGTTTCTTTATATTGGCTATCCCTGGTGCTACACTAAAATTAGTTATGGTTGCTCTAAGGTAAACCCGTGCCAGTAACCATTGCCATTCCAGAAATTACCCCCGCTCCAATAGGTGTCACCATTCCAGTAGAAGCCACTATTGTCAAAATAAGTGCCATTCCAGAAGTTACCACCATTCCAGAAGTTACCACCGTTCCAGAAGTTGCCACCGTTCCAGAAGTTGCCGCCATTCCAAAAGTTGCCGCCGTTCCAGAAGTTGCCACCGTTCCATACATAATTTGCTTCTTGAGGAAGTGGGTTACGGTTTTCATCAACAAAGCGATAGACACCCAGCGCAGCATCATAAATGACAGGCCCGACATAATCCTCACCGGGTACCATTCCCGAATTGGCTTCCCCACTGTAATTGCCAAAAACAGCATCAGGTGCCCAAATACGGCCGGCGCCCTGCTGTAAAATGCTGTAGGCCAAGGTTTTGCCATCACTTTGCATGGCCGGCCGAGCGGAGATCATCAGCCGATGTTTAACTTGATTGGGTGTTAGCCTGGGGTTTTGGTCAAGCATCAGTGCCACAACGCCAGAGGTAACGGCTGCTGCTGGGGAGGTGCCAGCAATGCTAAAATAGTTAGTACCAATGGTTTGGTTGACATTTGCCAACGCCCACGTACTCGTATTATGGGCGTACATGGGAATATGGGCACCGGGGGCAATCACGTCTGGCTTGATAAAGCCAGCTTCTGTTGGCCCAGCCGCGCTAAACGGTGGGATATAGTCGTCGCTAATGTTGGTTGGCGTGTAATTATCGGTAAAGGCACCAACGGTAATGACAAACGGATCGTTGCCGGGGGTGGTGATGGAGCCAGGGGTATTGCCTGTATTGCCTGCGGCAGTTACCACCACAAGCCCCGCCTTCCAAAGCTGTTCAACTGCCTGATTGATGGGGTTTTCCCAATAGGGGCCAGTGACAGGGCCGGCAATTGACAGATTGACAACCCGAATCCGGGGGTTCGTTTTGGAACGATTCGCTAATACCCAGTTTAGCCCGTCCAAAACCTGTGAATAGCTCCCTTTACCCTGGGCATCGAGGACGCGCACATTGACAAGCCGCACACCAGGGGCAATGCCAATAGGTTTGTTATTGGCATCTTTTTGGCCGCTGCCGATAACACCAGCCATAAATGTGCCGTGGCCGTGCATATCGGCCGTCGTGCCATCAACCACATCATACCAACTGATGACCGAGTTTGCGCCTAAAAAGGAACCTTGAATGCCAGAATCAACCACGGCAACGGTAATACCTGTACCGTCTACGCCCTTTGCCCAGACCTGGTCAACGCCAATGTTGTTGATGTGAGCCTGAGGGTTTGGTATGGGGGTGGAGGGGGTGTTGTGGCTAGTGGACACGACTGGGGCATCAAAATGAATGTGCTTGATAGCTGGTGCTGCCGCCAGTCTAGTAACCGCCTGTTGTGGCATTTGAGCCGCAAACCCGTCAATAATGGGCAAGGCTTTGGTCACGGTGCCGCCTAGCTGCTGAATGAGGGATTCAACGGCCGTTTCTTCGCCATGCGTTTGCACAATGACATTGACAACCGTTTCTGCGGCCTGTTGCTTAACCAATGTTTGCAGATGGGTATCGAGCTTTGCCCAACCGGCAGGATCGATTTTGGCGGAAACGGCCGTTGTTGACCCCATCAACACAAAGATGGTAAGCACAAGACCTAAAATGTAGTGGAAAGTGCGAGACATTTAGCTCCTCCGTAACTTATTGAAAATATCTAATGCTAAAGCATTATTTTACCGCTAGTGCATTACAAACGAGATTAACAACGGTGGTGTCTTTGGCTTTGCCCCGTTCCCCCGTCTTCTCTCTCCGTTTGGACAAGGGCAGGGGAACGGGGCTGGAAATCAGCCAGCTTTCGCCGTATGACACCCACAGGATGATAGCCTAGCCACGATGCGCCTGGTAGTAAGCTTCAAGGCGAGCAGCGTACTCTTCGCGTTCACGGTAGGACGGGCTGTCAAGAACGGCCGTTACCGCCTCCCGACTCCGCCGCGCCACCGGCCAATCCTCCTCACTGGCAACCCGCACCGCCAGCCGCGCCGCCAGCACCGCCGCCTCACGCAGCAGCGTAATATCGGCCTTGTCCAACGTGTCATAGCGCGTGTGGCCGTAACCACGCCCCGTGCGCGTACTCTTCACCTGCTCCATCCCGCCCGTCGGCACGCCCGCCAGCATAAACGGGTAATGATCCGAAAAGGCATTGACCGACTGCCCCACGCCAAACGGCAGCGTCATTTCCTCGCTCCAATTGGCAAACAGCGGAGCCAACTCCGGCCACTCATTGAGCATCACCCCTTTTTCCGGCCGGCCGCCAGCCGAATCCATATTGAAATAAAAGCGCAGCTTATCCAGTTCCGCCTCATGCTGCGCCGCATATTGCCGCGAGCCAATCAACCCAATTTCCTCAATGCCCCACAGAGCAAAGCGGATGGTGCGCGGCAAGCTGGTGGCATATTGCGCCAACACCCGCGCCGCCTCCATCACCGACACCGCCCCCGAAGCGGGGTCAATCGCCCCCTGCGAAATGTCGTGGCCGTCGTAGTGGCAGCCCAGCATTACCACTTCGTCAGGGTGGGTGGTGCCGGGCAAGTCGCCAATCACATTCCACGACACCATCGGCTCACAGTGGTCGCTGCTCTTCAGCCGAATCTTAACCTCGCCATACCGCTTGATAAGCCGTGAAATAAATGCGCCATCTTCCATTGCCACTGAAATGGCCGGAATAAGTGCCTCGCCACCGTTGCCCACACCGCCAGTGGCCGGGCCATAAGCCGGGTAATGGTTGACAAAGATAAAGCCAGCCGCACCGGCCATGGTGCTGCGGCCAAACTTTTCGCCACGATGCACCCAGCGTTTGCTGCCGCCGGGAAAAATTTCGCTATTTGCCATCACAATGCTGCCCTGGATTTCATCAGCACGCTGGTCATACAGCACCGGGGCACCATCACCCAAATCAATCACCCGCCCCTCAAGGTCGGCGGCAGGGGAATGCGGTAGAGTGATACAAGGGATAGTTTTCTGGATGGGGCTGATGATCTCCAGCGAAACCTCGCCGCGCCGCCAGCCGATGTACTCAATTGGCTCCAGATGCACGTTTTGCAGCCCGTAGGCGCGAAGCTTGTTGGCGATAAAGTCAGCCGCCTGCTTTTCGCCAGCGGTGCCACCAAAGCGGGAACCAAAGTCATCGCAGAGAATAGTCAGGTTGTCCATAATCTCGCTGCTGGTGTAAGTGTCACCAACGATTTTTTGGTCAATAGATAGATGGGGATTTTTGCTCATGAGTCTCCTTTTTGTCAGTAATCGGTCATCAGTAGTCGGTGCAACTGTTTACCGATTACTGTTTACTGATTACCGAATACCGGAATACCGGGTAAGGTAAAAATAAAACAACTGCCGCCATTGGCTGATTCTTCGACCCAAATACGGCCGTTATGTGCTTCAACCGTCATTTTGCAAAAGGTGAGGCCAAGGCCGGTACCGCGCACCTGCGCTCCGCCCTGATTGGTTCGCATATAGCGGTCAAAAACGAGTTCACGGATGGTAGCGGGGATGCCAGGGCCGGTATCGCTGATGAGGCAGCAGGCACCAGGTTCATGGGGTGCTTCGACAGGCCCAACGGCCGTTTCGGCCGGCTCCACCCGGCAAACCACTTCGCCGCCGGCTGGAGTAAATTTAAGCGCATTGTCGAGCAGGTTCACCAGCACGCGCCGCACCATTTCCTCATCCGCCCAGACAGGCGGAATAGCCACAGCCAATTCCAGCCGCAGACAAATGTTTTGCCGCTGCGCCAGCGGCTGCAGCCGCTCTACCACCGTTTGCGCCAGCCGCCCAAGGCTCATCGCGTCGGGGTCAATAACCGCTTGCCCTGCCTCCATGCGGTTGATGTCCATCAGCGAGTCTACCATGTCGAGCATGTCGAGCGATGCCTGACGGGCATCATCAAGCAATTCCTGAGCGTTTGACAACGGCACGGGGAGTTGGTTACTAGCCAAGTTGAGGTTGCTGAGAATGGTGGTGATGGGATTACGGAGATCGTGGACGATCATGCGGGTAAGGTCAGCCCGCCGTTCAGCCAATTCATGGTCAGCAGTGACATCCCGAAACAGCATAAGCCAGCCCAATAGCTGACCGTCTTCGCTAAGAACAGGAGCCTCGCTGCGCTCAATGGTGCGGGAAGTGGTGCCAAGCATGGTTTGGTAGACAACGGCCGTTTCTGGCACGGTAGGTGAGGTGGAAACGGCCGTTAACTGCCGCACCAATTGCCCCAAATCCGCCTCCGTGTAGCCCAAACGCACCGCCGCCGCCGTGGGCAACAAGTCACCCGGCTGCAAACGGCTACCCAACAGCGTCAGTGCCATTGGGTTTACCAGCACCACCTGCCCTTGGCAATCCAGCATCAGCACCCCTTCCTGAATGCTGTTGAGCAATGCCTGTAGCTGCCGCAGCCGCTGCGCCAATGCCTCATCCGTCAGGTTATAGAGCCGCACCGTTTCCCCATAAAGCCGCGCGTTTTGAATGGCAGCACTGGCCTGGTTGGCAATGGCAACAAACAGTTCCCGGCTCCAGCGGCTAAACCGCTGCCCATCCTGCCCGCGCTGCAGCACCATCACCCCAATCAGCCGTTCGGCCGTGGTGAGGGGAACACCAAGCCACGCTTGCGGCGGCGGCTGGGGAATGGTAAGGCCGTGACGGGGGGCGAAGGCGATATTACGGCCGTTTAATTCCAAAATGCGACCATGGTCTGCCACCCATTGGGTAAAGTCATCGGGAGAAAACGGCCGTTTTTCCCCCACCGCCGCCACATTTTGCCATGTGCCCTGCTCACCACGCAGCCACAGGGCAAACTGGTCAGCCAAAATAAGGTCGTTAACCTGCTGCTGGGTGCGCTCGATCACGGTTGACAGGTCAGCGTTTCCCGCAGCAAGTGCCCACGCTGTTCAAGACGGCAAATTGGGTGATGTGCTGCGTCAGCGTGTACTGCGCTGCCACGCCACCCAAATCAACATGCTGACCACCATCACGCCCACGCAAAAGATAACAAAAACGGGCATTCCGCTGCCCCAAAAGATGAGGCTACCAAGGATGGCAAACGGAGGGGTGAGCATACCATCGGCCAGAACCCCAGGCTGGCCTCGCCCCAAAAAGGTGGAAGTACGGTTTGGCGCAGCAGCCACCACAGCAACAGGCTGCCGAGGAAAGAAGAGCGGCAGCGTGGCTGGCGGTTAGCACGGCAAAGCCCACTAAATCGGTGCAGCTCAGGGGATGGTGCTGCCAAACTGCTGGGTAAGCCAGGCGGCGGCGCACAGGGCTAGCAGTTGACGCAGGGTAATACCCAATCGCTGCCAACGGCTGGGCTGCGGCAGGTTGACGTTTTCCCAAATGGGGTGCCACAGGGGCGGATGAGTTCGCTGAAGATGAGACCGAGCGGAGGAGAATAACGGCCGTTAATAAATCACTCATCAGCAAGCTGCATGGAGCGACAATGGGCACTAGCCCCAGGCTGCCAACCGGGCAGGCAGGGAAAAGTGAATGGTAATAACGTAGAAAGAGCAACAGGACAAGCTGGGGCGTTTACGCGCTGCTGCGTAGCAGCAAATGGCGAGCAGCAGCAAAAGAAAACCCCATTCTGCCAGACGGCGCAGCCAAGGATGTTGGGTGAGGAGGGTTTGCCAACGTGCCACGGCAGGAGTGTAGCATGTTTTGCCGATGGCGTTAAGCCAGTTTTTGTTATACTCGCAGTCAATGAACAGGATGGTTTTTTGCTGCTACTGTTGTTGGGCGGGCTAATCGGGTGCAGCACTGAGGAAGCGACAATACCGGTGACAGCGACACCCAACCGCAAGCACCACGCCGCCCATTGGGGTGGCGTTGATTACCAGAGTGCGCCCCACAACGGCGTTTTGCAAACCACCCCCCACCTCTTGCCCAACCGCCACCCCGCCCACCCCATCGTCTATCTCATCGAAGCGGGCGACACACTGCTCGATTTGGCGCTGCGCTACGGCTACACCGTGGCCGACATCGAATCGCTCAATCCGGGCATTCGGCCAGAACTGCTGCAAATTGGGCAGCCGGTGGTGCTGCCCCGCCAGCAACGGCCGTTTCTCAGCTTGCCCACGCCACGTCAGTACCGCTGCAACTGCGCGTTACCCAGGCGCGGCTTTACCGCAGCGCGACGGGCAGTGCCTGGGTGGTGGGGAACTGGTGAACGAGGGAAGCGCAGCGGCAGAGGGGGTGCGGCTGCAAATTGACGTGGTGGATGGCGTGGGAGCAGTAGTGGCATTCACAAACGGCCGTTTGGGGTGGCCGCCTCCCTCATTCCTCCGGTGCCGCCGCCCCCTTTGGCACGCTGCTGCCCGAACTGCCATCAGACGATGCAGCCAATAATTGTCGGTGTCGGCGGACAATCGGCTGATGGTTAAATTCCACGCTACTTTGGGGTGCGGTATGACAACGGTTTTCCGCCACCAGCATCGAAGGCCAGAGTCACGCTGACGGGTGAGCTAGAGAACCGGAGATCATTAAAGCCTCCAACTGCGACTCATCGCCACCCTGTATGATGCCACAGGCCAAGTGAGTGGCTTTTCAGGTGCAAGTAGGCGGATAAGTTTGCTGGATAATGGGAGAAAAACGGCCCGTTTTCCCTCACGTCGCCTTACCAGGGTGGCAATGTGGTGGGTATGCGCTGCTGGTGCAGGGCATTGGCGAGTAAAATATTTGTTGTTTATTTTGCTTTTGATTTAAAATTTGGGTCTACTGAAATATTTGGAATACCTAATCTTCTCAAGCCCTTTTCTTGACTACACTCCCTCTACAAGCAACTGGCTGACACCCCGCTGTTGGCTGGTTGGAGGTGGAGGCAGCAGAAACAACCGTTTCTACCGCCCTCAACAACCACGACAAACTTCCAAATGGCAAACCACTTTCAACGCCCTGCCCGCCCTCACTCCCAGCTACCTTGATCTACGCCACAGCGTCACCGTTAGCAGTGCTGCCGATGCCAGTGCCAGCCAACAACAGCGGCTTGCAGAAGCCGCCCTGCGTTTTCCATCCCTGGCGCAAAGTGCATTTCATCTTTATGGCCTCCACCTGGACACCGAATGGCGGTCCTGATTGGAAATGGGGTGGTGCTGGCGGGCAGGGGTGGCGGTCAAACGGCCGTTATCCTCGGCAGCCAGGCAGCAGCAGGCTGCTACGGCTGGCGCATGGTCAGGTAGGGGCACGGCTGGTGCTGGGAGTCTCGACCCCGCTTCCCCTCTATGTCATGCAATACGCCGCCCTGGCTCAGCTTATCGGCTCCAGCCCAACTACGTCCTGCCGCTCGGCATCGAGCCTGCCCGACAACCACCCAAGCCTTCGACACCGTGTTCTCGCCATGGGTGTTCTCTATCTCGCACTATCGGAGACAAGTCTACCTAGAACAAAGCATATTATTAGCCTTTTTCCCTGCTTCTGAATAACACTTTTTGTAATGGTCAGGAATTACTTGGATAAATGAATCCTCAAATTTTGTTAGTGCCACCCTCCGTTCACTCATTTTTCTTTCTAACCGCAACATATGGCGAAAAGCAAGAATTTTGGTTGTTTTTTCCATATACTGCACACCAATATATGGTGATATTTTAGGAAAACTATGTTTTTAACCACATATTGCACATTTTTTCAAAATGAGCGAACGGCAGGTACCACTAAGGTTTCGCCTTTTTTTTTCGTACCGACACGATGTCACTACATATGTCGCTCCTACATATATGTGTGTGCGAAACCCCAGATGTGGTGGTTTAGCAAATGAGCCATCTGGGTGGCGAAAAACTAATAACACTAACGGTTCTTAGCCCATGTCCAAAATTTCATCGTCAAAGTACGAATTAGAGAGAGAGCAGGAGACCAGCGTCCTATTTCTTCTGATTCTGCCACAGCCGACCTAACTAACCACAAAACCCTCAGCAACGGCCGTTAAATACCGCGAAACGGCCGTTTCGCTTTCGTCAAATTGCAACACCACCTTCGCCCCCTGATCCGCCTCAATCCGCCGCACCAACCCTGCCTGCGCCGCCACCCCCAGCAGTTGCCGCAGTTCAAAATTAGAGACCGCCACCGACTGCTCATCGCGCAGCCGCAAACAGTGGCGAATTAGCTCAGACAGTTCAGCCGGGTATTCGTAGCGGCGCAGTGCCTCTAGGAAAAAGTGAGCGGGCGTTAAATCTACAGCCACAGCCGCTGGTTCCACCACCTCATCCAAGAGATTTTCGGCTGTTGGCTGCTCATCCACCGGCACAATCGTTTCTGCGGCTGGTTCTGCTTCTGGCTCTACCTCAGGAGCCGCTTCCACCACTGGCTCCACGGTCGGTTCAGATGCTTCGACCTCATCATCTTCAGGCACGTCCTCGGCTTTGGCGGGAGCCACATCGGACAACTGCCGCACGTGAACCTGCCCAAACGGCCGTTTCTTCTCCCCCTTCTCCTCTCCATTTACCGCCCGCCCCAGATGAATCTCCGTTTGCACCCCCTTGCCCTGCAGCCGCACCAACCCCCGCGCCTGTGCCGCCCGCGCAAACTCGGTAAAGTGGGTAAATTTTTCCCCCGCATCATTATCCAGCAGCTTCTCGTTAAAGGCTGGCTCCATGCCGCGAATCACCCCCTTGATTGACCCTGCCCGCAGCGATTTGTTTTCCGATTGTGACTTCCGAATGGCTTTGACCAGCAGATCAAAGGCTGCATCAAGCGTGAAGGGTTGATCGGGCACTGCGGCGGGGGGTGGAGGAGAAACGGCCGTTTTCTTCTCTTCCTTTGGCTGCTCACGCGGCGGCTCTTTAATCGGTTCCGCTTCCGGCACCTTGCCCGGCAAATAGACCATGTTCACCGTGCCGGTTGTCCTCAACTGCACATACCCCAGCCGCTGCGCTTCCAGAATAAAATCCTTAAACTTGCGAAACGGCCGGCCGGAAGCCGCCTTGTGCTGCGTTTCGTCAAAGCCATCTAACAGTTCCCCCATCGAATGTTTCACACGGGGCAGCACTGGGTCTAGCTTTTGCGCCAGCAGTTGTTTTACCACCCGCACCAGCACATCATAAATGTTTTCAGTTTCATCTTCCCGCTTCTCTTCCACATCATCCAAAATCTGGTGGTAAAAAATAAAATCGTCTACCGCCTGCTGTAAATAGGGCGACGTAGTGCCCTTCACCCCCAATGCCACCACCTGCTTCCCATACCGCCGTAGGGCGTTGGCTAAGGGGATAAAGTCCTTATCCCCCGTCAAGATAACAAAAACAGTCACATGGGGGCGGGTATGAACCAGTTCAATGGCCTCGATGGCAAGATGGATGTCTACCGCATTTTTGCGTGTTACCGTCTCCTGGTTGTTATAAAAATAAGACGGCACATAAACGGGGTCAAAGCCGCTGGCTTGCAGCGGCGGGATCACGGGCGTGTGGCGGCTCCAGTTAGCGTAGGCTCGCGCCACCACCACCCGACCATACTCCTGGCACTTGTCCATCAGTGCCTCAAAGTTTGGATTCTCATTAAATTCCTGACGCAGTGAATAGGCTATGTTTTCAAAATCAAAGAAGACCGCCACATCCACACGATTCTCTACAATCATGAAGGCTCTCCTACTGTAAATAATTTACCGATACGCTGTCCTAAGAATAGATGTCGGGAGCATAAAACAACCTCCCTTAATCTCTCAAAAATAGTGGGCATTCACCATGAAGCCTCCCTTGCAATCGCCTGAACAGCACGATGACTACAAGCAGTCTTCAGTTCACAGTATAATTGATTTTATCACTTTATGCAGGTAGTTTGACAAGATGAAACAAGACGAAAACACAACCATAACCACCCTTCCTGAACATGGCCTTTGCTTTGTTTGCGGGCAGCAAAACCCAAACGGCATGGGCATCACTTGGTACACACGCCCGGATGACCAACACGGGCTTGTTTTGTTTAGCGATTTTGCCTTTGCGCTGGCGCAGCAAGGTCCCCCCGGTCATGCCCACGGCGGTGCCAGTGCCGCCGTGTTGGATGAAGCGATGGGTGCTATTTGCTGGCAAACAGGTTTGCAAGTGCTGCTGGCAAATCTTAATTTGGACTATCATCTGCCGGTACCGCTTGGCACCACCATGCGGCTGGAAGCGTGGGTGGATCGGGTTGCCGGCCGAAAAGCATTTGCCAAAAGCCATTTACTGCTGCCCACGGGAGAAACGGCCGTTTCCGGCACCGGTCTCTACATCCACAGCCCCGCGCTGTTTGATGGGAGTCGCTTTAGCGTCCTTCACGGGAAGCAACCGAAAGAATGAGAGCAAGTAACAGGTAACAAGCGACAAGTCGTACTATAAACAAAAAAGACCTCTGAGGTTTCAGAAACCTTAGAGGTCTTTCCATTTAGAAGTTTAACTTCTCTAAAGAAGTTGAGCTTCTTGGGTTATTAATTCTGAACGTTGATGAAGACTAGGACGGCGCTTGCCAGTTCACCACGCCCATCTTTCGCCATTGTCTGGAAGTAGAGCGTATTACGGCCGTTGGGCAGCTTGGTGGTGTCAACCGTGTAGGTGTGGGAGCCACAGCCGGTGTGTTCATCGGGTGCCGGTGGCGTAGAGCCGCTGGCGTGCCACTGATGGAACATCGGGTTGATAAACATCTGGCCTTCGGTACAGTTACTGCCGTCGTGCTTGACGTTCAGCTTGAAGTTGCCAGAAACGGTAGGCATGGATTCGCCGGGTTTCACGTATTCCATATAGTCGTAGAGGTAAACTCGAACGTAGCCAAAACCATCATACCAGTGGCGGCCAATGATCCAGGGGCCGCTGCGGTAGTTGCCGCCGCTGCTGCCGCGTACCTGGAAGTTAATCACCGAGTACTGCCGGGTGCCCAGGTCGCCGTTGCGGATGTCGGTTGCTAGACGGAGTTCGTCCATACCGCTGCGGGCTTTCAAATCGTATTCATTCCAATAAGTACACTCCTTAAATTCACCAACGCTATTTTGGCAATGCTGACCAATGTCGTTCACCTGCACGGTGTTGCCTTCCCACTGGGCGCGATGCCAGTTGACTTCACCGGGGGTGTTGAATGCCAGGGCGCGGGCGGAGATGTTAAAGTTGTCCACGATAGGGCCGTCTTGGCCGCCCTTACCGCGAGCCGCAGGCACACAGGCGGCACTGTGGCTGTGGCGGGGGGCCGATTCGCCGTTTTCTTGCCACCAAGCGTGGCTTTCGGCGCAAACACCACCGTTCTTACCGTTGGGGAACTCACCATAATCGGCCGTTACGCTTGGCGGGTCGGGTTCGCTGGTTGGGTCAGGTTCCGGGGTGTTGGTTGGGTCAGGTTCGCTGGTCGGGTCGGGTTCTGGGGTGTTGGTTGGGTCACCGCTGCCGTTAGCAACACAGACAACGCTTAGCCCAGTGCTGGATTCCGGCACAATTTCCAGATTTTTGCCGTCACAGCTAACGGTGAGAACGTCACCCCCAGCCAGATTTTGGTTAAAGTTTTGGGCAAAGGTGTGGGCCACGGCAAAAAAGGCGGCTGCCAGGATGGCAACCAGGGCGGTGATTTGCAACGGCCGTTTACCCTGGTTATTCAACGCGCCATGCACAGAGCGACGCTTTTTTATAGGTTCATTAGATTCTGGATACATATTTACTCCTTTTTACACCAATACATTTCGACAACTTCTTGCAGATTTCCAATACAAAACCTTGACTACCAATACATCTCAAAAACACAATAATTGCTTAACTACCAATACAACATCTGGATTTTGCTGGATGCAGCAACTCACACCCATTGGGCACAACGCATTTACAGTAAAAGCATCACCTCCTTGCTTTGACGCTGTTTATAGAGTTGGTTTGGAAAAGGGTCTTGTCGCGTGTCCACTGTTTGTTTGGGACTGGACGTTTTCGTGCGTCGTTACGATGGGAACTATACTGGCTGGCACTGGCAGAGTAAATAGGATGATAGATATAGGCTGAGAATACTACATACTCAAGTCCCAGAGGGTGCGAGCAAGTTGGGCGTAGAATTGCTTAACGGCCGTTTCAAAGCGCCATTTTCGCCACAAAGGCCACCAATTCCACCAATGCAGTCCTGCTAATTCATCCAGATCCCACCAGCCAAGCTGGTTGAGGTGGTCGGCCGGAACCGGGAAGGCATACTGCAGTACTTGTTTGATGGTGCCGTTGCGCCGCCGTAGCTCCGCTGCCCAATATTGCGAAGCCAGCGAAACCAGCCCGTCGTTGGCACCCCCAAAACGGTCCTGGCCTTCAAATTGCTGGATAAGATGGTGGGATGGCTGGAGGGGGAGAAAAACGGCCGTTTCTTCCTGCGCCGAGGCCACCACCTGATACACCACCTCATTTTCCGCCTCAAACGGTTCCGCTTCGGCGTTAAACGCTGCGCAGCGTTCAGTGGTCAAATCCAGAAAGCCGTCCGCGTCCAGATTAAACAACAGCCGCAGCAGCACAATGGCTTCCTGCCCGACGTTGTTGGGAGCCAGCCCCCAGTCGGCAAAGCTGGTGCCCAGGTGGGGTGTGCCAATGGTGGTTAGCGAGCGTACCCGTGAGGCCAGGTTGCCCAGGTTGTGGCGAAGTAAATAGCGACTATCTAGCCCCCCCATGCTGTGGCCGATCACATGCACCTTCTCGGCTCCTGACTCCACCAAAATACGCTCGACTTCCACACTTAAATCGTGCGCCCGCTGCGGCAGCCCCCCGGCAAAAGCCACGTTGGTATGGTAAGCCACATAGCCACGTCGCTGTAAATAGCTGCGAATATTGCGAAAATAGTGCAGTTCGTCCGTGGGGAAGGTAAAGCCCGGCCAAATATCAGCCATCGTTTGCCCCAGCACTTCACGTAAAATGTCAAAGCGGGCGATGCCATGCGCTAGGATAATCGGGTAACGATTCACGAGTTAGCCTCCGGCCACCGCTTGGTAAACCCAGACCAATGATCCAGGGAGGCGAGCTTTTGACCCGCAGCCACTTTGCCTAAATCTTCATCAGGGCCATAAACAACAGCATAAGTTAAAGTCTTGATGCGCCCAAATGTTTTGAGGTCGGGTGTGCTGGGGATGCGGCGACGCCAGGTGCCAGTGTCCACATAGTATTGTTCACCTGCTGCCGCTTGTCCAATTAACTCAACCGTTGGCCGGTGGGTATGCCCCGCAATAACGAAAAGGTGCTGTTGGCTAAGAATGGTCTCCTCACGGCAGGCATACACAGCTTTGCTCTCTTCTTGTTTATACGATTTCATAGCCCGGTTAGAAAGCCACTGCACCAACCCGTAGGGGACATAGTTCCAAATGGGCAGCCAGACTGCTAGTTTTACAATGAGCACAACCATGTCGAGGCCGTGACCACGAGCCAGTTTGTTCAGCCAGCCATGCTCCTTGTTCGGTTGGTATATATCGTCACGCAGTTGTTTGATAACGGGGCGTACCGTTTTTTGCCACAGCGTGGCGGGATCGTAGTTGTTATCGGTTGTTTGTTCGGTTTGGGGAATGTGGAGCAAATAGTTAAGGATGGCGTGTAACGGCCGTAAATCATCAAATTCCAGCACCCGCTTATACAATTGCTGCAACAACTCGTTTGACAAAATTTCTTCATCACCATAAACCTTGCGAAATGCCTCGGAAATCCGCGAAACGATGTCAACGGTGACAAAATCGCCAAAGGGCGGGTCGTCATAATACGCTTGTGGCAGCTTGAGTGGAATTGGGTTCGTTTTGCGGAGGTCGGCGGCAAAGTTGTGATGGTCATATTCGTGGCCGTGGCGAATAAGTACCCGTTCGTTAGGGAAGAGCAGCGTTTGCGGGAATAGGGCACTCTTGCCCGCTTCATCGTCTGCCTCTACCCCTAACAGTTCACGCACCTTTTGCCGGATAGCTGGTGTAGCATTAGCCAACCGATCGTGGTTCCCAGGGATATAATGAATTTTTACCGGGATCGTTACGCGCCTCATGTGGCCTGCCTCGTCTTCATAGGTACGTGAAAACGATTGCTTGGTTGGCTCCACCATGTTGACGTTGAGATAAGTGCCTTCGTGTGCCAAAAGCGCGTATGTTTTTCAAATGGCGTGGACGCTTTGATCATCTTTTTCGCTAACAGTTTGTCTTTTTGTCAATGCAGCCAGAACAGCACCTTGGTTTCTACGGAGCTCCTGGTTGAATGTCGTTGTTGGCAGATAGGGTCGACATTGTCGTCGTTTTCTGAAACCAGAGGGCGGTGCGATTGAGGTCAAAGATGTCGCCAGCCAAACGAGATCGGGATGTGCTGTGCCTTTGTCCTGTTGGGGTTTGCTCGCAGTTGGGTGAAGATTTTGCTAAAGGCACCAGCGGTATGTTGCGCGGAATATAAAATGGCGGTGGGGGCATCGGGGCGGTATCGCGATAGATGTTGCGTGAATCCTTTCTTCAAAATGGAGGGTCGAGATAATGACAAGCATGATTTTTGTCCTTTGCTAATAAGACGAACGGCCGTTACTTTTTCTATCCTCTATTTTGATAAACGGCCGTTAACCCAACGCTAATCACCCCCTACCGCCGAAAAATACGCAGCAAAATGTTGAGAACAAGAGTACCCAATCAGGCTAATCGCGATGAAGAGCAACAGCAGCCCCACCACGGCGGCAATGATCAGGCCAATGGTGAGCAGCAACGGCCGATTTCACTCATCGTCCGCCTGGGGGTGTCAAAAGGCTGGCTGGTTGGGTTTGCGGCAAACGCCGTCTTCGGCCACACCCGCAAATGTCGTAAGCGTGGGGGTGGCGGTGTACACGTGGTGGCGCGGCTCCAAAAAGCCAAGCTGAAGCAAATACGGTTCCACCACGTCCATAATCGTGTCCGGCCTCGCCAATCGAAGCCCCGATAGTTTCCAGCCCCACCAGCCACCGCCAAACTTTTCGATGATGGCCGCAGCACCCGCCGATCCAGGTCGTCCAGCCCTAGTTCGTCAATTTCGAGGAGGTTAAGGCAGAAACGGCCGTTTCCCGTCACTTTTTTCCCCCTCCGCCCGCACCTGGGCAAAATCACGCACCCGCTGCAGTAAAGCCGCAGCGCCACACGCGGCGCGCTCCCCTCGCGACCGCCGCGTACCGCTGGCACCATCCGGCTCAATCGGTACATCCAGCACTCCTGCCCCCGCGCCACAATTTGCTCAATCGCCGCCTGGTCATAAAATCCATCCGGTAAAACCGCGCCGAAACGAGCACGCAGTGGAGCCGTCAGCAGTGCCAGCCGCGTGGTGGCTCCCCAATCACGGTAAAACTTGGGCAGCTTGAGCTGCACATTTTACCCCTACCCTTGCCCACAATATCCAGCACAAAATCCTCCATCGCCGGATAGAGAATTCTTCCACGGCTCGCCCCAGCCGGTGGACTTCATCACAAACAAGATGTCGCCCGCCCGCAGGTTGGTCAAAATGGCGGGCCAAATCACCTGCCCGCTCAATGGCTTCTACTCGGCCGTAGTCGCGGATGTTGACGTTCATTTCGTTGGCGACAATGTGGGAGAGAGGGTGGTTTTGCCTAGCCCCGGCAAATTTCGCGTGAAACAGCACGTGATCCAGCGGTTCCTTGCCGCGCCAGTGCCGCCTCAACTGTAAATCTTTAAGTTTGCCTTGAGCCGATCCCTGGCCGGTAAAATTCAGGTGCTGGGGGTGAATGGTTGCATCCAGCCCTGGTCTTCTTCCCGCTTTTCTGTGGGGATATATGTCTCGTTGGTTTTTCACTCATCATTCGTTTGTTGTCAGATGCCAATATCAATGAGATTATACGCCATGTGGTCGCATTGCGGCACAGATTGCATGTTCTGCGCCCGACGGTTTACAATCGGAGACTGTTATTATTGAAAACTAGCGGGTTCAAAGACGCAGGGGAGCAGAGGAGCAGGGGAGCAGAGGTGATTCTCCCCTGCACCCCTGCTCTCCCGCTCCCCCGCTGTCTACAGGAGGTTTTGCACAAATGGTTTTTGAATCGAAACACCCGCTGGTGAAGCACAAGTTGACGCTGCTGCGGCATGTGGCAACGGAGCCAAAGAAGTTCCGCGAACTGGTGCGGGAGCTGGCGATGTTGCTATGCTATGAGGCAACGGCCGATCTTGGTGTGAATGAAATTTCCGTGCCAACGCCCATGGGAACGGCCGTTGGCAGCGAACTCCACGACAAAATTGGGCTAATCCCCGTTTTGCGCGCTGGGTTGGGCATGGTAGACGGCATTTGGGAGATGATGCCCAGTGCCGAAGTGTGGCACATTGGCCTCTACCGCGACGAGGAAACGCTAAAGCCCGTTTCCTATTACAACAAGCTGCCCACCAGCCCCACCGTGGAAGTGTGCCTGGTGCTAGATCCGATGCTGGCGACGGGCGGCTCGGCGGTGGCAACCATAGATATTTTGAAGAAGTGGGGAGCGAAGCGGATCAAATATGTGGGAATTTTGGCCGCACCAGAAGGCATTGCTGCCCTGCATGGGGCGCATCCCGATGTTGCCATCCACATAGCCCACATTGATTCTCACCTCAACGAAATTGGCTACATTGTTCCCGGCCTGGGTGATGCCGGTGATCGGCAGTTTGGCACAGCGTGAGGATGGTAATCAGTAATCGGTCATCAGTAATCGGTATACCGTGTTACTGGTTACTGGTTACTGATTACTTTTCGTGATTTACTTAACAGTCTTCATTGCTGCGCTTTTGGCCGGACTGGGCCTAACCCCACTGGCGGGGTGGTTGTCGCGTCGCTGGGGGGTGATGGCGCAGCCGGGGGGGCGACGGCTGCACGCGGGGTTGATTCCCAAGCTGGGGGGCGTGGCAATTTTTGCCGCCTGGCTAGTGGGGATTGGGCTGGTCTATTGGCTGCTGCCCCCCGTGGGCGGGGATCGGCTGCTGCTGCGGGGGGTGGTGTGGGGGAGTGTTTTTGTCTTTGCCTGGGGGCTGCTGGATGATTGGCTAAATTTGTCGGCGGGGTGGCTGTTTGTGATGCAGCTTGTGGCGGCGGCGATTGCGGTGGGGCATGAGGTGTTTATTGAACGCTTTACCAACCCGCTGGCATCGGATTGGCTGTGGACGGAGACGGGATTAACGGCCGTTCTCTCCCTGCAAAACAACATCGTCGTCTTGCGCTACCCGCTGGTGCTGCTGGTGACGCTGCTGTGGGTAGTGGCGCTGGTCAACGCCGTCAACATGCTGGATGGGCTGGACGGGCTGGCGGCGGGGGTTTGCACCATTGCTGCCCTGCTCTTTTCCTGGCACAGCTATTCGCTGGGACAAACGGCCGTTCCTCTTTTTCCCCTCGCTCTAGCCGGGGCGCTGCTCGGCTTCTTGCCCTACAATTTCGCCCCCGCCCGTATCTTCCTCGGCGGCGGAGCCTATTTGCTGGGGTACCAAATGGCAACCCTTTCCATTTTGTCCCCAGCCAAATTTTCCACCGTCCTGCTGGTGCTGGCAGTGCCCATCATGGACGTGGCGTGGCAAATTGTGGCGCGGCTGCGGCAAGGCAAAAGCCCGTTTCGTGGCGACCGGGGTCATTTGCACTTTCGCTTGTCTGACCGGGGGCTGCCGACACAGTGGATTGTGCTGGGGTATTATGGGGTGGCGCTGGCGTTTGGGCTGGTAGCGGTGCTGGCTTCGTCGGCCAGGATGAAGCTGCTGATGCTGGGGGTGGTGTCAACGGCCGTTTTTCTGCTCCTTTTTTGGCTTTCCCGACGGCAAAAACAGAAATAACCCCCACGCTTGTGCTGTAAGGCGGTTTACAGATGGGATTTGATCATGGATACAGCGGCAAAACGGCCGTTTTGCTATCCTATGGTCAGTTGGCAAGCGCAGATAGTATTGGGAGAAAACCATGAAAGTTGTATTGGAACGTGTTGCCCAAAACCCCCGTATCGGAACTGTAACGCCCAAAGATTTAGAAAGTTTACGCCAAGTAGCCCTGCGGCAGATGCAGTATTCTAAGGATGCCGCCATCGAAGCGATTGTTCAGGCCAAGCTGGCACAGCTACCTGAGCGTCGGCAGGGATTTTCGCCACCAGAAGTTTGCAGTTGACGTCAAAATCCTGTTTTTTGCTTCCGCCAAGCGATTTATTCCCGTTATTTTTTATTTTCGGCGCAAGCAGTAAGCGGTTTATCGGAAAGCAAACTTAATTATTGGAAGCAAAAAGCCAGACCGAGTGGGTCTGGCTTTTTTATTGGTCGCAGAACTGGTAAGCCTTCTCGTCAAACGACCAGAGAGCAGCATACCAACGCAAATAGTCGGCTACATGGGCAGACCAGTAAGCATCATCGTGGCCGCCGGGGTTCAGCACCCAGGTGTGGGAAATGTTGGCGGCATCCATCGCTTCATGCAGTTGGCGGATGGGGGTGATGCTCCAATCGTCTTCGCCAATGTCAAAATAGACGCGCAGGTTGCCCAGGTCTTGGCTAAGGCCGGTATATTCCGGGTTCAGGTCTGCCCCGGCGTAGGTGTCCAGCAGGGCGGCACTGTGGCCGCCGACGCTGGCAAAGTGGTTGGGGTGACGAAAAGCGATTTCCAGTGCCCAGTAGCCACCGCGTGATAAACCGCCAATGGCACGGCCGGCCGGTTCCCCCCAGGCGCAATAGCTGGCTTCCACAAACGGGATAAGGTCGTCGAGAATAAGGCTCTCGTAGGAGCCGGAGCCGCCGGAAGTGTAGTTGAGCAGATGGCCGCCGTCGGCCATGACGATGAGCAGCGGCGGCAGGTCGCCGCGCCGGATGGCGGCTTCGGCGGCTTCGTCCATGCCCAGCGTGTCCCAAATGGCGTCGCTGTGGATGTTGCCGGGGAGGAGGTAGAGGGTGGGGTAAAAACGGCCGTTTTCCCCATAGCACGGCGGCAGGTAAATTCGATAATTGCTCTCACCCGCCAGGGCACTGGGATAGCTGCCCGTTTCAATTCGCCCCGGCGTGGTGCAGCCCGGCGGGGTGGCGGTGGGCGTAACGGTGGGGCTAATGGTGGCGGTAGATATGGGGGTAGAGGTGGCGGGCAGCAGTTCGGCCGTGGCGGGTGGCAGCGTAGCGGTGGCCGTGGGCAGTATGGCTGCGACGGCAGCGGTAGGCAGTGCGGGTTGGGTTTGGGTGCAAGCGGTGGCGAGGAGGATGAGGAGAAAAACGGCCGTTGTTGTCCAGTGGCACATGAGTTGGAAGTGGGGAGTGGGGAGTAGGGTGTAGAGTGCTTCTCCCCACTCCCTACTCCCCACTCCCCACGATTACCACGGCAGTTCAGTAGGTGGCTCAGCCATCAGCTTGGCAAAGGCACCATCCCAGGTGTCGCTTTTGCGCGTCATAGATTTGAGTTCGATGTCGCTGAAGTGGCTGAGAAGGTCGGCCATCAGTTCGGGGAATAAATCCCAGGCTTCGTGGCGAATCACGTCTTCGATGTTAACGGCCGTTTCCCGCACCCACATCCAATCGCGCAAAAATCGCTCCGACTTCATCCAGTAACCGCGCTTTTCCCACGCCTTCGCCGTCTGCTCCACACTTTCTTCAATGCCGCGCAGCGCATAAACCAGCGTTGCCGCCATGTCTGTGGCCTCGGCGTCAACGGCCGTTTTGCCCATCAAATGCCGCAAAATTTCCGCAATCGTGCGGCGGTGATAATTCCGAACCTTGGAAGGATTATTGATGTTGATAACTCGACTCATAATGTCCAGAATGGTAGCACGCTCCCCGGCGTGCGCCAATGTTATGGTTTTTTTAACAAGTGGTCGGATTGGTGCAAATCTGTTTTAATTATGGTTGGAGCTTGAGCGATAGAGCAAACTGCAATAGGGATCAATTGTATTGTCACAAGCGAAACGAAGAAGAAAGGGGCGTCTTATTTGCTGTCTTGCCATAAATCGAGTAAGGAAAGAGGAAAATAAATGAGTACGAAAGATGTAATCGGGATAATCCTTGGTGGCGGTGTTGGCACACGTCTGTTTCCGCTAACGCGAGACCGCACCAAACCCGCCGTACCCTTGGCCGGGAAATATCGCCTGATTGATATTCCCATGAGCAATTGTTTTCACGCCGGTATTGACAAAATCGCCATTCTAACCCAGTACAATTCGGTCTCCCTGCACCGCCATATCCACCGCACCTACAACCGCGATATGTTTGCTAGTGGTTGGGTGCAAATTTTGGCGGCTGAACAAACCCTGAAAAGCAGCAATTGGTATCAGGGCACGGCTGATGCGGTGCGCCAACAGCGGGTTGAGATTGGGGAAGCCAAGGGTAAATATTGCCTGATTTTAGCGGGTGACCACCTTTACCGCATGGATTACGCCAAGTTTCTCCAGCATCATATTGACTCGGGGGCCGATGTGACCATTGCTGTACAGCCCGTTTCGCGGGAAGATGCCAGCGGGTTCGGCATTTTGCAGATGGACGAAAACGAACAGATCGTTCGCTTTGTCGAAAAGCCCAAAACACCAGAGGCGCAGGCTGGGCTGGAATCGGGCGATAACCCGGACAAGCCATTTATGGCCTCAATGGGTATCTATATTTTTAACACAGAGACGATGTTCCAGATGCTGGACGAAAATCCTGGCACTGATTTTGGCAGCCATATCATTCCAGGGGTCATCGAGTCGCGCAAGGTGATGGGGTATGTGTTTGATGGCTATTGGGAAGATATTGGAACCATTCGCCGCTTTTACGAGGTGAATCTGGACATGGCGGCTCCCCTGCCCCGCTTCAATTTGTATGACCCCAACCGCCCCATTTACACGCGCCCCCGCTTTTTGCCTGGCTCCAAGGTGGAAGGGGGTAGTCTGTTTAATGTGCTGCTGGCCGATGGCTGCCGTATTCAGCAGGCGACGATTAGCAATTCGGTGATTGGGGTACGAAGCATCATTGCCAACGGGGTAACCATTCAGCGCACGGTGGTGATGGGGGCAGATTTTTATGAAGCGTCGGAGGATCGCCGGAGGAATCGGGAAAACACTGTTCCTGATATTGGGATTGGACAAAGCTCAGTGATTGAGGCGGCGATTATTGACAAGAATGCACGGATTGGGCAGCGGGTGATTATTCGTAATTTGCCAGATCGCCCCGATGAGGAGCATGATAACTGGGTGGCACGGGAAGGGATTGTGATTGTGCCCAAGGGGGCTGTTATTCCTGACGGGACGGTGATTTGAAGTAGGAAACGGCCGTTTCCGGGCTTTCAAATGGCTCGGCCAGATGGGCAAAAACCTGCACCACCTGCTGCTGGCTGTCAATTACGGCTGGAATCCAGCCGTAATTGGGCAGCGGTGGGTGAACAGCACCGCACAGACCGTTTTGGTGGGGCTGTGGAAACTGCCAGATAACCCAATTGTGTAGCTGCTTAAAGGAAACGGCCGTTGGTTCGGTCGTCTCAAAAGCTAATTTGCCAATAACTTTTCTTTCCCCATTCATCACATTTTTCCACTAAATCAACCTCGCAGATTAAACAGCGCTTCCAATACAGATGAGGTGTCTGTAAAACTTTCAAACAAATAATCGGGATGGTGGTCACTGAGCGTGTGGGCGGCGTGCCAACCGCTGGCGACTGCCACAGCGGTAGCGTTGCCCGCCCGCGCACACAAAATATCGGCCGGTGTGTCGCCAATGATCGTTGTGTTGGCTCCAATGAAGGTGCAGCCCGTTAGCTCACTAGCGCGTTTCATGGCAAGCTGAGGCAGCTTGTTGCGGTCGGCGTGGTCAGAGCCATAGGCACCTAACCGAAATTGCTTTGGCTCAATACCGGCCGCGGCCAGCTTTAGCGGAGCCACGCTTTCGATGTTGCCGGTGAGCAGCCCAACGACGGCATCGGGGCGACTTTCCAGGGCGATGAGCAGTTCTAACACGCCAGGGCAGACGCGCATTTCCCGTTCGGGGAAAATCTCGGCTCCTTTTTCAGTCATCAGGCGATATGCTTCGGGCAGCCCAGCTTCAATGGTGGCGGGGGAGATGTTAACGGCCGTTAACAAATCCGCAATAATGCGCCGATCCGTTTTCCCTCCCATCCGATAGGTATCAATGGGGCCGGTTTCTCCATACACCTTTTCCAGGGCATAGGCCATGACGCTGCGGCCGGCACTGCTGCTGCGAATCAACGTTCCATCTATGTCAAAAAGTAAAAGGCGCATGGTAATATGGGCTAGAAGGTCAACTTCCGGCAGAAGTTGACCTTCTCTAGTTTCTAAAGATGCTTGGCTTCGGCTTCGGCCACGGCTTTGGAGAACATGTGCAGCCCTTCGTCCACCAAATCCCGCGAGATGTTGAGCGGGGGGATGAAGCGAGCCATGTTGTGGCCGCACGGCAGAATGAGCAGCCCTTCGGCAAAGGCGTTATCAACAACGGCCGTTCGCAAATCTGCCGCACGCTCCTTCGTCTGCCGATCCTTCACAAACTCAACCCCCACCATCAGCCCACGCCCGCGCACATCTCCCATGCTAGGATGCCGCCCTTGCAGCTCAACCAGCGCATCCTGCAAATACTCACCCGTTTCCCGCGCCTGCTCCAGCAGCCCTTCCCGTTCAATCACTTGCAGCGTTGCCAACGCCGCCGCCATCGCCACCGGGTTGCCGCCAAATGTGCTGCCATGCGCCGCCGGAGACCACGTCATCACCTCATTCCGCGCCATAATGCCACCCAACGGTAGCCCACTGGCAATCCCCTTAGCAAAACAAAGAATATCGGGCTGCACCCCTTCATGCTCAATGGCCCACCAATTGCCCGTGCGCCCCACGCCCGACTGAATTTCGTCCACAATCAGCAAAATCCCATGCTTGTCGCAAAGCTGGCGAATCTTGGGCAAAAAGCCTGGCTCTGGCACAATATATCCCCCTTCACCCTGAATCGGCTCAATCATTATCCCGGCAATGTCTGACGGCGACATGATAGTGGGGAAAATCACATTTTCCAGATAGTCCAATATCGCATCCCCATAAGACGCATGGCCGCTGGTGTTTAGCAACGGCCGATATGGATTCGGATAGGGTAAGTGATGCACCCGCAGCCCAATTTGGTATTTCGCCCGTTGTACCGTTTTGCTGCCCGTAAACGCCAGTGCCCCCAGCGTGCGCCCGTGGAAACCACCCAAAAAGCCAATAAACTGATCCCGCCCGGTGTGGTACATAGCCAACTTTATCGCTGCCTCCACCGCTTCGGTGCCGGAATTGCCAAAGTAGAAGCGGGAATCGCCGCCGGTTGGGGCGATGCTCTGCAGCTTTTCCGCCAGCTCCACCGCTTCGGGATAGTAAAAGTCGCTTAGGCAAATGTGCCAAAACTTATCAATTTGCTTTTTGACCGCTTCAACCACGGCCGGGTGGCGGTGCCCCACGTTCATGACACCGATACCAGCCATACAGTCAATAAACCGCCGGCCGTCAACATCCCAAATCTGCGACCCCTCGGCGTGGCTCATCACCAGCGGATATTCACGGGCATAAGCCGTCGCCATCGTGGCCTGATCCCTGGCGATAATGTCTTGCCCCTTGGGGCCAATCACGGAATTTGCTTGCATCTTAAAATAGACTCCTTGTGCGCCTGAAATTTGGTAAAACTGTGGGAAGACCAGCATTAGGCTGGCTCAATGGTAAAATGAAGCGGGTAGCCTTCCAGACTGGCTGCAAAATGCGCTTTGCCTACTCGTTTTTGCGCCTCTGTTTTGGGCAACGTCGTCACATGCGCCAGCCCGGTGGTGTGGGCAATCACCGTTACTAGCTCGGCCTCAGGTGGCGTAAGCTCAAAGATTTTTTGCAAAACGTGGATGACGAAATCAAAAGGTGTAACGTCATCATTATGGATGATGACCCGGTAGAGAGGTTCAAGCGCCTCCTCCAATTCGGTGTCTTCGCTGATGTCTGGTAGGGTTAAAATGTCCGCTTCCATAGAAACGGATTATAGATGGGGAAGGGTCGGGAGGCAATCTGGTTTATTGTCGGTTCCGATACAAGTCAGGGTCTACCGTCAGCGCCATGGCCTCCACATTGAGCGTGTTGCCCAGAAACGCATTAACGCGCCGTGCCTGCGGCAGCGGGTCGGCCAGCACGTCGCTGTAGTGCAAGTACAGCACCAACACATTGGGGTGCGTTTCAATCCAGTGGCGAATGTGCTGCAAATGTTTTTCAAACAGTGCCGCAATTTCTTCATCCGACACCACATCGGTGGCCTCGCCTCGGTTTTGCAGCATCTTTTTTTGCGAAGCCAAAATTTCGCCCATGTTGCGCCGCATAAAAATGACCCGGTACTCATACCCATCGGGCAAATGTTTGAGCAGGGCGGAGATGACCTTGACCACCTTGCCCTCGGCTTCTGGCAGCCAGGCCACGTCCCCTTCTTCCAGCTTTTTTACCCGCTCAAATTCGTAATACCCCTTGGGGTTATCCACGTCGGCGGTGCGGAGATTGTCGGTGAGCGGCAGCAGTCCGCCTGCTTCCAGCATTTTCATCATCATCGAGGTGCCGGAGCGAGGCAGGCCAGAGACAATGGTGACAGGTTGGCGCGGCTTGCGCCCAAAAAGTTTGTTGAAAAATCCCATAGGGGGTAATTATGCCTGCGTTGAGTGGTTTGGCAATAACATGGTAGGGGCGTATGCAATACGCCCCTACCGATGCCGCAACAGCCTCATGCCGTTGAGGGTGACGAGGAGGGAGGTGCCGACATCGGCGAAGACGGCAAGCCAAAGGCTGCCCCAACCGATGAGGACGAGCAGGAGGAAAAGGAGCTTGATACCGATGCTGAAAGCGATGTTGTTGCGGATGGTGTGCATGGTGGCGCGGCTGAGGCGAACGGCGAAGGGGAGCTGGCTTAAATCGTTGCCCAGCAGCACGACATCGGCCGTTTCCATGGCCTGGGCGCTGTTGCCGATGGCGATGCCGACGTTGGCGGTAGCGAGGGCGGGAGTGTCGTTGATGCCGTCGCCGACCATTGCCACGCTGCCAAACTGGTCACGCAGGTCACGAACGGCCGTTACCTTCTCCTCCGGCAAACAGTTCGCCCGCACCTCTGCAATCCCCACCGCGCTGGCTATCGTCTGCGCCGTGGCCGCATTGTCGCCGGTAAGCATGACCAGCTTTTCCAGCCCAAGCTGTTGCAGGGCAGAAACGGCCGTTTTACTGCTCTCCCGCACCGTATCCGCCACCGCAATGTATCCCGCATACGCTTCATCACGGCTAATCAACATCGTTGTATACCCCTGCGCCGCTTGTTGCGCGATGGTAGCACAATGGTCGGCGTGAGGGATGTGGGCATCAAAATAGCTGTGGCTGCCAATAAACACCCGCCGCCCGTTAACCTCACCGGCTACGCCGCGCCCGGTGAGGGCGGTAACGGCCGTTGCTGCTGGATACCGCCCCTGCACCCCGCGCTCCTGCGCTGCCCCCACCACTGCATTTGCCAGCGGGTGTTCGCTGCGCTGCTCCACGGCTCCCGCCAGTGCCAGCAAATCGTCACACACGGCACAATCGCGCAAGGTTTCGTGGCATGTGGCCGACTGAAACGCCACCACCGACGGTTGGCCGTGGGTGAGCGTGCCTGTTTTGTCAAAGGCAATTGCTTTAACCTGGCTCAACGCCTCTATAAACGCGCCGCCCTTGAACAAAACCCCGTGCCGCGCCCCGTTGCTGATGGCGCTGATGAGGGCAACGGGAGTGGAAATGACCAGGGCACAGGGGCAGGCAACGACTAGCAGAGCCAGGGCGCGATAGAGCCAGCCCTGCGTGGGGTTGGCGGCATCCCAAAACGGCTGGCCGAACAGCAGCGGCGGCACGGCGGCGACCAACACGGCGATGACGACGACCAGTGGCGTGTAGAGGCGGGCAAAGCGGTCTACAAAACGCTGCGCCGGAGCTTGTCGCTCCTGTGCCTCGGCCACCATTTGGATGAGGCGGCTGATGGTGTTGTCAGCGGCGAGGCGGGTGACTTCGACTTCAACCGCGCCTTCGCCGTTGACGCTGCTGGCAAAAACGGGGTCGCCCACCGCTTTTTCCACCAGGCGGCTTTCGCCGGTGATGGGGGCCTGGTTGACGCTGGTATGGCCGCTGGCAATGCGGCCGTCCATGGGAATGCGCTCACCGGGCTTGACCACAATGAGATCGCCTACAACCAGGTCGTCAACGCCAACCGTGTGTTCTTCGATGCCGCAGAAGGGGCAGGGGCCGCCCGTGTAATTGTCTTGACCGAGGTGGCTTTGGCAATCTAGGCAGGGGCGGAGGACGGTGGCGGTTTGGGGAGAAACGGCCGTTAATCCCCGAATGGCTGCCCTGGCGCGGCCGACCGTATACCCCTCCAACGCCTCGCCAATGGCAAACAGCACCATCACCAGCCCGGCCTCGGTGTAGGCACCAATAGCGACGGCACCCACGGCGGCAATCGTCATGAGGACGTTGATGTTGAGGTCGCGGTTGATGGTGAGCGACCGCCAGCCGCTGCGAGCAATGGGGGCACCAGCCACCAGCATGGCGACCACGGCGGCGGCATCAAGAAAGGGGTGGCTGATCCCCAGACCGGGCAAAAGTTCCTCGAAAATAAGCCCTGGCAGCACCAGCACGGCTCCCAGCAGCGCCAGCCGGGTGTCGGCACGCTGCCACATGAAGGCGAAGAAGTTGGTTGGGTCAGAGGGGGTGGTTGTGTTGGCTTGTGGCTCCGCCACATCATAGCCAATGTCGCGCACGCGCTGCACAATGTCGCTGGCGGCGGCGGTGCCGTCTACGCGCATGGTTTCGCTGGTGAAGTTGACGGTGCAGTGGGTGACGGTGGGGAGTTTGGAAACGGCCGTTTCCAAACTTTTGGCGCAGCTCGCGCAATCCATTCCAGTAATGTGGAAGGTTTGGGTTTGGTTGGTCATGGGTTCATGCTAGTTTTCCCGGTATTTGCTGAAGAAAGGATGCTCACCGGTCAGCGTTTCTAAACGCAAACGCAGCGGCCGGCCATCAGCCGCCTCAAATGCTAAATTCACCCGACTCCCCTCAATCTGCTCCACCCGCTGCCAATACGCCCAGGAAGCTTGCTCTCGCGGCAAGGGCTTACCTGTTGGCGACTCCTCCCACCCCCCGGCAAACTTCCGCAGCCACACAAAATAGCGCAGCGCCTTGTCATCAATTGACAAAACCTCTGCCTCAAACCGCGCCCGCACAAACCCTTCGGCCGGCAGCTTCCAGACAAACTGCACCATAAAGGCTTCGCCGGGCTGATAATCGGGTGTAATTGGCATTGTTAGCCAGTAATCGGTAATCGGTAATCAGTACTCGATGTTACTGGTTACTGATCACCGATTACTGATTACCGAAATTAGCGGATTGCCAACTCCGTATTCTTGTCAAAAATGTGCATGTTTGCCATGTCCACCACCAAATCGATCTCGTTGCCCACTGAAAGCCGCTTGCGGGTGTCAATGGTGGCAATCGGCACGTGTTTGCCGGTGCGCAGATACACATGAAGTTCATGACCCAGCAATTCCACAACCTCGGCCGTACCCTTGATGGGCGATGGCACAATACCGGGAGGAGCAAACTCAGTGGCGTGAATGTGTTCAGGGCGAATGCCAAACGTGACCTGTTTGCCCACATAGCTGCTGTAGGCTTTCTTGCGGTCATCGGGTACTGCCACACGAAAATCACCCGTGTCCACAATGAGCTTGCCCTCTTCGCTTACCAACGTGGCATCAAAGAAGTTCATGCTGGGGGTGCCAATGAACCCAGCCACAAAAACGTTGGCCGGAGAATCATACAAATTACGCGGCGAATCTACCTGTTGCAAAATGCCATCATACATCACAGCAATGCGGTCGCCCATCGTCATTGCCTCCACCTGGTCGTGGGTCACATAGATAAAGGTCGTTTCCAACCGATTGTGCAGGCGGCTAATTTCGGCACGGGCAGAAACACGGAGCTTGGCATCCAGGTTGGACAGCGGTTCGTCCATCAGGAACACGGCGGGTTCACGCACAATGGCGCGTCCAACCGCCACGCGCTGCCGCTGCCCACCAGAAAGCTGTTTTGGTTTTCGATCCAGCAGTTCTTGTAGACCCAAGCTTTGGGCGGCTTCTTTTACTCGTCTGTCAATTTCTGTCTTGGGGGTTTTCCGCAGCTTTAACCCAAACGCCATGTTGTCATACACGGTCATGTGGGGGTAGAGAGCGTAGGATTGGAACACCATCGCAATGTCACGATCCTTGGGGGGGATGTCGTTCACAATCCGGTCGCCAATCATGATTTCCCCGGCGGTGATTTCTTCTAGCCCGGCCAACATCCGTAGGCTGGTGGATTTACCACAGCCGGAGGGACCTACGAAAACCACAAATTCTTTGTCTTTGATATCAAGGTTGAGGTCTTTAATGACTTCAACGTCACCAAATCTTTTGATAACGTTGCGATAGGTTACACTTGCCATGCGCTTTCTCCCGTTTCTTTCTCAAAAAATAATGCTAGGGGAAATATAGTTTTGACGAGGCATGTTGTCAACAAAGTGTCTAAATGCGTGGCTCTATTGTTTGGCAACCCGCCGGCCGCGTGGTAACTTAGGGTGAAAGAGGCCGTCAAGCTGCGCCAGATCCAGGATTTCGGGGGGCAAGTCGGCGGGTAGGTGGTTGGCATAGGCGTGGATCCAGTTGTGGACGCTTTGATGGTTGACGTTGAGCAAACGGCCGATTTCGCGCAAGCTCAGCCCCTCAAAATATAGCGACAACGCCTGAAGCCGCACCTCTTCATCGTAGCCGCTTTCTTTGGGGCTGGGCGTATAGCGGCAGCCACAGGTGTGACAGCGGTACCGCTGGCTGCCGGCCGGGGTGTAGCCGGCTTTGATTTGGCGGTTGGTGGCCTGGCATTTGGGGCAAACAGGAGTAGGCATAGGCTAAAGGAGCGTGGCGATGATGGCAATGATGAAGAGCGTGAAGGCGAGAAAAACGGCCGTTTTGTTACGCTGCCAAGCCACCGCCAATTCTGATATCGGCTTGTTCTGCTTTTCCACCCGCCGCCGCGACCCGCGCAGTGCCTGATGCAGTTCGCGTATCGTTGTCGGGCGATCATCCGGGTGCATTGCCATCGCCCACAGCACTGCTTCGGCCACATTTGGCTGAATATCCGGATTCAGCATTCGAGGCGGGCGCAGTACACTGGGGTTGAGAAAGCGAGATTTGGCATCAGGGGGAGACGCACCGGTCAAGAGCTGGTAGAAGGTTGCCCCCAGGGCATAAATATCGGTACGGGCATCGGTGTGGCCGTCGTCGCTGCCATATTGCTCCAGCGGCGTGTAGAGGGCGGTGCCGCGCCCCTGCACCACGGTAATCGTCCGCACATCGTCCTGCGCCATCACCTTCACCAGCCCAAAATCCACCAGCTTGATGCGGTTATCAGGGGTGAGCTTGATGTTAGACGGCTTGATGTCGCGGTGGACAACGGGGGGTTTTTGCGTGTGGAGGTAGTTGAGCGCGTCTATGATTTGGTCGGCCCAGGTGAGGACGAGTTCTTGCTCCAACAAACGGCCGTTTGCCAAATGCTCATCTAAAATCTGCTTCAAATCCTGCCCCGGTACATAATCCATCACCAGGTAATCAAAGCCGTTGTCGGTGAAAAAGTCAGACACTTTGGGCAAATTGGGATGGTCAAGCTGCGCTAAAATGCTCGCTTCCTGCAAAAACTGGCTTTGTGCTTGAGCACGTAGTTCGGGGCTAAGGCTGGCATCAGGGCGCACCTCTTTGATGGCACACAGCCGCCCCGGCAGACGCAAATCCTCCGCCCGGTAAACGTTTCCCATGCCCCCCTGCCCAACAATGTTGGTCACTCGGTAACGTTCGCGTAAAATAGTGTCACTCGTATGAGGTGCAAGCATCATGAACGGCGATTATAATCCAACTTGCCAAAATTGGCTTTACCAACTAAAGGATATGGAATAATGGATGATCAACCAGTTTTAATTGCGCGGGAAGGGGAACTTATTGGGCAAAGTTGGCCGATCAATCGTGCAGAATTCATTATTGGCCGAGGACACGATTGCGACATTATTTTGCCGGAACGTCAAGTATCACGTCATCATGTGAAGATTATCAAGGAAAACGGCCGTTTTGTTCTCCACGACCTCGGCAGCAAAAATGGCACACACCTGAATGGGCGGGCGTTTACAGGAACGGCCGTTCTCAAAGACGGCGACGAAATTCAAATTGCCCTCTGCGTCAAACTCGCCTTCATCGGCACCGATGCCACCTTACCGCTCACATTTGAGCCACCCACCCGCGAAGGCAACCTCGTCATCAACACCTTACACCGCTCCGTCACCATACGCGGCGACGAACTATTGCCGCCGCTTTCGCTGGCCCAATTTCGCCTGATAGAACTGCTGCACGATGCCAGCGGAGCCGTTTGCAGCCGTGATGCCATTGTGGAAGCCGTTTGGCCCGGCACCGAGGGCATTGGCGTGTCGGAACAAGCCATTGATGCCCTCATTCGCCGCTTGCGTGACCGGCTGGCCGAAGTAGATGACTACAACTACATCGTCACCGTGCGCGGCCACGGTTTCCGCCTAGACAACGACCCGCATTAACAGGTTGCAGAGACGCAAAATTTTGCGTCTGTTGTTATGTAGAGACGCAAGATTTTGCGTCTCTACGTCAACCGATTATTACGCCAACCGCGCCCGAATGAGCGCCCGCACCCCTTCCAGACGGTCGGCCATGCCGTCGCTGCGGTCGGGATTCGCCCGCACCTGATCCAGTAGCATATTGACCACCTGCACCAGATCATCCGACAGCAAATCGCTGTTTTCATCCAAAAGCTGCTGTTGTTCGTCTTCGGACTCAGCTTGCACCAGTTGGGTCAGCAGTTGAATTTCCGGTGGAGCCTGGTTTTCCACCTGCCGCATAATAAACGCCTGAATCTGGCTCAGGCGGCGGTACATCTCGTTGTTGTTGTCGCGTTCAGCCTCGGCCATGCGGCGGGAGAGGACGTACATGAAGGCATCGTCAATTTGGTCGCCGTATTGATTAACGGCCGTTTCCAAACTCCCCGCCTGCAACATCTTCTGCAACACCTGGTCTGCCTCATCTACCGCCCGCTGCGAAGCCGCCCGCATCTCCTCAAACAGCTTCAGCAAATCACCGCGCAGCCGCTGAAGCTGCGCCGCCTTGGCAATGTTGCCCGCCCCTTCCTCTTTCTCAATCGCCTGCGTCAGCAGCGTAAAAAATTCATAGCTCAACGCCTGCTGCCCAGCCATCACCAGCCCTTGCACAATCGCCTCGTCGTCGGCATTTTTCAGCACATGCTCCAACAGCAGTGCCGATGATAGGCCACCCTGCTTTTTGGCGGCCTGGCTAAAGCGGTGCATGGCAATCTGCTGCTTTTCAAGGCGGCGACCAACGGCCGTTTCCGTCATTAACTTCGCCTGCAAATTCACCATCTTAATCAACGACTGATCATCGTTCATCTGCTGCGCCGTTTGGATATATTGACGCAGCATGGCAAAAAACGTCTCGTCAATTTCCCTTTCCCGCTGCTTTAGCAAAAAATCCACCACGTCGGCATCCGCTTTAATCATGGTGTTGAGCAGTTCCGCCTGCTTCTTCTGCCGCTCAATCATCTCCTTGGTAATCCCTTCCGTCTCCAGCACCTTTTCCATAAAGGTTTGCATCGTCAGGATGGTTTGCGGCTGCAGCAGATAGGCACGGCGCTGTTCCGGCGGCAAGCTGTCCATCAGCCCCCGCGTCAGCCGCCCCACCATTTCTTCGCGCTGCATCGTGTTCAGGTTTAGCTCCTGCGGCATGTGGATCAAAAACATCTCGTGTTCCGAGTCATGAAACACCAGCGGTGAAGCCAGTTGGGTCATGGCCTGGCAGGAGGGGCAGACAGCGACATTGAGTTGGCCGCTTAACAACATTTGCTTCAGCTCTGGCTGCCGCTGGGAATCAATCAGCTGATGAATTTCAGCCATAAAGGGTGTGCCACATTGCGGGCAACGAATTTGTGTTTGCATCTATTTCCCTGAACCAGTAATCAGTAATCGGTTATCAGTCATCAGTACCGATTACTGGTTACTGGTTACTGATTACTAAAATCAACCGGTAGTGAAAAGGTAAAGGTCGCGCCGGCCGCCTCTGGCTCCGTCTCGCTGGCATTGTTGTTGAACCATAAACGGCCGTTGTGCGCCTCCACAATCGCTTTCGACAAAAATAAACCCAGCCCCGTCCCCTCTGTGCGGCGGCTAAGCGCATTATCCAGCCGCGAAAACTTTTGAAAAATCCGCCCCTGCTCATGCGCCGGAATGCCAATGCCCGCATCACGCACCGAAACCGTAATGTGTTCAGGATGCACCGCCCCCGAAATCACAATCGGGCCACCATCGGGCGAATATTTGATGGCGTTACTGACCAAATTGTTCAACACCTGCGTCAGACGACGCTCATCGGCAATAATGGTTGGATAATTGGCGGGAAACGCCACCGCAATGGTGTGTTTTTCCGACTGTCCCCCCAGCTTCCGCGCCACCTTTTCCGCCAGCAGCGGCAGCGACACCTCATCGCTTATCTCCAGCGAAAACGTCCCGGCCTGCAAGCGAGATGCTTCCAGCAGGTTGTCAATGAGGTCGGTCAGGCTGTCGGCCTCCTCCTCAATCACCGTCAACGACTCACGAATCACGTCGGGCGACCAGTTGGCATCTTGCCGCGCCAGCGTCCCGGCATACCCTTTGATGATGGAAACGGGGGTTTTTAGCTCGTGGCTGATGACGGAGATAAAGGTTTTTTGCAGGGCTTCTTCTTCACGGTAGCGGGTCAAGTCGCGCACGTTGGCGATGATGTCGGTTAAACGGCCGTTTTCGCTCAACAGCGGCGCATAGGTAATCCCCAAACTCACCCGGTCACGCAGTTGATGCTGGTTGCCGTGGCAGCGCACGTCCCCCTCCACATACAAATGGGCCGCCCCCGGCAGCGGCCAGCCATTTTCCAACGCCTGTTCCAAGTCGGTGTCGGTTTTCAACGTTAGCCAGTGCAACACTTCCTCATGCGGTCGGCCAATCGCCTCGGCGGCCGGCCACCCCGTCATGTTGCTCAACGCCTGGTTAAACCCGGTAATCCGCAGCGACGGATCTAAAATCATCACCCCATCGGCACTGTTTTCCAAAATCGCGTCCAGCCGCTTCTTTTCTTTGATCACCTGCTGGTAAAGCTGGGCATTCCGCACGGCAATGGCCGCCTGGTCGCCAAAGCTCCGCAGCAGCGTCAGCGCGTCTTCTATCATGTAGTAGGTATCGGATTGGAACAAATAAATCAGCCCAATCACTTCCCCCCCGCTCACCATCGGAATCCGCAGCATTTGCTTTAGCCCCAGCCCCACGCGCCCGCCAATTTGCTGCAAGCGGTGGGTTAGCTCTGGCACGGCCAAATGTTCCTGCCCGTCTACATAGGGGACACGCAGCAGGGGGGCGAAATGCTGCACGGCGTGGGTGGGGATGCCATAAACGGCCGTTACCCGAAACGTCTCCTCCTCCGGCTCCGCCAGCACAATCATCCCCGCGTTCGCCTTCACCAGCTCCACCGCCGACTGCAAAATAATCCGCAGCACGTCGCGCAAGTCTAATTCGGCCGTTAGCGCCCGGCTAATCGCCAACAAATACTCCCGCTGGAGAATCCGTATATCAACAAGTGCCCTACGATTCATACAAAGCTCGATCCAAAGGGAAGGATTGTAACGCAGACAACCCCAACCATGCCATAAAAGACCTCCAAGGTTTTACCAAGCTAAGTTTGGACAACCTTGGAGGTCTACAACTTATTTGCCAACATCCCCATTCTACCAACCTAGCGTTGGATTCGTGTTAGCAAATGGGTATGAATTTTAGGAAGATAACCTCCACCATTTGTCGACGCTGTGTCGACGGTAGCCTTTTATCATAGGCATTATGATTCGCCATTGCCCTTCTTGAAACCCTGAACCACGAACGCCACGCCTTTTTGCTGCATGTTTGGTGTGAGTGAGACTGTAGGAGTCACGTTTCTGTCACGTTCGAGTTTTAGGATGAGGGCATAACAAACGGCCGTTTTGGCCACCGGACAACATTTTCACCGAACGGCTGTGGCGTTCGCTGAAATACGAGGAGGTCTATTTGCACGATTATGAGACACTGCGTCAGGCGCGGTCGAGCATTGCCGCGTACTTTACCTTTTATAATTAAGAAGCAGCTGCACCAGTCACTTGGCTATCGTGCACCCCAGCCAAGGTTGACCTTACCGGCTCCCCGGTAGTCGTCTTGCCCACCGAGGGATGAATTGTTAAAGAATCCAACGGGTATAAAACTACCTTAAAGCTACCCGAAATTCTGTCTTGACTTTCTAGGCTACCTTAGTTGCTAGAATAGAGTTAATGAGGGTCGGCTTTAACATAAAGTAACAAAACTTGTCAAAATGGTTGCTCCCATTCAGACTGGGAAATATCTACAAACCAACCTGAACAGGAGCAACCTAATGATAACGTCTAATCATGCACTTGAACAATCAATCATCGACCAATTGATGAGCTACGACCCAGTTATCCAGGCGTATCGCGCCTTTTTTCGCCTTACTCGATTGGAACCAGATACCCGAACGAGATGACGCCCAACCCTGGCCCGGTTCACGCCCCCATCCAGAAAAGGCGTATGTGAAAGCGTTGCTGGTCAAGAAATGCGAGAAATTCGACTATATCACTGACCTGCGCCGCTTTCTGCTCAAACATCCGTTGCTGGTATTGGAACTGGGCTTTCATCCGGTGCCAGATAATGCCCAACCCTATGGCTTCGATGTCGAGAAAACTGTTCCGTGTGACCGTTGGCTCAGACACAAACAGCAAATGATGGATAATACCCTCCTCCAAGCTCTGTTCAGAGCAACCGTCCACGACCTCCAGGCTGAAATTCCAGGGTTGGGAGATACGCCGGTTATCGACACGAAGCATATTTACGCATGGGTTAAAGAAAACAACCCACGGGAGTATGTCACCAACCGCTATGACCCGGAGAAGCAGCCAAGCGGCGACCCGGATTGCCGCCTAGGTGTCAAACGCAGCCAGAACCAGGATGATGAAAGTGAGAAACAGACCAAGGTCAAGAAGGAATACCTTTGGGGATATGGTACAGGTATCATGGCCGCGACTCATCCACAATATGGCGATGTTGTTTTGGCTGAGTATACCTTGCCTTTTAACGAAGCAGATTCCACGTATTTTGCCCCTTTGTATGCCCGTTTGGTCGAAACAATCGGTTTTCGCCCTCGTTTCTTTGCCGCTGATGCCGCTTTCGATGCTTGGCATATCTACCAGCCCTTTGCCGAAGAAGGTGGCTTGGCTGCTATTCCACTCAATTTGCGTGGGCATCCGCAACCGAAGTTGGGGGCAAGCGGGTTCCATCTATGCTCACAGGGTTTAGAGATGGTTCCTTCCTATGAATACAACCATTCCAATGGGTATCGGGCACAGCTTTTGCGTTGTCCCAAGTTGTTTCCCACCAAGACGGCTGAGATTTGTACCCATGAGCAATTTGCTAAAGGGATTGGCTGTATCAAGCACATCAATATTGAAGCGGGTGGTTGGATGCGTGTTCAGATTAATCGTCAATCGGAAACGTACAAGCAGCTTTACAAACAACGCACGGCTGCTGAACGTATCAACAGCCAAGCTAAAGAGTACGGCATTGAGCGACCCAAAGTGCGTACTGGTCATTCAGTTGTTAATTTGAACACGCTGACTTACATTGTGATCAACGCTCGTGCTCTGCAACGTGTTCGTAATAGCAAATCTCAAGCACGAGACCCATAAGTTGTCGTTATGTTAACGCCGACCCTCGTTAATTATTCAAATAGTGCAAAACGCACTAAAGGAGAATCATTTCATGAGTACCACGTTTCTAGACCGCGCAAACTGGATGTCTCACCTAAACCTGAATACAAAAATTCTGGCTTCCTATATTCCTGCAAGTCATGATTCATCATGTTACCCCACAGACAATGTTTTTGAAATGTTCAAAAACAATTGGGTCGGTGCCGTAACCCAACTGGCTAGTTATACAAGCCAGTTAAATGTTGGTGTACGCTATTTTGATATGCGTGTCAAAATGCACAAGAACCAACTGACGATGCATCATTCTGACTATTATTATGATGCATTTACCGATGTTTTGGGACAGATCGTCCGTTTTGCCGATGAACATCGGGGTGAGTTCATCTTTATGGATATTGACTTTCCGACAGACGATCCAAATGTGGCCAACGGTATTCTCCAGCAGATTGAAGAGAAAATTGCGCCATCGCGGATCGCAACAGCGCACCTTAATGCGGATGGCACATTTAATCGTAACGTAACATGGCGCGATCTGGGTGGTAAACAGTTTTTGATTACGTGGGCACTAAACGATACAAAAGGGCGCAATTGGCTTTCCTATGTGAACAACTTTCGCATATCCCCATTTGATAACTTTAATTTAAAAACGCCCGATGGAATTTTATCCTATTTGAAGAACGCCATGCTTATGTGGAGCAAGGACAGGATATTTATTGCTCAAGTGATCAACACCCCATATCACTCTTTTGAGTCATATGATAGCCCGGCTAATTGTGATGCCAGAGCCGAAACTCAATTCAACAATTGGATCATGAGCCACGGCAAAGGCTCCAAGCTGAATGTGATCATGAGAGATTTTGTCAACGCTGGCTATAACGCCAAAGTCATTGACTATATCATCAGGCTTAACAATTTTGCTTCCGACCCGACTATTACCCTTCGAACGCCAATTCACCAGGAAGATTGGATTCGCTTACGCACAGACGGTGGGCAATATGTGAGTCTGGGAAGGGATAATTTGTTGACGCTGGTTGGCACCTACGATAACAGTTGTAAGTTTCAGCTTCGAGACTATGACTACAACACAACCAAACTTTTGCCCTACAGTGGCAACCTGAATGCAGACACTATTAATAGCAAAGGCAACTTCCGAATGTTGGTTCGTGACAATAAGGTCATATCGGTCGACACAAACCAGCGCAACAGACTCTACTTCGGTATTGGGTGGGGGCCGTCTGGCAACAACGAAACATTTACCGGCTTCAATCCTGAGAATCTCAGCGATGGTGGACAGATCTACGATGGCAGCCGGATAAATATCCGCAGCATGCTTGGTGCCTCCAGTAATGTATTTGAAAAAATCGTGAAGGCTACCGCTGAAACCATTGTTGGGCTAAATCCGCTTCTGGGTTCTTCCTTAGTAAAAGCCATGTTTCAGTCGAGCGGTAACCATCTCTTCTTGACTGTCACCTACGATGCGTCTGGCAAGGCATATATCAATGCTGCCTCTCCAGGCACCAGCTTTGCGACGACCTTTATTCTCGAAAAGGTCTCATAGTAATTGTTTAGGGTCTGTCCTTTGTTACTTCTTTAGGAAGCACATTTCAGGGCGAGTATCCACTGTTCCCAACCGTTTCGCATATATGACACAGGTTGCGGTCAATCGCAAAATTTATGATAGCTTAAGGCGGTAAATCAATGAGCGTTATCTTTATGGCAGGGTAGTGTCATAAACGGCCGTTTTCCCCACAAAATAATGAGAGGAAAACGGCCGTTTTCCCCCACCTCACACCTACGCCACCCCCACCAACCCCGGCAAACGCTCCTGTACAGCCGCAATCAAGGCTTTATGTATCTCAACACCCTCAAAAAATACCTGTTGGGCTTTCGCGTCTAAATGTTTTGCCTGTTCGTGCAGCTTGGTAAAGGCAAGCGCCAACACCATATCAGCCTCAGTGACATCAACTTTTGCCAAAACACGATAGCAGACCCAATAAGTGCGAAAGATATCTGCACCTATAAGGTTGCCGTTCAATAAATCTGGCATAACGTTATCTACAAACTGAGACGCTTTTTCGATCTCTCCACGTAGCAAGGCGACTTCTGCTAATCCCGTCCACCCTTGGTTTAAGTTGTCCCCATCTCCCTTTTGCCGACATACACTTAACGTTGCTTGATAATGCTGTTCTGCCAAAACAAGATCGCCCAATGCCAAAGCGACATGGCCTAAGAGCTCCTGAGTATTAGCCATTCCCTCTAAATCATAATTTGCTTCATACCCTTGCAAACTGCTTTCCAAATGAACACGTGCCAGATTATATTGACCTTGTCGGAGCAAAGCCTCCCCCAACGACTCCTGTGTCATACTCTCCCCAAACTGCCACCCAGATTGCTGCCAAAGCCGCAGATTTGTTTCAAGTAGCGGCAGTGCGTCATCTAAGCGCCCTATGCTAATTAGTGTGGTCGCCAAATTATGCTTCACTTTAGCAACATGAAAAGGGTGAGTCTTCTCATCAATAAGGGTTAAAGTCTTACCGTACCACTGCCCGGCTAATACCATATTACCGCGAGCATGGTGAAAGTGAGCATGGAACTGGGTTAAGCTAGCCTGTTGTAGCCGTGTACCTACGGTTTGAGCTAGAACGGCCGTTTCTTCCATCAGTTCACCAGCCTCGTCCAACTTGCCCAAACGACGCAGTGCGCTGATTTGCGTTATACGCATCGCTAAAAGCAGCTTGGGATCGTTCAATTGTCGCACTTGGGTCAGCACTTCTTCAATGCTATCAAACAATGCGGCATCAACGATTGTCTCCGCACGTAGATCAATTTGTTCAATCAAAACCTTAACTTGCAAGGTTTGGGCAAGAGGCGAAATTTCAGACTGAGACAATATATGATTGAGTCTAGCAACAATGCGCTCAAAAAATGCAAGCCCCTCTACCATCAATCCGACTTCATAATAAAATGTTCGCAAAGCCTCAATGCTTTCCCCTAATTCTGCAAAGGCCCTTATCTCTAACCCTAATTCCCAAGCGGCCGTTAAATCAACACGGCTTTGGCGAAACTGTGCTGCCAGTTGACCGCTTACATCCCTCTCAAACAGCTCTGCTTGATCCCGCAGAAAACCAAGATGATAGGTCACATAGCTTTGCTGAGTAGCTTCCAGCCAACTGGCTTGCTGCTGCAAATGCGCCAGCCCAAATTCACGCAGTAACTCGTGGAAAAAATAACGGCCGTTTTCCTCCACCTTCAGCCACGACGACCGCACCAACACCGCCAAATCCCGCCGCGAAATGTCCGCCACCGCCTGCGCTGCCTCCGCCAAAAATGGCTGCCGAAACAGCGACAGTTGCGCCAACCCCCGCTGCTGCCCGGCACTCAGCAACCGCCACGAATAATCAAACACGGCCCGCAGACTCCGCTGGCGCGGCGGCACATCCCGCATCGTCGTTGCCAACGCTGCCACACTTTGGCGCAGCGTCTCGGCAATGGCCGCCACCGAAAATTCCTGCGATTGTGCTGCTGCCAGCTCAATCGCCAGCGGCGAACCAACCAGCAAGCGGCAAATCTCGCCAACCGTGCCGTATGTTTCACGACCCAGTGCCTCAAAACGAACCCGCGCCGCCTGCCCCAAAAACAGGCTCACCGCCGCAAAGTCGGCCAAATCCCCCGTTGTCACCTCATCAGGAAAGGTCAACCCCTCAATGGGAAAAAGCTTCTCCACCCGCAAGTTCAGCCGGGAGCGCGTCGTGGTCAGAATCACCAGCTCCTTCGTCCATTCCAGCAGCGACAGCACCACGTCAGCCACTTCCTCCGGCAATTGTTCCAAATTATCCAGAATGATCAGCACCGACTTTTCGGCCAGTTCGGCATAAAGCTGGGTTTCAAGCGGGGTCTCTGGCGATGGTTGCAAACCGATTGCGCCAACAATGGCGTGCAAAACATCCTCAACGCGGTCAGCACTAGCCAGCGACACAAACCAAACGCCATCGGGAAAGCAACCTAATTGCAGCCGCCCAATCTCCAACGCCAGCCGCGTTTTGCCGCTACCGCCAATCCCCGTCAGCGTAAAAAGGCGGTAATCGCGCTGTCCAATGGCCGCATTAACGCGCATCAACTCCTGTTGGCGACCCATGAAAGGAGAAAGGCTGGAAGGCAAATTGTGCTTGGGTGTCTGCAAGGCTTGCTGCTGCTTGCGTAAATCTTGGTAAAGTGTCTGCGTTTTGGCGCTTGGCTCCACACCCAATTCCGCTTGCAAAATATCGCTGCACAGTTTGTATTGCTGCGCTACCCCCGCCCAATTGTGTGCCAACCCATACGCCATCATCGCTTGGCGATGCGCCGCTTCGTACCACGGCTCAAGGATAAGCTGCTGTTGAGCAAGCCGCTGGGCCACGTCAGGTTCGTTTTGCTGCAAATGCTGCTCTGTCCACTGTGCCAGCAGCTTCAGCGACAAATCATGCCAGCGGCTGCGTTCCAGCAGCAGCCACTCCATAAACGGTTCGGCATCTTCCAGGTTGAAGCCAGCCAGCAGTTCGCCGCCAATAAAGGGGGCTAGATCGGAGGTGGGGTTGGGGGTGGATAAAACGCCCGTATCTACTTCAAAACAGTCAGCGATGTGGAGCGTGACAGTTTTACGGTTGGCATCGAGACAGTGTTCGCTCAAGGCTGGATGGCATTGAGCAAGGGTTTTGCGGAGGTGAAAGAGGGCATCACGTAGATTTTTGCGAGCGGTGTCGTCGCTGCTATCCGGCCAAAACAGGGTTGCCAACGTCTCGCGGCGCACGGGCGTGGCCGCGTGCAAGAGCAAGTAGGCGAAAAGTGCCTTTATTTTGTCTGTGCGAAAGTGAATCGCTTCGCTATGGGTAACCACAGTGTAGGAGCCTAGTAAACGAACTTTTACTTTAATGGTCATTACAGCTTGGTTTTCAAGATAGATTACGATACATAACAATATTTACGCAAAGATTGGGTGAGGGAGTGTGTGCGCGTTTTCCATTTCCTGCCTAACTTTAACAGGAGATCGTGACCAAAACGTGACCACGCCATACAACGGCCGTTAATCAGCCTAATTATACGCACCACTTCTATCATTGACTATTAGTGTCAACAACGATGACGTTCATCCGTTGTCGACGCTGTGTCGACGGTAGGCTGTTATGATAGCCCCTATGATTCGTCACTATCCTGTTGACCTTGAGCAACGCCACACCTTTTTGCTGCGGTTTTGGTATGAACCGGAGCCGGGCTGTTGGCGGGTTTACTTACAGGAGGCCAACACAAGGGATGAACGTGTCTTTGCTAATTTTCCTGAATTGGTGGCCTATCTGGCGCAGCGGCTGGGGGCAGGGCCGACCAAAACAGTATCGTGAATCGCTAGAGGAGGTGGTTTTGGATAAGGTTGGCTTACAAAGTTCAGGTTCTGGTCACGTTTTGGTCACGATAATTGCTTAATGTTAAAGCCACAAATGGAAAACGGCCGTTTTGCCCCACGACGCACAACGCACCACAAGATTTATCAACCGATAGAAAACTGAAGGAGATGGGCATGAGTGGTGTGTTAAGGATAACGGCCGTTAAAGTTGAAAATATCCAAGGCCCCTGCATTAGCAAAGATGAATGGGGTCACTGTCGTGAATATGCCTTCCCGCCTTGCTACAAATACACCACAGCCGACGACAAAGTGTATCAGCTTTGTTTTGCCCCTAATGGCGACGCACCCCACGGCGTTCCCGCCTACAAAGGGTGGATCAACTCTGGCAACGCCTCGATTGGTCAATCAGTTTATGGCGACACCCAGGTTGACAACTATAACTACTGCGTTAAGGAGGATGGTACCTATATCGAAAGCATTTACATTACCTGCCCAACACATTTCTACTCTGATGATGACTTTTAGTTTGCCAAACAAGGCGATCCACGCTTATCGGTTTGGTCAAAATACCTTTGGCCGTTAGAGATTGGGACAATCTTGGAGGGTAGCTCAATCTCACCAAGTGCAAAACAGACAAATCTTAATAGTAGCTGGATGGGGTGGGGCAAGGGGTTGAAAAACGGCCGTTTTCCCCACCACCTACCACACCCAATAAATCTAGTATTAAACCAAAGAAGGAAACAATCATGACAAACAAAGGAATACGCAAGCAAAATATAAAACAGATAGTGGGCATTTGCACGCTGGGATTCATGTTCCTGCTGCTGGGGCTGTTGACAGCCAGCGCCGCCCCCGGCGACATTGAGCGCGTCTCCGTCGACAGCAACGGCAATGAGGGGAATCGCGGCGGCGTTGACCCCAGCATCAGTGATGACGGCCGTTTTGTCGCCTTCCACTCCTCTGCCAGCAACCTCGTCAGCGGTGACACCAATAGCAGTCCCGACGTCTTTGTCCACGACCAGCAAACGGGGACGACGGAGCGCGTCTCTGTGGACAGCAGCGGCAACGAGGGAAATAACAATAGTACTTTACCTGATATTAGCGGCGACGGCCGTTTTGTCGCCTTCATCTCCGCTGCCAACAACCTCGTCAGCGGTGACACCAATAGCATTGCCGACATCTTTGTCCACGATCGGCAAACGGGCACCACCAGCCGCATCTCCGTGGACAGCAGCGGCACACAGGGGAATAACTTCAGCGTTGACCCCAGCATCAGCAGTGACGGCCGTTTTGTCGCCTTCATCTCCGATGCCAGCAACCTCGTCAGCGGCGACACCAATAGCATTGCCGACATCTTTGTCCACGACCAGCAAACGGGTACCACCAGCCGCGTCTCGGTGGACAGCAGCGGCGGCCAGGGGAATAACAGAAGCTTGGACTCCAGCATCAGCGGTAACGGCCGTTTTGTCGCCTTCGAGTCCGATGCCAGCAACCTCGTCAGCGGCGACACCAATGTTAGTTCCGATATCTTTGTCGCCGAACAAGCCATCAGCGACCCCAACGCGGCCAGTTGTGACCCTGCCTCTGGGTTCAACGTCATCCACGGCACCCCCGGCAACGACAAGATTAAAGGGACACCGGGCAACGACATCATCATTGGCTACGGCGGTAACGACCGCCTCGAAGGCATGGGCGGCAACGACTGCCTCATTGGTGGCCCCGGCAACGACCAACTGTACGGCGACGAGGGGGACGACATCCTGTGGGGTGGCGAAGCCGATAACGCCACCGTCTACGACGACAAAGACCGAGACAAGCTCTATGGCGACGACGGCGATGACGAACTCCACGGCGGCGGCGACAAAGACCGCTTGGACGGCAACGACGGCGACGACACGATGGTTGGCGACGACGGCGATGACACCATGGTCGGCCATGATGGCGACGACACCATGTATGGCGGCAACGGCCGTGACAACATGCGCGGCGACAATGGCGACGACACCATATACGGTGAAGTGGGAGATGACCGACTTTACGGCCGCCAAGGAGATGACACGCTCGACGGTGGTAATGACAACGACCAGCTTGATGGCAGTGCCGGAACGGACACCTGTATAGATGGCGAAAAGTTGAAGAGTTGTGAGTTATAGCTGATTACGAATATCGGATTGAAAAAACGGCCGTTTCCCCCATCATCTTTTGGGTGGGAAAAAACGGCCGTTTTCCTTATCCAGCCATCCCTCCAAACCCAACCAGCCCCTTTACTTTTTACTCAAAAATTGATGGGCAACGGCGTGGAAAGCCGCTTGCTGTTCCAGCATCGGTTCGTGGCCGCAGTTGGCAAAGCGGTGGATTTGCGCCTCAGGAAATAGTTCGGCCAGGGCATCCACGCCAGAAATGGGCAAAATGGGGTCGTTTTCACCCCAAACAATGCACAGAGGATGGTGCAGCCGCGCCAGAGCCTGCCAAACGTCGTGGGCGGCCACCGCTTTGATGACATCGGCGGTGGCGCGGGCGTTGCCATAATCGCGCAGACGACGCTCCCAAATACTGTTGTCTATGCTGGCGGGGTCGTGGAACGGCACTTTGATTTGGCGGTTGACCCAGAGCGGGGATTGGGTAACGGCCGTTCCCAAATCCACCAGCCCCAGCGAAATACCCGCCTTTAGTAAAAACTCCGGGTAGTCGAGGTTGAGAATGGCCGGGGCACTGAGGAGCAGGCGGTCGTTGTTTTCCGGGTATGCCAATACAAAGCTAGTCGCCAGCAGCCCGCCAAACGAGTGCCCCACCACGTTGACCCGATCAAACCCACGCACGTCGCAAAACGCTGCCAACCACTCTACCAAATGGGGAATGGTATAGGGCGTTGTGTGGTCGCTGTAACCAAAGCCCGGCAAATCGGGTGCCACCAGCCAATGCCGGGTGCCTAGCTCGTGCAGCAGTTCCCGGTAGCTATCGGCCGAAGTGGACATGCCATGCAGCAGCAGGGTCGGCCGGCCGTTCCCCTGCCCCACCTCATAATAACTGGTTTGAATCCCCAGCGCATCAACCACAAACCGGGGTAAAAGAGCGTAAGTCATCTTAAAATTGCGCGTTTGTTTTTAGTAAAAAAAGCGGTCACAAATGACGGCTGCTGTTACAATAGAATGGTGACGAATTGGGGTGAAGTGCCCAATCCCCTTTTCGCCTGTATTGCGTATTACATACCATGAGCGGTTGCCAGCCCAAAAGCAGTACCGCCGGTTAGCATGATGACATTGACGCGAATGACCCATTTGTCTACACTAAGAACGGCCGTTTTCCTACATCCGGGATCAGGCTTCAGCACAACAATTGCCTCAACCATGCCCTCTGAGGCATTCAGGCGTAGGCAGCCCGCGCCGCTGTTTAACAGCAACCCCGGTCAACAGCCAACGCTTTGCTAAAGGATTGCCTATGGAAAAACAATAACGACATGACCTTCCCATTGAAAACGATCAGCCAATGCGATATATCAGTGAATGCAATACATAAACCTTAGAAACATAATTTGTAAGGTTTCATGATTATAATTGTAAACGAGACTTGTTATTTCCTAAAACATTACGGCAAATGTCAGTCAGGATAACACACAAAAGAGAGAAAGTGTGAACTACTCAGTATTAGTCGCCGAAGACGATAAAATCATCAGAAGATTGGCTCGCCATATTTTGGAACGAGCTGGCTATATAGTCTACGAAGCCGCTGATGGCTTGGAGGCACTAGCTCGGATCAAGGAAATAAAGCCCGATCTACTGCTACTCGACATCATGATGCCGCATATGAACGGCTATGATGTTTGTATTACGCTCCGCAGCCAGGAAGAAACAGCTGAGCTACCTATTGTTATTATCACCGCCAAAACAGAGAAACACGCTATCCAACGGGGAATTGACGCAGGTGCCAATCGGTATTTAACCAAACCAATTTCTCCGAAGGTGTTAGTTGACAATGTAAACGACATTCTTGGTGTGTCTTCTGCTCCAAACGAATAGAAGTATGGAACGACCGGCCGCCACCTCTGACATTGAGGTTCTACGTAGGCAACTACAGAAACAAGAACAAGAACTGCACCTAACACAGCAGCTTTATCGGCAAACCGAAGCGCGTGCCAGTCAAATTGCCAGTGAACTGTATCAGGAACTGGTGCGGGCCAAGCAAGATGCCGATGCCGCGCTTGAGGAAAATGAGCGCTTGCTTGAAGGGTTGCGGGTCATGACCGAGGCGCTCAATGTGGAGCAGATTTGGGCTGGCGTTGTGACGGTGTTAAAACCGGTGCTGGGATTTGAACATGCCTTTGCCCTGATGTCGGCACGAGACAATATGCTGGATGTTGTCGCGTCAACACACCCGCAGTTTGCAACGGCCGTTTGGTATTCCCATCCCTACTTCCAACAAATTATGCAGGGCGAAGCCCTGGCCGTCACCCGAACCATAGACCTGCCAGAGTGGCAAAACCAGCCAGAAGCCGTTCGCTCCTTAGCCGTTTCTGCCCTGTACGTTCCTCTTCGTATTGGTGCCAAAAAAGCCATTCTCATTTATACCCATTCCACCTCCGGCTTTTTTAGCAAGCGGCATGTCTTACTAGCCGAACGATTTGCCTCACTTGCTGCCCAAGCGCTACGCAATGCAGAGCTATATGCCTCGCTGAAAACAGAGCGTGACCTGCTGGAACAGCGCGTGCGTGACCGCACACGCGAGCTGCAACTTGCTAAGGATGCCGCCGAAAAAGCAGCGCAATCCCAGGCCGATTTCTTGGCAAATATGAGCCATGAAATTCGTACACCCCTCAACGCTGTCATTGGCCTCACCGGGCTGCTGCTGGATACAGAGCTGACACCCCACCAAATGGATTTTGTGGACACGGTGCGGCGCAGCGGCAATGCGCTTTTGGTCATCATCAACGACATTCTTGATTTCTCCAAGATTGAAGCAGGGAAGATTGAGTTTGAAAAACAGGTGGTTTCGATCTTGCAAGTGCTGCAAGATGCCACCAGCCTGCTCGGCCAAGAAGCGCGAGAAAAACGGCTGCAGCTTACCTATCAAATAAGCGAGGGCGTGCCAGCATTTATTGAAGCTGATCCAACTCGTTTGCTCCAGGTGATGATCAACCTGATCAACAACGCCATTAAATTTACCCATAAAGGCCATGTCGCCGTGCGGGTTGAACTGCGTTCCCTCATTGACAGCATGGCTGAGCTTCATTTTCTGGTTGAAGATACAGGGCTGGGCATTCCAGCAGAGCGTTTGAACCGCCTGTTTCAGCCATTTTCCCAGGCAGATGCCTCGACCACGCGCAAATATGGGGGCACTGGTTTAGGATTGACGATTTGCAAGCGGCTCATTGAGCTGATGGGCGGGAGCATTTGGGTTGATAGCGAAGTGGGTCGTGGCTCCACCTTCCATTTTACGGTGCGTGTACTGGTGGTGGACAAGCCGGCCGCCATGCCCAGCGACCAGCCCATTGTGATTGATGCACAAATGGGGCGAATGCACCCGCTGCGTATTTTGCTGGCCGAAGATAACCTGATCAACCAAAAGGTAGCCAAGCAGATGCTGCGCCGAGTTGGCTATCGGGCCGATGTGGTGCTAAACGGCCGTGAAGCCATTGATGCCTTGCGTAACCAGCCGTATGACGTGGTGCTGATGGATGTGCAAATGCCGGAAATGGATGGTGTGGAAGCAACCCAAATCATTCGCAGCGAGTTTCCGGCCGAACGTCAGCCGCGTATTGTGGCCCTGACAGCCAACGCGATGGCGCGGCAGCGACGCGCCTATTTGGAAGCTGGCATGGATGCCTATATCAGCAAGCCGTTCAAAATCGAAGAATTAGTGTCCGCTTTAGCGGATTCGCAGCCCTTGTTAACCAATGTAGCGATGAGCCATGTGCCGCGCACGGGTGAACCAATTGATGTACGTGGTTTTGAAGAGGTGATGGGGGAGGATACGGTTGATTTGCTCGGTGAATTGCTGCTGATGTTTGTGGAAGAAACGCCTTCTTCGATGCGACGGCTGCAGCAAGCGGTTCATGGGCATGACGCAACGGCCGTTCATCATTTGGCACACCGTTTGCGCGGCAGTGGCTCCAGCATTTCCGCCATGTCATTTGCCGATCTGTGCTATGAACTAGAGTTGATGGGTGAACGTGGTGAACTGAGCGGCGCGGAACTGGTGATGATACAGGTGGAAAGAGAGTTTGACCGTATTTGCAACTGGATGCGATCACAGCAATTTGCCGTTACCTAGCCCCTGTTTTTTCACAAAAACTGTCTTGACACCCCTTTTTGATTTGATATAATTCAGCCCGTTGTCAATCCTCAGTAGCTCAATGGCAGAGCATGCGGCTGTTAACCGCAGGGTTGTTGGTTCGAGTCCAACCTGAGGAGCACAAGCAAAACGGTAGGCCAGTCGCCTACCGTTTTTTATTTGGAACACCGGGAAGATGTCTGTGCGCCGTTATATTGTTGGACTATTGCTGTTGGCCTTTGCTGTGCGTCTTGCCCAGTTGCCGCAGCAAAGTCTGTGGTGGGATGAGGGGATTAGCCTGCATATGGCAACCATTTCCATTCCCGAACTACTGGCTGACCGGCTAAACAATATTCACCCGCCGCTGTATTTTCTGCTGCTGAAAGGGTGGAGCCAGCTAGTGGGCGTGGGGGTGTTTAACGGCCGTTATTTCTCCACCCTCGCCAGCCTGCTGCAAGTTGCCACCCTCTACGCTGTCGCCAATCGCTGGTTTGGGCGATCCGACCGACGGGTATGGACGGCCGTTTTGTTCCTCACTATTTCCCCGCTTGGCATCATCTACGCCCAGGAAATTCGCGTCTATGCCCTGCTCCCTGCCGTTTATTTAGGATTGCTAGGCGTGGCGCAGCAGCTTGCCAGCCGCCCACCGCGTCGCTGGCGACTCTGGATTGCCTTGGGGCTGCTGGAATGGGTGGCACTGCATCTTCATTACGTGGCAGCCTTTGGGGTCGTCTATGTCAATCTATGGCTGCTGTGGCGTTTGTGGCCGAACCACCAAGCCCTGCGCCGCTGGCTGGGGGTGAGCGTGGCGGCGGGGCTGGCGGCGCTGCCGTGGTATGGGGCGGTGGCGTGGAATTTAACGGCCGTTCGCGCCTATCTCCAAATGGGCACCCACACTACCGACCCCATTCCCATCCCCGCTTTGCTGGGGCAAGTATGGGGTTTTATGCTCACGGGTCGGCCGGCTGCCTTTGGCCGCGAATTAATATGGTGGAGTCTGCTGCTGGCGGCACTGCTGCTGGCGGCACTGCTGCTGTGGCGATTGTGGCAGCCCACCACGCGCCAATTCACCCTGGCTTTGCTGCTTGCCTGGCTCTTGCCCCTGCTCTCCGCCTTTGTCCCGTGGAGCGTGCGCTCCTTTTCCCATCCCCGCTATGTCATCATCTACGCCATCGCCCTCTGGCCGCTGCTGACGCAAGCCGTCTGGGGAGAGGGAAACTCTTCTCCCCACACCCCACGCCCCACACCCTACGCCCTCACCCTCCCCCTGCTCCTGCTGCTCACCGGCCTCTCCCTATGGGGCACAGGGCGCTACTTCTTCGACCCCGCCATCGCCAAGGATGATGTGCGCGGGGCGGCGGCGTATTTGGAGACGGTGGCGCAGCCGGGGGATTTGATTGTGGTGCCTGACACCGATTGGTCGCTGCCGTTTGAGTATGACGGGGTGGCGCAAATTGTGATGCCGGGGCTGGACAGCGGGACGGTGCCCTGGACAAGCTGGGCGGGCTGGACGCGACCGGGGCAGATGATCTATGTGCTGGATTATGCGCTGGGGACGCTGGATTGGCAGCAGGCGGTGCCGTTTTTGCTGGAAAGCGCGGGGACGCTGCAAACAGAGCAGGCATTTCACAAAGTGGTTGTGCGCGGCTATCGGCTAGATCGGGGGGTGGTGCCGCCGGAAATGGGGGGGATAAACGGCCGTTTTCCCTCCCTCGAACTCCAGCAGCGATGGCTGGAACCCACCGCCGACCATGCCGTGACCTTGGCTTTACAATGGCGGCTGCGCCAGGCCACCGCCCGACGGCTTAGTGTGGCTCTGCGGCTGCAAGATGAGGCGGGCGTGGTGGTGGGCAGCACCGACCAACTGCTGCTGGATGCGGCTGGTCGCCCCAGCGAGCAGTGGCGGGTGGGGCAAGTTGTCACCACCTACCACCTGCTGCCCATTGCACCGGGCACGCCGCCGCAGACGTACCAAGTGCAGCTTGGCCTGTATGCTACCGAGGAAGGGGCGGTACGCCCCCTAAATGTGCTGGACGAGCAAGCTGCGCCTCAGGGGCAGCAGCTTGTGCTAGGCAGCGTGGCGGTGCAGCCGGCCGCCGTGCCGGGTGAGGCCAATCCCTATGGAACGGTGGCGGCGGTGGCCGGGCAGGCGGAACCTGTGTGGCAGGCTAATGGGCTGGCTTTAACGGGGGTGGTGGTGCCAAAAACGGCCGTTCAGCCGGGGCAATCGCTGCTGCTGGGGCTGCGCTGGGAGAGCGCGGTGGCGGCTCCGGCAGTGGGTGGACTGCGGTTGGCACTGCGGCAAGATGGGGCGGTGGTGGCGAAAGTACCGGCACTGCCGGAAGGCTACCCGCTGGCGCGGTGGCGAGCCGGTGAGATGGTGGTGGTGCAGCAGCGGCTGACGGTGCCGCCGACGGCCAGCGAAGCGGTGGAGGTGGTGCTGCTGTGGGAGGGAAAAACGGCCGTTTTGCTCGGTCAGCTCCCCATCAATGCCAATGACCATGTGTTTACGCCGCCACAGCCAACCCAGCCGCTAGACGTGGCGTTTGGCAATGTGGCGCGGCTGGTGGGGTATGATTTGGCGGCCACCACGTTTACCACAGGTGAAGCAGTGCCACTGACGCTTTATTGGGAGTCGCTGGCAACGGGCGTTACGGCAGACTATACCGTTTTTGCCCACCTGCTGGCGGACGACGGGCGGCTGATTGGACAGCACGATGCCCCGCCCTTAAACGGCCGTCGCCCAACAACAGGCTGGATAACAGGGGAGTTTCTGGTAGACCGCCATGATATGGTATTCCGCGAGCCGGATTATCTGGGGCGGGCCGTGGTGGAGGTGGGGTTATATGACCCGGTTTCCGGCCAACGGCTGACGACGACGGATGGGCAGGATGTGGTTTATTTGCCCGTTGAGTTGGCGATTATTGCAGCAGGCAGGTAGCAAGTGGCAAGCCCTGTTAGCATGGATAATCAGAAATTGTTTCGCCTCAACGCCTACTGAAATGCTATCATTAACGAGTCAATATTGTGAAACGTTAGGAGAAGTTGCATAACACAAACTCAAAATCTTTTTCTTCATGTCTACAGCAGTATGAAAACAGAACTCTTCAACTACACCTTGCCACCAGAGCTAATTGCCCAAACGCCCGCCTCTCCGCGTGATGCGTCGCGGCTGCTGGTGGTGGATAGACAAAACGACCAGGTTGTTCACCGCACCTTTGCCGATCTGGGCGACTATTTGCGACCGGGCGACATGTTGGTGGGCAACAACAGCCGGGTGATGGCGGCGCGGCTGTTTGGGCAAAAGGCCACGGGAGGCAAGGCAGAAATTTTGCTGCTAGAGAAGCAGATAAACGGCCGTTGGCACGCCCTGGTCGGCGGCAAAAAGATGCGCGAAGGCACAACCATCACCCTCTACGATGCGGCGGGGAAGGTGAGCGAGTGGGTGGGGACTATAACGGCCGTTTTTCCCGGCCCCCTGCGTGAAATTGAATTCAACCACCCGCTTGATGACAACCTCGACAGCCTCGGTCACGTGCCGCTGCCTCCCTACATCCAGCAGCCGTTGGCCGACAGTGAGCGATACCAAACCGTCTACAGCCGCCCCACCGGCTCCGCCGCTGCCCCCACCGCCGGGCTGCATTTCACCGGCGACCTGCTGCTGGCGCTGCGCGAAAAGGGGGTGCTGTTTGAAACGGTCACGCTCCATGTGGGGCTAGACACCTTCAAGCCGGTGGAGACGCAACACGTAGCCGACCATCCCATTCACAGCGAATGGGCCACGGTGTCGCCAGAAACGGCCAAGCGGATTAACGAGGCAAAGTTGGCGGGGGGGCGGCTGATTGCCATTGGGACAACGGCCGTTCGCACGCTGGAAACCGCCGCTTTGCGCTCCGCTGGGATCAGCGGCAGCCTGCGCCACATGAGCCAAAGCGATGCCAGCGGCGAAACAAGCAATTTTTGCCCGTGGAAACCGGTGGCGGCGTTTGCCGGGCCAACGGATTTGTTTATTTATCCGGGGTACAAATTCCGGGCAGTGGACGGAATGATTACCAATTTCCATCTGCCGCAGTCAAGTTTGCTGATGCTGGTGGGGGCGTTTATGGGGCGGGAGAAGATGTTGGGGGTGTATGAAACGGCCGTTCAGGAACAATACCGCTTCTATTCGTTTGGGGACGCGATGTTGATTTTTTGAAAACTCACGCAAAGTCGCAAAGTCGCAAAGATTTTTTCCTTCGCGGCTTTGCGGCTTTGCGTGAAACTATCTTTTACGGCCGTTTAATAATCGGCAGATAAATCATCACCGCGCCATTGCCATCCTTGACAGTAATGGGCAGTTCGTCAGCGGCCAGCAGCAGATTGATGGGGTTGGAGAAGACCAGGGTGAAGGTTTCATCCCCTTCGGTCAAATCATCTTCCAGCAGCTCCAGTTCAATTGTTTTGCTGGTTTGCCCAGGGGCAAAAGTAATTTTGCCCGTCTTGGCAACATAGTCTGAGCCAGCTTTGGCGGTGCCGTCTATGGTGGCGTATTCGACGGTGGCGTTCATGGTAAACGGCTCGTCGAGCGTCAAGGTAATACGCACCTTGCCATTGCCCTCGGCTACGCTGTAGCTGAGGCTGTCTGTGTGGAGCATCGGCACTTCGTTGTCGAGCAGGTTGATGGTGGTGGTGCCAATGTCGCCAATGGTCACGTTTTCGGGGCTGCTGAGGGCAATAACGGCCGTTTCCAACCCCTCCACCAGCGCATCATCAAACACACCCACCTCCACCGTCTTGCTCGTTTCGCCAGGGTCAAAGGTCAGCTTCTTGTCCACGGCAGCATAATCACCACCGGCCGAGGCCGAACCGCCGTTGGATTTATAGCGCACCGACACCGTTTGGCCGGAAGGGGCACTGAGGGAGATGGTCAGCACGGCCGGCCCCTGGTTTTCCTGCACCGGGTAGATCTCCTGGTCAAAGGAAACCGTCGGCTCGGCATCATTGTCCACAATCCGCACCTGGGCATCGCTGTTGCTGCCCACGCGGGCGTTGACAAAGTTGCTGATCGTCAGGGCAAGGGTCTCATCCGCTTCGTCCATCTCGTCATCCAGCACGGAAATGGCAATTTCGCCACTGGTTTCGCCGGGGGCAAAGGTCAGCGTGCCGGTGATGGTTTCGTAGTCGTCGCCAGCAACGGCCGTTTCTGCCGCCGTCGCAAATTCCACTGTGACCTCACGACCCGAAGGCTGCCCCAGCGTCACCGTCACCACGGCCTCGCCAGCATCCTCGTCCACATCAATCACCTCGCCGCTGATCTGCACGGTGGGCATTTCATCGTTGTCCAGCACCGTCAGCGTGGTTTCGGCCGGGCTGCCCAGGGTGGCATCTGCCCCCACCACGTTGCTCAGAACCAGGCTGATGGTTTCGTCATCCTCGTCCAGGGCATCGTCGGTAATCGGCACGGTGATGACCTTGCTGCCTTCGCCACTAGCAAAGGTCAGGGTTCCAGCAGCAACGGCGGTGTAATCTTCGCCAGCAACGGCCGTTCCGTCATTCACCGCATAATCCACCGAAATGGGCAGCGTGGAGAGCGCCGACAACAGCACCTCGACTTCGGCACTGCCACCATCTTCAGCAATGCTGATGGTGTCGCTGTTAAAGGCCACCGTAGGCGGCGCTTCGTCGTCCACAATGGTCAATGCGCCGCTGGCGGGTGTGCCCAGGGTGGCGTTGCTGGGGGTGGAAAGCACCAGCCCGACAAATTCATCTTCTTCAAAGAGTGCGTCGTTGACCACTTCCACCGTAAAGGTTTGGCTGATGGTGCCGGAGGCAAAGGTGAGGGTGGTGAGCGGAATGGCGGTGTAGTCGTCGGGAGAAACGGCCGTTCCGTCCGCCGTGGCATATTGCACCGTTACTTCCCGCCCCGAAGCCGCGCTCAACTGTACCATAATCGTCGCCTCGCCATCGGCTTCATTCAGGCTATAGGCCGCACTGCTTAACTGCACGGTGGGCAGGTCGTCGTCATCGGCGATGTTGAGGGTGCTGGTGGCAGTGCCCAGCGTGGCATCCCCGGTGGGGTTGCTCAGAGTCAGTTGCACCGTCTCCACGTCTTCCTCATCCAACGCATCGTTGTTGATCGGCACGATAATGGTTTTTTCGATTTCACCGGCGTTAAAGGTCAGGGTGCCGCTTTGGCTGGTGTAGTCGTCGGGAGAAACGGCCGTTCCGTCACTGGTGGCATAATCTACTGATACCACCGTGTTGGTTGCCAGCATCCGCTTCACGGTAATTGTGGCTGTTCCCGCCGCTTCGGTGGCATCAACCGTCGCGCTGGCAAATTCCACCACCGACGATTTGTTCGGGTCGGGGCATATGCCAGAGCCGTTTAGCTCAATGCAGTTATGGTAATATTTGCTGCTGCTGCTCGCCATCACCACAATCCCCGAACTAATATTTACCGTTTGCTTGGTTGTCGTCACATTATTAACCGCCGAACTATAGTCAATAAAGACGGTACCGCTGCCAGCCGGAAAGTTCAGGGTGTCGTAGCTTGCCTTTTTGTAGAGGGCATTACCGCCGCCTGTGTCGGTCACAAACACATAGATTTCACGGTGGGTCGAGTCTAACACGACTGATGGGCGTGTTTTATAGGGCTGGGCATTGCGCGAGAAGGCAACGGCCGATTTCCAATTGCTGGCCTGGGCACAGTTGCCCGTGGTGCAAGCCAGCACAATAATTTGTGGCTCATCGGGGTTCACATAGGAACCTTTGACCGCCGCAAAAACATTGCCAGCCGGGTCAGCATTAAGCGAACGCAGGCTGATGTGGTCATCGGCCGACAAAGCATAGGCAATCACCTCTGTCCAGGCCGCATCACCCGCCCCGTCCTGATGCACTGCAAAGTGCATTTGCATGTCGCCCTGGTTGCTCCACATCACCCCGACATGGCCGCTGTAGGCCACAACAGCCGAAATGTCTACCGACAATAGCCCGGTTGACCCAGCTACAGGCAGCAAGTAAGGTGTTATCCAACTATCATCTGCCCCATCGCTATGGGCAACATACACTTTGTTACCCTGGGTATAGGTAATCCACAGCGTGTCGGTGCTATCTTTATCAATAACCACCACCCGCGCCTTATCGGAACTAAGCTGTACCGGAAAGCCGCTACTAAGGGTGTAGGTACCATTGCTATAGGTATAGCGATACAGGCGAATCGGGTCGGAAGTAGAGGAAGAGGCAACGTACAGGTAGGTACCGTCCCACAGCACATCGGCCTTTGTTTTGGGGCGGTTGTCTAGCTGAACGCCTGTGTCATTCCATTGCTGTGTGGCCCAATCAAGCTGGTAGATGTGGTAGCTGGCTGAGGTTTTGTCCAACATGCTGGCCCACCAACTGCCATCGTGGAACCACAGCTTGCTTTGCGCCATTTCGGATGTTGGTTCGGTTACGCCCGAAAGTTTGTAATCAAGCCCCTCGTACCCAACGTTGGCTAAAGCAGAAACGGCCGTTGGTGCGCCAAACCCTGAGGGCAAGCCAGCGCCAACCAACACAGCACCTGCTAAAAGAAAAAAGACAAAGCGAAAAAATTTCGTAAGAGAAAAGTTCGGTGTTTTCATAAAAGACTCCCACACAAATCGTTATTTGCCTAGGTAGATGGATCCCCCCACCATAAGCGTGTCAAAGATATTTGCCCAACGCCATTTCCACTACAGAGCCATCTCTAAAACCACCATGTCGTAAACCGGCACAGGCTTAGCACGCTGTCTGCGGCAGAAACTTTTTGTTAGGAACACAAGATTGTGGGCTACTGTCCCTTGGACAGCAACCCACAGTTTGTTTGGCTGGCAGCGCACGGCGGCATTGCACCAGCCAAACGTTTGTCCAATTATTTACGCATGATAATCGGCAAGGACACGCGGAAGCTGTCGTTGTCGATAATGGTCATGACGGCAGAACTGAGTGAACCCAGAGTTGCCCCCCCGGTGGGATTGCTCAACGTCACCGTCAGGGTTTCGTTGCCTTCCTCCCACGGATCATCAAGAATGGTTAAGGTGACATTCTTGCTGGTTTGGCCGGGGCTGAAAGTCAGCGTGCCTGAACTGGCAGCCAGGAAGTCGGTGCCCATGGTTGCCGTGTTGCCCACAATGGTGTAGTTCACGGTGACGGTGCTGGCTGCTGCCTGCGACAAGCGCACCTCCATGGCCGTGGAGTTGGCTGTTTCGGGGCGGCTGTACTGGCTGGCGCTAAACTGAACCGTGACGCTGGGTGCAGCATCGTTATCCAGAATTTCAACCGTCGTTTCGTTAAAGAAGTCGAGGTTGGCATTCGAGGGATTGCTTAAAAGCAGCTTCATGGTTTCGGTTGGTTCCAGCAGGCCGTCATCCACCAGGACAATGGCGATGGTCTTCATTGTCTCGCCAGCGGCAAAGGAGAGTTTGCCAGATGACGGGGTGGCGATGTAGTCGGCTGGGGTGGTGGCTGTTCCTGGCGTGGTTACATAATCTACCAGCACCGGGAAGCCTGAGGCATTGCTCAACTCGACTTCAACGTTGACCACGCCAGCACCTTCGCTGATTTCGTAGGTGGGCCGATGGAAGCGGACAATGGGGGCTTCGTCGTCATCGAGAATGGTAAGAACGGCCGTTGTGCTGGCACCCGTTGCCGCCCCATCCACATTACTCAGCGTCAAATTCACCGTCTCATCCGCTTCATCCATGGTGTCATTCCGCACCGGAATCACAATGTTCTTAGTCAGCTCCCCAGCCGCAAACGTGACCGTCCCAGAGGTGGTTGTGTAGTCGTCGCCTGCCGTCGCCGTGCCGTTGCTGGTAGCATAGTTCAGCGTGATCGGCCGGCCGGAAGCCGTGTCCAAGGCAATGCTCACCGTCGCAATGCCACTATCCTCTGCCACGCTGTAGTTACTTTGGGCAAATCCCACCGTGGCCGGACTATCATCATCCACAATGGTAATTGTCGCCGCGCTTGGAGAGGTCAGCGTTGCATTCACCGGGCTTGACAGCACAAAGTTGATCGTCTCATTCAGTTCATCCAGACTATCTTCTTTAATCTGCACAAACACCTTCTTGCTAATTTCGCCCACGGCAAAGTTCAACGTACCGCTGCTGCCAACAAAGTCGCCACCACTGGCCGAAGCTGTCCCATCACTAATGGCGTAGTCAACCGAAACCGCCCGACCAGAGCCACTGCTCAGGAATACCTCCACCTCCACGGTGCGATCTTCCTCGTCAATGCTAAAGGTGCTGTTCCCCACTCGAGCCGTTGGCGCAGCGTCATTGTCCTCAATGGTCAAAACCGCCTTGCTCAGCCCCAGGTACACAGTCCCGGCCGTCACCAAGTTCTTCAGCTCCAGATTGATCGTTTCGTTTGCTTCATCCAACGAATCATTCACAATCGGAATCGTAATCTTCTTGTCATGTTCATTGGCGCTAAACTGCAGCGTCGTACCCATGTCAATGTAGTCAGCCCCAGCCGTAGCCGTGCCAGTGGACATATCCAGTTCAATGGTCAGCGGCTGCGGCGACGGTGGCTCAACCCACACTTCAATCACCACATTGCCGGCCGATTCCGGATGGTTATAGGTAGCAGCACTAAAGCGAACCTTGGACTCATTGTCCACAATCTTCACCGTAGCGGTGGCTGGCCCACCCAAAAAGGCATTGATCGGGTTACTCAGCGTCACAATGATGGTTTCATCATCTTCTGGCAGAGAATCTTCAGCAATCGGGATATTGAACGTAGCCGAGGTTTGCCCTGGCGACATAATCAAATTGCCGGTAGTCGTGGTATAGTCACTGCCCGCCGTAGCCGTCCCGTTGCTGGTAGCATAAGTCACCGTAACCGGGTCAATGGTGATCTTGGACAGCGTGACTTGCACCGCCACTGACGCACCGCCTTCACTCACCGAATAGTTTTCGGCACTAAACTGCACCCGCGCTGCGTTTTCATCATCAAAAATGGTGATTTTGCTTTCTGGCAGTGCCCCCAGCGTGGCATTAACGGGGTTGGACAAGACGACTTTAAGGGTTTCGATGTTCTCAGCCTCAGCGTCATCAATGATCGGTACCGAAATGGTTTTGCTGGTTTCACCTGTGTTAAAGGTCAGCGTACCGCTGGTGGGGGTATAGTCGGCCCCGGCGGTGGTGGTCTCATCCACGGTGGCAAAGTTGAGCGAAACGGCCGGCTGCGATTTGCCAGAGAGGTTGACCGTCAAGGTCGCAGTGCCAATGTTTTCATTAGCATTAACGTTGGCAACGGTAAATGAAGCCGTAACCGGTGCTTCATTGTCGTGAATGGTCAACGTCGCCTCTGGAATGGTAGACAGCGAAGCGTTGATGGGGTTGGTTAGCTTAAGCTGTAGCGTCTCATCCCCTTCACGCAAATCGTCTTCCAAAATCGGCACGTTAAACGTCTTGGTGCTTTCACCAATGTTAAAGACAAGGGCGACATCGGTAGCAGAGGTGTAGTCTTGCCCGGCGGTCGCTGTGCCGCTCACGGTGCTATAGTGAACCGTTACGGGGGAAGTCGCAGTACCAATCAACTGCACGGTAATGGTAGCCGCGCCGCCATCTTCATTGATTTGGTAAGAAAGGGCACTGAACTTGACCCCTTCGTTGTCGGCAATGGTCAGCACGGCGGTGCTGTTGGCACCCAACGAGGCGTTGGTGGGGTTGCTCAAGGTCAGGTTAATCGTCTCTGGTGCCTCTACGACGTTGTCATCGAGAATGGGGACGATAAAGGTTTTGGCAATTTCACCAGGGTTGAAGGTGAGCGTACCGCTGGCAGCAGTGTAGTCTACACCCAGGGTGGCCGTGCCGCTGCTGGTGGCGTAATCTACGGTGATGGCGGCCTGGGGTTCCCCGGCAAGCTGGACGGTGATGGTGGCACTGCCGCCGTCTTCGGCGACGCTGTAGGTGGCGGCACTGAATTGGACGGTTTCGTTGTCAATGATGGTGATAACGGCCGTTTTTGGCGACCCCAGCGACACATTGACCGAGTTGCTCAGCGTAATGCTAAACGTCTCGTTGTTTTCCGACAAGCCATCATCGGTGATCGGAATCGAGATTGTCTTCGTTGTTTCACCCGCGTTAAAGACAACGGTACCAGAGGTGGCGACGTAATCCTGCCCAGCAATGGCGGTGCCGTTGCTGGTGGCATAATCAACCTGCACAATGTCGGGCGACGTACCCGTCATCTGCACCGTCACTTCCACTTGCCCCGCATTTTCGTTCACATTGTAGGTAGCCGAGCTAAACTGCACCCCTTCATCATCCAAAATGGTCAGGGTGGCCGTGTTCACTGGCCCCAGCGACACATTCACCGGGTTCAGCAATTTCAGCGTCAGCTCTTCGCTGTTCTCCGTCTTGGTATCATCAATGATCGGCACATTAAAGGTTTTCACCGTTTCGCCAATGGGGAAGACCAATGTCCCGCTGACGCTGTTGTAGTCGCTGCCAGCCAAAGCCGTGCCATCCTGAGTTTGGTACCCCACAGAGACAACATTGGTGGAGGGGCCAGACAGTACCACGGTGATGGTGGCACTGCCGCCATCTTCAGCCACGCTGTAGGTGGTGGAGGTAAACTGCACCCCTTCGTTGTCGGCAATGGTGACGGTGGCGGTGGTTGAGGCTCCCAAGGAGGCATTGGTAGCGTTGCTCAGGCTAACGGTAAAGGATTCGGTGACTTCAACCACGGCATCATCAATGATGTTAACGCTAAAGGTTTTGTTGGTTTCACCGGGGGCAAAGGTAATGGTGCCGGGGGTGGCAACAAAGTCGTTGCCGCCGGTGGCGGTGCCATTGGTCATGCTGTAGTCAACGGTCACGGCTTGGGCCGAAGCTTTGGTGAGGTTGACGGACAGGGTGACAGAGCCGGTGCCTTCGGTGACGTTGTAGGTGGTGGGGTTGAAGCGAACGGCCGTTCCTTGTGTTGAAAACGACCATGTTTCGCGCACTTCTCCCGATGTCAACCCTTCACGCAGCGGCCGGCCGATGGAATCCTTGATCCCTGACGTTAACTTCACCGTGTAGTCCAAACCAGCAATCAGCGGTGGGTTGGGGGTAAACGTCGCCTTGCGTGCGCTGTTGTTGTAAGAAACCGAACCCGCAATTGGCCCCGACGGCCCTTCAACTATAAAGTTGCTGGTCGTCAGCGTTGCCTGATCCATTTCCCGGCTAAAGGTGGCCTCAATTACCGACGATGCGGGTACGGATGCCCCATTGGCTGGTGCATAGGGATAGACAACGGCCGGCGGGTCGCCAATAAAGTTAAAGCCATAATATTGGGTCGTTAATGTCTCACTGCTGCCCACTACCACAAGGCCGGTCAAATCCTTGCTCAAGACCTGCTTGCTAGAGGTCGGATTGTTGAAATCTTTTAGCTCTGGTGCTGTCGTCGCATCATCAGCAATAAACAACACTTGGGCACCAGATGGACTGGCCGAACAGTTGCCGCCGCCAAAGCTAATGGAACTCAGCGACGACTTTTGGTAACAGATGGCGTTCCCGCTGCTTTTACCAGCCATCACCACATAGAGGAATTCATCCCCATTGGTGGCTGGTGCCCCTTGGTCAATCACGACAATGGGTCGGGCATCGCTGGCGCTAACCGGTGTAACTGCGTTGACTGACCAAACACCAGCGGGGGTGCGGTGCATCAACCCGATGCCAATTTCAGCCGAACTGGTGTTGACCGTCTGGATAGCAGCATAAATATGGCCGTTGTAGGTCACCATACTAACACTGTCGTCGGATGTTTCCAGGCTTTCAATCCCTGCTTCCGATGTCCAATTGGTGTCTACATCATCGCTGTCCAAATGGGTGGAAAAGTGGAATTTGGGTGTGCCGTCCTGGTCACTCCACAAGACACCCACTTTTGCCCCTTCACTGTCAGTGAAAGCCACAACCGAGGAAACATCGTCCTTGTCTACAGTTCCCAACGTAAACGGTTCGCCCCAGGTCAAGTCATCACCTAAAGAACGGTTGACAAAGACTTCATACTTGGCACTGCCATCAGCAATAGAAACAAAGGTTGTCCACAGTTGACCGGTGGAATCCTTGGTCAAAACCATGGATTCGGTGCCGTGCAGGGCAATCTCAACGGGGAAGCTGTCATCTAGCGAATAGGTGCGGGCTACAGCATCATAGCTAAACCGATAGAGTTTGCCGCCATCACCAGGATTCACTGAATTGGGACCGGTGTCATATTTGTGGGCAACAATATAAACCTTGTTGCTGCTATCATCCCACAAAACATCAGCGGTAATGTTTAAGCGGGTGTCTATAACCACACCGGTGTCAACCCACTGCTTGTTGCCCCAGTCATAGCGATGGATGTTAAAACTACCGCCACCGCTGCCGTCAGAGGCAAATAAGACGCCCCACCAAATGCCGTCGTGCCACCAGAGTTTGCTTTCGGGTTTGGAGGCCGTGGGGTCGCTAACAGTTTCTGGATAGGGGGAACCGATATACCCCGCTAAATCCAGCAAAGTCCCAGCCGGGGCCAAAGCCTGGACGGCTACATACCAGGTTATAAGTGGGAGAACCACTAATAACCCGATTAGTCCGGCGTAACGCTTCATGCGTTTGTGGGGGCTGCGTGATACGTTCACTGTTCATGCTCCTTTACAAAGTTGTCTACCAATAATGGCTCCCACCACAGGGTAACAATACGTTGAGAATTCCAATACAAAGTCATCGTTGATCGTATGCGGGTAAGCTTACAGAGGTGCTTACCGATAGGCAGCGGCCGCTGGCGGCAGCCGCTGCCTGGGGTTTTAGTTAAAGATAATGGGGAGGAACAAGAGTCCGCCTTTTCCTTCTTTGATGTGAACAACGGCCGTTTCCAGCCCCAAATCGGCGTTACTGGCCGTGATTAGCTGCAAGGAGAAGGTTTCTTCAGCTTCGTCTACCCCATCCACCACCAGGGGAATGGTGATGGTTTTGCTGGTTTGGCCGGGGGTAAACAGGACGGTGCCGCTGGTCAGGGTGTAGTCGCTGCCATTAACGGCCGTTCCATCCACCGCCATATAGTTTGCCGTCACCACCTGGCCCGAAGCCGCGCTCAGCACCAGCCGCACCGTCACCGATCCATTTCCCTCGAAGCCGGTGTAGTTACCCTGGGCAAACGAGAGCATGGGCAGTTGGTCATTGTCCTCAATCACCACTTCCGTCACGCTCTGCGCCGCCAGGGTGGTACCCTGCACGTTAAACAGCTCCAGTTCAAACGTTTCACTGCCTTCCGACACGTCGTCATCAAGGATGTCTACAAAGATATGTTTGTTTAGCTCGCCCTTGACAAAGTTAAGGGTGATGTTGACCGGGCGGTAATCTTCACCAGAAACGGCCGTTTTATCCACCGTCCGCAACTGCACCGAAAACGGGCTGGGCATCGCCTCCGTCACGCTGACCTCAATCCGCGCCCGCACCCCATGTTCATCAATCACCAGCGAGGCATCGGTAAACTGCACGCCTGGCGGGTCATTGTCCTCAATTGTCACCACTGCCTGGGTAATATCACCCAGCAGCGCGTCGCCCGGATCACCCAGCTTGACGGTAAACGTTTCGTTTAGCTCAGAAACCTGGTCATCAATAATCTGTACCGTGACTTTCTTGCTCGTTTCGCCTGGCACCAGCGTAATCTTGTCGCTGCCCAGGAGGAAATCTTGACCTGATTTGGCCGTACCATTGATGATGCTAATGGGCACGTGAAGCGTCTTGCCGGATTCTGCCGACAGCACGACATCTAAAACGGCCGTTACGCTATCTTCCGACACCGTGATACTACCCGTAGTAAACGAAAGCGTAGGTGCGGCATCATCATCAATGATCGTCAGCGTCACCTCGTCCGGGTTCCCCTGCTGGGCATTGGTCATGTTGCTCAGGTGCAGCGTCACCGTCTCGTTGGTCTCATCCAACACATCATCAAACACCGTCACCGTAAAGGTTTTGGCTGTTTCGCCCGGCGCAAAGGACAGCGTGCCGCTGGCCGCATTATAGTCGTTGCCAGCCACAGCCGTGTTGTTACTGGTGGCATAATCCACCGTCACCGGGAAGTCCGACGGCGTGCTAAGCGTCACCTGAACCGGCACCGCGCCGCCGTTTTCCACCAGCGCATAGCTAAAGCCGCCAAACTGCACCGTTGGCTCTGTCTCATCGCTGGTAATCAGCAGTTCCAGCACCGACCGCGTCCCTTGCAGCGAATTGACCCAATTGGAAAGCGTCACCGTAAACCGTTCTTCCATCTCATAGGTGTTGTCATCCACAATGGTGATGGGAATTTGCTTGCTGGTTTCGCCGGGGGCAAAGGTCAAGGTGCCGTTGCTGCCGGTGTAGTCCGCCGGAGCCACGGCCGAATCATTGCCAAAGGTGTAGTCAACCGTCACCACTTTGTCCGAGGGGTTGGATAGCGTCACAACCCCCTGCACCGTCCCGACGTTTTCATCTACGGCCAGGCTGGCAACGGTAAACTGCGCCACGGGTGGCACTTCGTCGTCCAGAATTAGTACGGTGGCGTTGGCTGCCGCACCTAAGCCGGCACCCACTGGCGACGACAGCGCCAGGGAGAAGGTTTCGTTGCTTTCTTCGATGTTGTCGTTGATGAGCGGCAGCGCCAGCGGTAAGCTGGTTGTGCCGGCCGGGAAAGTCAGGGTGCCACTAATCGCCTGGTAGTCGGAACCAGCAACGGCCGTTCCATTGCTGCTGGCATAATTCACCGTCACCGTCACCAGCGACGGCGCACTTAGCTGCACATTTACCGCTGCCGCCGCATTGTTTTCCGTAAACTCATAAGAAGCCTGCTCAAAGGAGACAGTGGGCGGGTTGTCGTTGTCGGTAATGGTTAGCGAGGCACTGGTGAGAGCACCGAGCGCGGCGTGCTGCGGGTTAGACAGGGTGAGGGTTAGATTTTCGGCTGGCTCCATCACCGGGTCGTCTACAATGGGAACTTGCAAAACGGCCGTTTTGCTCCCCGGCGTAAACGTCACCAGCTCATTCACCTGCACAAAGTCCGAACCCGCCGTGGCCGAATTGTTACTGCTTGTCACCTGCACCGCCACCGGCTCAAACGACGAACCCGTCAACTGAAGCTGCACCGCCGCCGTGCCTGCCCCTTCATTCACCGTGTACGAAGCCGACTGAAACGCCACTGAAGGCGGCGCGTCATTGTCATAAATCGTCACCGTGGTGATGTTTGGCACGCTCAACGAGGTCACAACCGGGTTGAGCAGCTTCAGCTTCAGCGTCTCAGGCTGCTCATAATTAATATCTTCCGTAATCGGCACAAAGATAGTTTGCTTGGTTTCATATGGGCTAAAAATCACCGTACCGCTCACCGTCGAGTAATCTTGCCCCGACAACGCTACATCATCTATGGTGGTGTAGTCCACCTGCATGGTGGCGTTAAACGGGAAGCTCAACTCAACATCTACTTCCACCCACCCTTTGTTCTCCAGCACGCTGTAGGAGACATTGCTAAAACGCACCACTGGTGGCGTGTCGTCGTCAATAATCGCCAAAATGGCATCATTGGGGGTAGACAGCACCGCATTGGTTGGGTCATCAATCCGCACCCGCGCCGATTCCGAAAACTCTTGCAGGGCATCGTTGTTGATGGTGATGTTAAACGTCTTCTGCGTCTCACCAGGGTTAAAGGTCAGGGTGGTGGTGGGAATGGCCGTATAATCGCCAGGGGCAATGGCCGTAATATTCTTGGTCCAGTAATCCACCGCCACCGTCGTATCCGACGGGTCATCCAACAGCACCGTTACCGTCGCTGGCCCCGCATTTTCATTTACCACAAACGAGTCACTCGACAGCGCCACATTGGGTGGCTCGTCGTCGTCAATAATTGCCATCGTCGCCGTAACGGGTGTTCCCAGCGTGGCGCTTACCGGGCTGCTCAACGTCAGGTTAAACTGCTCGGTTGGCTCTTGCAGGGCATCGTCAATCAGCGTCACCGGCAACTCAATATAGGTTTCGGTGGGGTTGAAGGTGATGGTGCCGCTTTGGCTGGTGTAGTCACCGGGCGCAACGGCCGTTCCGTTGCTGGTGGCATAGTGTACCGATACCGGCACGTGGAAGGGGGAACTCAGTTCGACGGCAAAGACACCGTTGCCCAAATCTTCCTGCCCTTCAAAGCTGGTGGCGGCAAAGGAAACCTGCGGAATTTTGTCGTCGTCGTAAAGGGTCACAACGGCCGTTTCTGGGAACGTCGTCGGCCCATCGCTCAACGTCAAGTTAATCGTCTCCGGGTCTTCTTGCAGCGCATCGTCAATGATCGGAATCTGGAACGTCTTGCTCAATTCACCCGGTGCAAACGTCAGCGTGCCGCTAGTTGCTACATAGTCCAAACCGGCCGTTGCCGTGCCGTTACTCGTCGCATACTTCACCGACACCGGTACCGCCGAAGGCAGCGTCAACTCCACCGACACTGTCAGCGAAATCCCGCCATGCTCGCTAATTTGGTAAGAAGCACTGCCATAGTGGGTCGCAACCTCAGAATTAGGCGACAAGCAGACGGAGGAGCCGTTGGTGGACAAATCAATACAGCCATGAACATACGCCCGCTTGACATCATCCGCCGCCATCACCACAATCCCGGTGCTGGCATCGGCATTTTGCCGCATCGTCGTCACATTGTTCATCGCCGTGTACTTGGTGCTGGAAATAATGGGCGTTCCCAGCCCACCAGGGAAGGAGATGTTGTCTAAATCAGACCGTTTATAGTAGATATTGCTCCCCGTCTTAGGCAACCCATTGCGAATGTGACCAAAGACATAAATGTCGCGGTTCGTCACATCAATTGACATCACCATACGGGTCGGGTCGCCAGTTCTGGTGGCAAAAACCGTGTAAAAGTCCCAATTACCGCTACCCACACAATCTGCTGACGCCGAATCACACACGCCCAGCATGATTAACCCCGGTGCTCCATCTGGTTCCGATGTTTTAAACAGAGCAAACACCTTGCCCGCCCCATCAGACTGAAGCGAACGCAGGCTCATATGGTCATCACCCGATACGGTATAAATGGCCGATGTTTTCCACTGTGTGGGTGGGTCACTGTCTTTGTGCGCCGCAAAGTGCATACTATTGCTGGACAACTGGCGGCTCCACATCACCCCCACATACCCATCAAAGGCAATAATAGACGAGGTATCATCCTCGCCCGTGCTAGAAGTGGGTACCGGCAGTACTATCGGTTGCGCCCAATCCAGGTCGCCACCGCCATCGGCGTTGCTATAGGTAATCATCACCTGTTGGTTCACAGTATATGTAACCCACAGCCGTCCGGTTGAATCTTTGGCAATGACATGGGATTCACCCCGGCTGTCGGTCACTTCGATGGGGAAGCCGTCATCCAGTTCATACGTCCCGGCGTTGTAACTATAGCGGTAAAACCGTCCCCGGCTGCCGGCCGGCACATTTTGCGCCCGGTCATGGTAAACGTTAGAAACCACATACAGCGTGTCACCGTCGGTCAACGTGTCTGCCCGCGTCTCAATACGGTTATCCAGTTCCACCCCCGTGTCAATCCACGTTTGGGTATTCCAATCCAACTGATAAATGTGGTAGGCATTCCCCGCCACGCTCCACAGGCTACCCCACCACGAACCATCATGATACCACAACTTGCTTTGCGGCTTCTCCCCCGTCGGCTCGCCATTGGCACCCGTACCAGGTGGATAATTAAAATCAAAATAGCCTATATCTAAGGGTGTTGAAGCGTTGGCGATCACGATGTTGGTTACCAACACCAAGGCTATTGCCACAAAGCCAACCAAACTGAGACTCCCCCACCCCGTTTTTTTCTGCGATCTGTGAAAATACCATTTCATGGGCATCTCTCCTTGCAGGGTTGTGAAAAAGGCACCAGAGCGCAGACATCAACAACTATCTGCCACAGCAAATGACATATTCTTGCCAGTTGAGACCCTTTTCAAAAAAATATTGTTATATTGCTCTATGTGGGAAGGTGGCTCTCAAACAGTGGCTCCAGGTGTTGAGAATCCAGTACAACTTATTTCCATCCACTACACACATCCGATACTAGTCTGCATCCTACGCACCCATCCTTTCAGATGAGCTTACGAGAACGGATACAAGCAACAGGGGCAGACGTGTCCACCCCTGTTGCTCTGTTTCATGCTATTTCTTAAAGATAATTGGCAGGTAAAGGGTGCTGCTATCGCCGTCAATGATGGTGACAACGGCCGTTAACCACTCTCCCGCCGTCCCATTTTGCAGCCCACCCAGCGCCAGGTGAATTGTCTCATTCCCTTCGCTCAGGTCATCTGGCAGCAGGGGAATGGACACCGTTTGGCTGGTGGCGCCGGGGGCAAAGGTGATCGTCTCGGCCAGCGGGGTGTAATCCTGGTTGGCAACGGCCGTTCCGCCATTACTCACCACATTCACCCGCACCTCCTTGCCCGATGGCGCACTCAGCACCAGCGTCACCACCGCCGCCCCGCCATCTTCATCAGCACGGAACGAAGCCGCTTCAAACGAGACCATCGGCGGCGCATCATCGTCGGTTAGGGTCACAACCGCCTCAGTCGGCGTACCGGGGTTGCCCCCCTGCATCGCTTGCAGCCGCAGCACCACCGTTTCGCTCTCCTCATCCATTGTGTCGTCCAGCAGCGGCAGAGCAATGGTTTGGCTGGTTTCACCAGGGGCAAAGGTCAGCGTGCCGCTGGTGGGGGTAAAGTCGGAGCCAGAAACGGCCGTTTCTCCCTCCGCCACAAAATCCACCATCACTGGCTGCACCCCCGCCCGGTCCAGCTCCACCGTCAGAACCGCTTCCCCCGCGTCCTCAGCCACCGTCACCGCCGCCTCAGCAAACGATACCAGCGGCAGCTCGTCATCTTCAATCGTCACCGTGGCCGCGTCATCGGCTCCCAGCGTGGCGTGAACCGGGCTGCTCATCTCCACGCGGAACGTTTTGTTGCCGTTCATACTGTTGTTGTCCAGCACCGGCACGCCCACGGTGTGGCTGGTTTCACCAGGAGCAAAGGTCAGTGTGCCATTGGTTGGGGTGAAATGGGTGCCAGAAACGGCCGTTTCTCCCACCGTCCCATACGTCACCGTCACCGCCTGCCCCGAAACCACACTCAGCGTCACCGTCACCACCGCCGTGCCGCCATTTTCCGGCACGCTCACTGCGGTCGGTACCACCTGCACCGTCGGCGGCGCGTCATTGTCGCCAATGGTCAAGGTCGCCGGGTTGGGGTCGCCCAGCGTGCCGTTGCCGGGGTTGCTCAACGTCAGCAGCACCGTCTCCCCCGCTTCATCCAGCGCGTCATCCAGCAGCACCACGCCAAAGGTGGCGGTGGTCTGGCCGGGGGCAAAGGTCAGCGTGCCGCTGGTGGCGGTGTAGTCGCTGCCCGCCAGCGCCGTGCCATTGCTGGTTCCATACGCCACCGTCACCGTCTTGGCCGATGGCCCGCTCAACTGCACCGTCGCCGTGGCCGTCGCCCCTTCGTCGCCATTGAGCGTGGCGGCGGCAAAGGCAATGGTCGGCGGCTCGTCGTTGTCGGTAATGGTCAGCGTGGCGGCCAGTGGTGCGCCCGGTTCGGCGTTGCTGCTCAGGTTGCTCAAGGTCAGCGCGACCGTCTCGTCGGTCTCATCCAGCCCGTCATCGCTGATGGGAATTTGCGCCGTCTGGCTGTTTTGGCCGGGTTCAAAAGTAAGAATGGTGGTGGTGGCGGTGTAGTCGGCGGGAGAAACGGCCGTTTCATCCCCCGTCGTCAGCGTCACCGTCACCGGCTCCGCCGCATACCCCAGCAGATCCACCCCGATCTGCGCCGTCCCCGCCCCTTCATCCACCGTGTAGCTGTCGCTGGTAAACTGCACCGTCGGCGGCTGGTCGTCGTCAATAATCGTCAGCATCGTCGTTTTTGGCTCGCCCAGGGTGGCGTTGATGGGGCTGGACAACGTTGCCAGCGCCGTTTCGCCGTTTTCTTCCACTGTTTCGTCAATCAGCGGCACGCCCACCCGGACAAAGCTCTCCCCGGCGGGGATGGTGGCGGTGGCGTTGACGACTGCATCATAATCGCTGCCAGCCGTGGCCGTGCCGTTGCTGGTCGCCCATTTCACCGACACCGGCTGCCCCGATGTGGTGGAGAGCGTTACCGTCAGCGTGCCGGTAATCATGTTTTCAATGGTTGTAAAGCTGGCCGCTTCAAACTGCACCGTCGGCGGCGCGTCGTTGTCGGTGATGGTTAGCGTGACCTGGTTGGGGGAGCCAAGCGCCCCTTTGACGGGGTTGACCAGCCGCACAACGGCCGTTTCTGCCGCCTCATCCAGCGCATCCTCAAACACCGGCACGGTGAACGTTTTCACCGTTTGCCCTGGGGCAAATTCCAGCGTGCCGTTAACGATGTCGTAATCTTCGCCGCCAACGGCCGTTTGATCATCTATCTCATACTCCACCGACACCGTTTCCGCCGACCCCGCGTTGAGCTTCACGGAAAAGGTGACAAAACCCGCGCTTTCGGCCACCGTTTGGTCGCCACCCACAAAGGATAGCTGCGGCAGCGCGTCGTTGTCAGTAATGGTCACGGTCGCCGTGCGCGGGCTGCCCAGCATCCCGTTGGTGACATCCAGCAGTTGCACGTTAAACGTTTCGGCCGGCTCAATGGTGTTGTCGTCCAAAATGGGAATGGACAACGTGGCCGTGCTTTGCCCGGCGGGAATGGTCAGCGTGCCGCTTTTGGCGGTGTAGTCGCTGCCGCTGCTGGCGTTGCCGTTGCTGGTTTCATAATCCACCAGCACGTCCTCATAAAACGGCTTGCTCAACACCACTTCCAGCACCACCGAACCGCCTGCTTCTTCGATGGTGTAGCTGTTGCTCTGGAAATCAACAACGGGGTATTCGTCATTGTCCAAAATGGTCAGCGTGGCCGTTTGCGGAGCCAGCAGCGAGCTACCGCTGACGTTGCTGAGGGTTAGCTGCACTTGTTCTTCGCCTTCCACTAGTTCATCTTCAAACAGGGACAGCGGCACAGTTTTGCTGGTTTCACCGGGGGCAAAGGTGAGCGTGGTGGCAGCAGTTGCGGTGTAGTCGGCGGGGGAAACGGCCGTTAAACTCGCCACCCCCACATCCACCGACACCGCCCCCGGATGCACCGCCGTCAGTTCCACCGTTACATTCGTCGTGCCGTCCTGCTCCACCGCATTAAAGTTCGACTTGGCAAACCGCACCCCCGCCGCCACGTCATCGTCAATAATGGTAATTGTCGCCGTGCTGGGGGTTGCCAACTCGGCGTTGCTCAACGCCACCGTAAACGACTCCGGCTCTTCAGCCACATTGTCGTTCAAAATCTTCACCGTAAACGTCTTCGAGGTTTCCCCCACGCCAAAGGTCAGCGTGCCGCTGGCGGCAGTGTAGTCACTGCCCGATTTGGCCGTGCCGTTGGCGGTGGCGTATTTCACCGTGGTCTGCTGGTTGGGCGGCCACGTCGCTTCCACTGTCACCGTCACCGACGGCGCACCCGCTTCATTGACATCATACTGCGTCTGCGCCACCTTAAACTGCGACAACAACGGCTCGGTGACGGTGATGTAGGCGGTGCGGGTTTTGGTGTCGCTGCCGCTGCCGTTGCCGGCCGTCAATGCCACGCTGTAGGTGCCAGGGTTGACATAGGTGTGGCTGGGGTTGCGGCTGGTGGAGGTGGTGCCATCGCCAAAGTCCCAGCTCCAACTGGTGGGGTGGCCGCTGGAAAGGTCGGTAAAGTCTACTTTCAATGGGGTGGCTCCGCTTTCTACGTTGGCGGAAAAATCGGCCGTTGGCACCCCCGCGCAATGGCTAATGGAGAAGGTGTCAAAAATATCGCTGGGATCAAAGGAGTCGCTGCCCCCTTTAATGGCGGAAAATGACAGTTCACAGTCGTTAATGTCAAACATGACGGCGTGGAAGATTGCGCCCTTGTTGGCGGTCATTGCGTTCCACGGTGGGTTGCCGGCCGGACTCAACCCCGTACCGCCACCCCCTGTCACCACATACAAAATGCCGCCATCATCGGTGCTGGCCGCCTTCCCCCCCTTAATTGGCACCATCCGTTCGTAGAGATGTACGTCGCCACTTAGCACCACATCCACCCCATACTGCTCAAACAGCGGCACAAGGTCGCTAGTGGCCGTACCGTTGGTCTTGAACGCCTGCCGCTGGTCGGTGTAGTAGAGCGGCAAATGGAACATGACAAAGTTCCAGGCGGCGTTGCTGTTTGCCAAGTCGTTTTGCAGCCAATTGTACTGGTTGCTCCCCTTTTTATACGGCCACTCGCTGGTAATGACCGTGAAGTGGGCGTTAGCGTAATCAAACGAATAATACGCTTCGTTCTCAATCGGGTCAGATGCCCCGTTGGTTGGGTTGACAAACACATCTACATAGGATTGGCCGCCGTTATAGGCGGTGTCATGGTTGCCCGGCAGCGTTGCCAACCAGACGCTCTGGATGAGGTCGTCATAAATCTGGAAGAAGCGTTCTTCTAGCAGTTTGTAGCTGGCATCGTAAACCACATCACCGGTGTGGACAACCAAGTCAGGCTGGATCTGCTCCAGCCGGTTGGCAACGCCATTTTGGCCGGTACCCCCCGCCCCGCTGTCGCCCAGAGCGGCAAAACGGAAGGAGGTGACGCTGCTGGGTTTGCCGGAGCGGAAGGTGATGCTACCAGCGGGGGTCAGGTCGTTGCCGTCGCTAAATATTTTGTATTGGTAAAGGGTATCGGGGGTTAGTCCGTTGAGGAACGCTTCGTGGACGTAGTACTTGTCGTAGGGGGCTTTGTCGGGGGTGGTGAAGTAGGTGTTGGTGGCAACGGCCGTTAATCCATAATCACTAATCCCATAATGCACTTCACTCGTCCCGCTCTCCTTCGTCGTCCACACAATATAGAGCGAGTTTGGTTTTACAATTTGCACATACGGCTCACGCAGCAGCGTTATGGTTGTCGTGGCCGCTAACAACGGTTGGTTGATTGTCATTGAGCTAATCAAGAAAAAGAGGCATAGCGCAACGAAAAACCGCTTAATCTTAAAATCCTCTACTATGGTACCCATACTGTTGACTCTCGCTTGTAGAGTAGTTGGCACAACCCTCTACCTAAAAATGGCTTCACCCCATAAACAGGAGGCGACCCCTGGCGGGAATCGCCTCCTTGGTTATAGTCTATTGGGAATAGATAACGGCCGTTCTTACTCCAGCCAACCGCCATCCTAACCACCCATCCTTACCAAGCTACTTACGGCACTTCTTCATAATTCGTTCATACCAGCTTCACTCTTTCTTGACACCCATCCACTATTATCTTGATCAGAACGAACTGACCCTTTATTGGTAAAGCCTTTTGGGTCCTTCAGCTAAAGTGGAATTGACAAATTTTATACGTGGTGCGTGGTACGTCAGAAGAACTTATTAGTTACGCACCACGCACCACGTGAAAAGCGAGTCAACCCCCTGAATTCCCAAAGAACCAACTCATTTCATTTTCAGTACTGGAGGGTACGATGAAACATTTAACGATAATAACCATTGCCTTTCTAGCTTTGGGCAGCTTTTTCTTTGTCCAACCCGCCGCCGCACAAACAACCTTGACCGATGACGAAGCGGCCGGCCTTCTTTTTATGCGTGAAGAGGAAAAAGTGGCCCGCGATGTTTACCTGACGCTGTATGACGAATGGGGGCTGCGTGTGTTTAGCAACATTGCCAGCAGCGAGCAACAGCACATGGATGCCATCTTGACGCTGGTTAATCTGTATGGGTTGACCGACCCTGTGGGCAGTAATGATGTGGGCGTGTTTACAAACCCAGATTTGCAGGCACTTTATGATGATCTGCTGGCGCAAGGGCTGGAATCCCCAACCGCTGCCATTGAAGTAGGCATTCTGATTGAGCAAACCGACATTGCCGACCTGCAAGCACGATTGGCTACCACAGACAACAGCAATATTGAACGGGTGTATGGCAACCTGCTGCGCGGGTCACAAAACCATTTGGCAGCGTTTGAGAGAACGGCCGTTAATGCCACCGCCAACCCCACCCCAAATCCCAACCCCATTCGCCGCCACGGGCGCGGCAATCGGTAGCGGAATAAAAAGACGGGCTTCTTGCAGAAGCCCGTCTTTTTATTCCGCCCGTAGCCCCGCCTCCAACAGCACAATAATCCGATCCACATCATAAACCGCGCCGCCCCAGGTGCCGCCGCTAACGGCTTGGAGCGCCGCCCAGAGGCGGGTGTCGTCGGGCAACTGGGGATGGGGGCGCAAGTCAGGGTGCAACGGCCGTTCTTTTAACACCTCCTCTGCCCCTTCCCCCACTAAATTCACCTTCCCCGTCAAATTCACCCTGTCCAGTTCAATCTCCACCTCATCCCCATCACGCAGCTTGCCAATGGGGCCACCTGCCAACGCCTCCGGCCCAATGTGGCCGATGCACGCCCCGGTGGAAACGCCGGAAAAGCGGGCATCGGTCAGCACCGGCACCGTCTTGCCCCAGGGAATAAATTTCAGCGCCGATGTCACCTGGTACGTTTCCTCCATCCCCGTTCCCAGCGGCCCCCCGCCGATGATCACCACCACGTCGCCCGGCCGCACGGGGTTGTCGGTGAGACCTTTGATGGCCCGAACGGCCGTTTGTTCCGACACAAACACCCGCGCCCGCCCCCGGTGCCGGTACACCCCATCAGCATCCACCACGCTCGGATCAACGGCCGTGGCCTTCACTACTGCCCCCTCCGGGGCCAAATTCCCCGTTGGGAACAGCACCGTACTCGTCAGCCCATTGCGCCGCGCCGTGTCCACATCCATAATCACAGCGTCGGGGTCAATTTGCCCCGCCTGCGCCAGCCGTGCCCGCACTCCCCGCCGCCGTTGGCTTTGCTCCCACCAATCCAGCACCGCGTCCAGCTTTTCCCCCGTCACCGTTAGCACCTCCCGGTTCAGCAGCCCCATTCGCCGCAAATGGAGCATTACCTCCGGCACGCCCCCGGCCATAAACACCTGCACCGTGGGATGATTGCGCGGGCCGTTGGGCAGGGCATCTACCAGCCGGGGGGTGGTGCGGTTGACGCGGCTCCAGTCGGCCACGGTGGGGCGCGGTAGCCCGGCGGCATGGGCAATGGCGGGAATGTGGAGCAGCAAATTGGTGGAGCCGCCAAAAGCGGCGTGGAGCAACATACTGTTTTCCAACGCCGCCGGAGTCAGCACATCGGCCAGCCGGATGTTGGCCTCGGTCAACCGCAGCAGTGCCAGTGCCGAGCGGTGCGCCAAATCAAGCCAAATCGGTTCCCCCGACGGACTGAGGGCGCTGTGAGGCAGCGCCAGCCCCAACGCCTCGGCCACCACCTGTGCCGTCGCCGCCGTGCCAAGAAATTGGCAGCCGCCCCCCGGTGAACCGCAGGCGCGGCACCCCATGCTGGCGGCGTAATCGAGGCTAATCAAATCATGGGCAAACCGCGCCCCAATTGTTTGCACGGTGCCTGCGTCTTCGGCGTTGACGGCCGGCAATGTTACCCCGCCGGGAACGATGATGCCGGGCAGGTTGCCGCTGCCTGCCAGTGCCAGCAGCATGGCGGGCAGCCCTTTGTCGCACGTCGCCACGCCCATCACGCCACGCCGCTGCGGCAGCGAACGGATGAGGCGGCGCAAGGTGATGGCGGCATCGTTGCGGTAGGGCAGGCTGTCGAACATGCCACTGGTTCCCTGCGAACGGCCGTCGCACGGGTCGCTGACGGTGGCGGAAAACGGCACCATCCCCTGCTGCCGCAATGTTTCCGCCGCCTGCCGCACAAGCAGCCCAATTTCCCAATGGCCGGTGTGGTAGCCCAGGGCAATGGGGGTGCCGTCGTCAGCCCGCAGCCCGCCCTGGGTGCTGAGGATGAGATATTGCGGTTTGCCTACGTCGGCCGGGTTCCACCCCATGCCAGCGTTTTGCGTCAGCCCAAACAGATGGCCGCTGGGTTCGTGCAGCAGCATATCGGGGCTAATTGGTAGCTGTCCGGCCGGCCCTTCTCCGGCCAAGCGGGTGCTGTGAACGTGCGTTTCGCTTCCTAAAATGTCGGTTAAGGTAATCATTAGTTTTTCCAGTTGCACAGAGGGTCACAGAGGAGGCACCGAGGGTCACAGAGAAAGAAAAGAGCCATTGCTGCTTAATCTAGGTATTTGTTGCAAAATGAGGCACTTACACAAACAATCTTTCTCTCTTCCCTCAGTGAACCTCTATCGTGGCTCTGTGAACCTCTGTGAAATTTACTTTTCCGGTACAAAGCCGATGCCCAATGCGGTGCCACAGGTGATAACGGCCGTTTTTCCCCCACTTTCCCCATGCGCCAACGCCGCCGCCGTGCCGTCGTGGCGCAAATGCAGCCGGACGGGTTCCCCCACCCGTTCGCTAATTAGCTGCGCCAGCCAGTCGGCTAAATTAGTGGTGAGCAGCCCCAAACGGCCGTAACAGCCGTACTCGCCCGGCGGCGGCTGGCCGTTGAGCAGGTAGCAGGCGATGCTGACCGCCATCTGGTTGTCCAGCGGCCAGCCGTGGCTGCGCCCGCGCCGCCACAACGCGGCCAGTGTGTCGGCGATATGGGCGGCATGAGCCAAAACGTTGGCGTGGTTGCGCTGGTCATAATAATTGGGGTCGCAGCCGGACGGGAGGCTGGGGAGTGGCTCTAGCCGCGCTAACTGCCCGGCTTCGTAAAAGGCAACGGCTTGTTTGATGTGGGTGTGGCCCAGATCGGCCAGCAGCATGGCCTGGGTTCTGGCGGGAGCCAGCGTAGCCAGCCCGCGCAAGGGTAGATTGGCTCCGTGAGGGGAGAGGCGGATGGTGAAATGGGGCAGGTCGTAGCTTTGAATGGTTTGCTGGGTGGTGAAAACGGCCGTTTTGCCCAGCTCCCCCCGCAACAGCCCACCTCCCAGCCACACCTGTTCAATCTACCCCCACCATGCCCAATGCGCCGCTCCCCATTCTGACCGAGCAGCGCGGTTGGCGGAGTGGCCTTGCTTGAGAACGAGGAGGAGGTAGGCGAGAAAACGGCCGTATTCTGCGGCTATTTCTTGGGCAATGGGTGCGCCAGCGGCCAAACGGCGGTCAAACGCGGCCAGCAGGTTGGGGTCATTGCTGTGCAGCCCCAGCGCAGCAGCTTTGGCCGCTACCCGCTGCCGCAGCGCGTCGGCCCGCAGCAGGTCATAGGCGGTTTTGCCCTGAACGGCCGTTGGCAGCCCCGGCAACGCCGCCAACACCACCCGGTTGAGGGAGGGGGAGACATAGTTTTGGGGGTTGAGGAAGGGGTTGTTCATGGGAGATTGGGAGATTGGAGATTGGAGATTGATGAAGGTTCACAATCTCCAATCTCCTATTTATCTTTTTGACCACGCCCACAATGGCGGGTACGATTCGCTTTGCGAAATTTGCTTTAAATGGAGTGATTGTACATGAAACGAAGGTGGATTGTTTTATTGATTTTGAGTTTGCTGCTGCTGGCAGCGTGTGGTGGTGAGGAAACGCCGGAGGCGGCACCGACGGCGGTGGCGGTAGGAGAAACCACGGTGGCACCTACGGATGTGCCGGTGGTGGAGGAACCAACGGCCGTTCCGCCGACAGAAACGGCGTTGCCCACAGAAACGGCCGTTCCCTCCACGCCGACACCCTTCCCCACAGCCACCGTTGAGCCAACCGCCACCGCCACGCTGGTTCCCACCCCCGCCAACCTGCTCGCCGCTGAGGATTTTACCGACCACATCAACCCGTTTACCGGCGAATATTTAGAAGACAATACCAATTTGCAGCGCCGTCCTATCGCCGTCAAAATCTCCAACTCGCCACCAGAATGGGTGCGGCCACAGTCGGGCATTGGGCAGGCGGATTTGGTGTTTGAGCATGTGACCGAAGGCCCGATCACCCGCTTTACGGCACTGTTTTACAGCCAAACGCCGGAAAAAATTGGCCCCATTCGCAGCGCTCGCCTCATTGATGTGGAGCTGCCGGCCATGTACGATGCGGCATTGGCCTTTTCCGGGGCTAGCATTGGGGTGGTTTCGCGGCTGGGCGGCTCTGATTTTCGCTCGCGGCTGCTGCGTTCCGATGAACCGGGCTATTACCGCACGGGAGAGGACAAGCCGTGGGAACACACGCTCTACGCTGACCCTAATGGCTTTTGGCAGGCATTGACCGATAAAGAAGAAAATCATGCGCCAGAACTGCGGAATTTTATGACGTTTACCAGCGAACCGCCTCCGGCCGATGAGCCAGCGAGCAAGATTGAGGTGCGCTACCTGAATTTTACGACGGTTGATTGGGAGTATAATGCGGAAAACGGCCGTTATTATCGCTGGGTAGATGGTGAGCCGTTTATTGATGCCAACACTGGCGAACAAATCAGCGCCCGCAACGTGGTGGCCGTTTTTGCCATTCACCAGGAAAACCGCTCCATTTGTGAATACCAGGTAGAAGACCACTGCAACGCCTTCTCCATCGAAATCCAAATCTGGGAAAGTGCCCCCGTCATTGTTTTCCGCGACGGCCAACGCTACAACGGCACCTGGAAACGGGAAAAACGCAACGACATGCTCACTTTTTACGACAACGAAGGCAACGTCATCCCGCTGCAAATTGGCAACACCTGGTTCCAGGTCATCCCCTGGCATTACCGAGACCCAATTGATTCATTCCCGTAGGATCAGCAACCAGTAATCGGTAATCAGTAGGCTGACTGATTGTTACTACTAAGCCAACGGGCTTGGGATTAAAAAGTTAATAGAATTCATATCAAAATCAAACGCAAATCCAATAAGGTAACGCGAAAATAGCAAATCATGGTAACGCTGGAAACGGTTGACCGCAAGCAACTCAACAAGCTTGACAAACAAAGCCTCATCGAATTGCTGCTGAGTGGTTTGGCTCGGATTGATGAATTGGAAAGGGTCGTCGCCAATCAAACAGCAATCATCCATCAGTTACAAGACCAGTTAAGCAAGAACAGCAGTAACAGTAGCAAACCACCAAGTAGTGATGGTCTCAAAAAACCTAAGACCCGCAGTTTGCGCCAGAAAGGAAAGCGACCGCTTGGTGGGCAGCCCGGTCATAAGGGCAACACCTTAAAGATGGTTGCCGAACCAGACTATGTAGAACCGCACCCGCTTTTGCATTGCCCCCATTGTCAGACCGACTTGTCGGAGATAGAAGCGGTCGGGCATGAGAAACGTCAGGTGTTCGACATCCCCCCCGTCCGTCTTGAAGTGACCGAACATCAAGTTGAAGTCAAACAATGCCCTGGTTGTGGTCAACAAGTCAAGGGAGCGTTTCCGCCAGAAGTAAGCCAACCAACCCAATACGGTTCGCGTCTGAAAGCGCAAACCAGTTATCTGAATGTCTACCACTTCATTCCTCTGGCACGTACCGAAGAATTGTTGACTGATTTCTATGGACAAGCTCCTGCTGAAGCCGTCGTTATTCAGGCAAACGACGACTTGGCTGAAAAGGTCAAACCCAGTTTGGACAGTGTGAGACAACAACTGATCCACGCCGCCGCCGTCCATTTCGATGAAAGCGGGTTGCGTGTTGAAAATGAACTACAGTGGCTGCACGTTGCCAGTACAACAGGACTGACACATTACCATGTCCACCGCAAAAGAGGACAAGAAGGGATGGACGCGGGGGGCATCTTGCCTGAGTTTAACGGCAAGGCGGTTCACGACCATTTTTCCGCTTACTTGCAGTTTGATAACAGCCAGCACTGTTTCTGTAACGCCCATCATCTGCGTGAATTGCAATTTGTGACCGAACAGTATCAGCAATCATGGGCGACAGAGTTGGCGCAACTGCTCCTGACTATCAAGGCAGAAGTGGTGGCAACGCCCGAGCCAGCCATGAGTTTGCCGACAGACCGCTTGGCCTACTACGAGATTGAGTACGATAAGCTTATATGCCAAGGGTTAGCCGCTAACCCACCGCCAATCAATCCGCCGCTCCAAAAACGAGGGCGGCCAAAGCAATCACCGCCAAAGAACCTGCTTGACCGCTTGGTGAAGCACAAATCAGGGGTGTTGGCTTTTATGTATGACTTTGCCGTTCCTTTTGACAACAACCTAGCGGAACGGGATGTCAGGATGGTAAAGGTCAAGCAAAAAGTATCCGGTGCTTTCCGTACCAAGAACGGTGCAGATACGTTCTGTGCACTTCGTTCTTATATCTCAACAGCGCGTAAACAAGGGCAGAATGTGATTGAAGCCTTACATGATGCCTTTCTTGGGAATCCTTTCATTCCCTCTTTGCCAGAGGCTTAGTAGTTACGACTGATTACTGATTACCGATTACTGATTACGGCCAATTTCTGGCACAGCCGCACCGCCACATAAAGTGCCTGCTGGCGGCTAGCTAGACAATGATCGTGGCCGCGCCCGGTGATGTTGTTCCAGGTAATCGTCTTGAGGGCGTAAAAGAGCAGCCCTACCCAATACGACCCCATCTCATCCCCTTGCACAATTTGCGCCGCTGAATGGCGGACGCGCTGCACGGCCGCCCGCGCCCGCGTCATCGAGAATTGTGCTGCCAGGTGCGGGGGCAGTTGCAAAGGCTGGCTAAAGCGGTTGGGAGACAGCACCACATCGGCAAAGTCAAGCCGCTGGGCAATCTCTGGGTCATCCAGCAGTTCATAGAGCAGCACCGACTCTAGTTCAGCGGTGTCACGCAGTGCCGGCCCCCAGCCCGTGCGAGAAAAATCAATGAGCCAGGTATGGCCGTCTTCGTCCACAAAGACGTTGCTGCTGTTGATGTCGCCGTGGGTGATGGAGCCATAAACGGGGCTGGGCAACTGCGCGGCAAATTGTTCGACAAAGGCCACAGGGTCGGGCAGCAGTTCGGGGGCAAAGCCGGGGCGATGTAGTTGGATTTGCCCGGCCGAATGGCGTTGAAACAGGGTGTTGGGGTCAGCCAGCAGGTCATCCAGGGTATCACGAAGCTCTTGCCATTCGGCAGGAAGGTTGAGGGTAAGCTGTTTTTTGTAGCAGGAAACGGCCGTTTCTCCCACCCCCAACCGCATCATTTCTGACCCCCACGGCTGCTTGCCGTCATACCACAGCCCACAGCTATCCTCAAACAAATCCCGAATAACCGCCTGAATGCTGGCATCCGGCTGGCTGAGGTCGCCATAAACCGTCGCCAAATCCCGCACCCGTCCTTCCCGATACGCCCCCACAAAGCGAAAACGAGCGGCGGCCAGATTTTTGGTCATCGCCAGATCGCCAACCAAATCGGTGGAGTTGATCTGGATGTAGGGTTCAACGTATTCGCGGTAGTTGTCAACTTCCTGCTTGATGGCATCACGCAGGCCAAATTTCACCACCACGTAGGCACCCTTGCCGGGGTAAAACGGCCGTACCAGCACCACGCCCGCACCGCCGTGCCCCGGCAGCAAATAGCTGAGTTCGACCCGCGTTTCGCGCAAAAAGAGACGCTGTAGCAGTTGAATAAATTCTTCGGAAACGGCCGTTAACAACGCCTCTGGCACCCCACGAAACGCCTTCATCTGCTGCAGCAACGCCAGCACCGTCAACCCATCTTGCAGCACCACCTCCAACGCCCCATTGCGCCGTACCACCTCCCGAAAAAGCCGTTTTACTTCTGCCACCAGCTCCCGTGACCCCCGCTGCTTCTCAAAATGCAGCACATTGTACGGCATCTTCGGCCCATACACATACCGATCAAACGCACTTACCAACAGCTTCACCGTTTCCGGCGGCATCTGCTCCGCCAGCTCAATCCCACTGCGGTCATACGTATCGTGGTCGTCACTCAACCGCACATCCACAATTGCCAAATCCACCTGGCGATACGTCAGGAGTTCCTGTGCCTCGGCCACACTCCCCGCCGTCATCACCCGGTACCCTTCCAGCTCAAAAAGCCGTCTGTTACCTTCCAGCACCAGCGGGTCGTTTTCGACAATCAAAATATCACCCAGTGTCATCGTATTATCGTTTGGCAAGCGGCAGCGAAATGGTCAACGTCACCCCGTTGGGCGAGCTGTTTTCCAGCCGCAAATGACCACCATAACGGTTAATAATCACCCGCGCCAACATCCCGCCAATGCCCTGACCGTTTTCCTTGGTTTGCTTGTTAATGCGCTCACGCAGGTAGCTGTTCACAAGCTCAGGGGGCAAACCAGGGCCGTTATCACTCAGTTGGATCAGGACGAGGTCGCCTCGCCGCACCTCGCTGCGAATTTGCAGCCGGCCGCGCCGGTTCATGGCTTGGATGGCGTTTGTAATTAGTTTTTCCAACGCCAGCTCAAACAGCATGGGATGGACGGCTACCATAGCACCATTGCTGTGTAAATCAAATTCAAGCTCTACATCGGGCACATTTTTGCACAAGTTGAGGATGATTTCACGCAGGAGGGGATCAACGGCCGTTAATTCCGGTGGTGCTTCCAAATAACCCGGCAGCACGCCCCGCGTCGGAATCTTTTCAATCTGCTCCGCTGCCTGCTCAATCTCCGCTAAACAATCGTCAATCTCCTGCTGGCGCGTCGCCTGCCCCTGGCGTAAATACCCTTCCAAAAGTAGCACTCGCTGCTTGATGGCAAACGATTTTTGGTGCGCCGTATGCCACCAGTTCGCCCCAAACAACCCCTGTAAGGCAACCGTCTCGGCTGTTTCCACAATGGCGCGGCGGCTGGCGTGCTTTAGCGCCACCGCCGCAATGTTTGCCAGCAGCATCAGCATATCTTTGTCGGTGTCGTCCAGCCCGTTGCGCTCCGGGTGGTCAACCGACAGTACCCCAATCGCCTGCAAATTGTCCTGCACGTCACGCAGCAGCACCACCAGCGATGATTGCACCGCCTGCCCGGAGGTGTTGAGGTAGTGGGGATGTTCAGCTACGTCGGGCACCAGGACAAAGTTTTGGCCGTTAGGGTGGGTGGCCTGGTTGACGAGAAATGGCCCCAGCCCTGGCCCATCAAGACGCAAACGGCCGTTTTCCCGCCGCCACACCTTCTCCTCCTCCTTGTTCAACCCCCACACCGCCTCCGCCTCTAACACATCGCCCTTAAGCAGACGCAGCACGGCAAACGAGGCGCGGGTAAGGGTAACGGCTTTGGTGAGGATGATGTTGGCAACGGCCGTTAAATCCAGCCCCGCCATCACAATCGCCTCCGTCGCCTTCTGAATTGTTGCCAGCCGGAACTGCTTCTTTTTAAACTGCGTCAACTGCCGCCGGTTTTGCACCGCCACCGACGCAATCAGCGCAAACGAGCGCACGGCATCAATCTCCACCTGCTTCCACCGCCCCGCCCGCCGCCGGTTGACAAACAGCACCCCCAACGGTTCGTTTTCCACCTGCAGCCGCACAAACCCAGCCGCCTGCACCCCCTCCCGCGCCACAAACGACCCGGCAAAGAGCGCATCTTGCTGCGCGTCGGGGGTAAAATAGCTATTTTCTGGGTGAAGCAGTGCCCGCGCAATGGCGCCTTCAGCCTTTGTCTGTGGCGGCCACGACATCGGCACTTGCAGCACTCCACTCGATACCGGCCGGCTCCACATCGCTACCCCTTCTTCCTCCTGCCGCACCAAATGCAGCCGCACCAAATCCACATCCAGCGCATCACGCAGATGTGCCACCAGTTCGCGCAAAAAGTTTGATGCCAAAATCATGTCGCGCATCGTGGCTGCCTGCTCACGCAGCCATCGCCTCTCTTTTTCCTCAAAATAATGTACCTGGCGACAATAAACAAACAGCAGCCCTACCACCTGCTGCTCATCCCGTATCCGCAGCATGGCCGACGAACGAATCCGCTCGCCTTCCACAAACGACCCCAGCACAAACCGCCGCAGACGCGGCTCGGAGGTAAAAAAGGCATCTTGCTGCGGCCGATAGGTCAGTGCTTCCAAACTGGCGTAAACATTCTCATCTTGCGCCACAAATTTCCCCTGCACCAGCGGCGGCTCAAATTTGTCCCAAAACGGGTCATACATATGCAGCGACACCAAATCATAGTCGCCGGCCTGTCGCAGCGCCTCCAACTGCAGCGACAGCTTGTCGCGCACCAACTGAATGGCGGTAAAGGTTTGGCTCTCGCCAATAAACTGCTCTAATTGGCGAATGCGGTAGCGGCCAGAGGTTTCTCCTTCTTCCGCCCCAATGTCAATACCGATATGGGCGGCAAAATCCTGGGTTAGCTGCAAGTCAAGCAGGTCAAAAATGTCCTTGTGGTCGCTTTCCAGCGAAATCAGCCCCAAACACGCCTGTGCGTGGCTGTGGAAGATCGGCACCACCAGCTTGGAATGGGTATTTCCCAGCGCCGGGTTGTCAATTTTGCCCCACTTTGGGTCATTGGGTAAATCTCGCTGTAGTTCGTAGGAAGCTTGATCGTTGAGTACGCGCCATTCACTGCTGCGCTCTTCCAACGCCAGTTGGTCGGTCAAATAGCCCAATGGCAGCGTAGGCGGCCAGGCGTATTCGAGATAGCCCCATTGATCAACCAGCAGCAGCCGGGCGCGTTCAGCACCGGTAATTTGCGCCAGTTCGCCCAATGTGGCCTGCCACGTTTGGTCATCCACATCCTGGCGCGTGGGCATAACGCTGACCTTTTGCGTGAAGTGGCGAATAAACTGCTGTTCTAGCTCGCGCCGGGCAAAATATTTGGCGCGTCCCAGGGCAGCGGCGGCCTGACCGCTGTAGATGGTGAGCGGCGTTTCAGCCTCGTGTCGCTCGCCGGGGTTGGCGTAGGGGTGGAGGTTGCGATAAAAGGCGAACAGCACGCCCACCGGATCCTCTTCACCATCGAGCCGCAGCCCGATGCAGGCGCGGATACCGGCTTGCTGTAGCTGCTGCTGTAGGCTGCTACCTAAAACGTCGTCGGCGGTGGCAACGTTGGTGATGAGCAGTTTCTCTTGCTGCATCAATTTGTCAATGACGGCTTGCCAGCCGGCCGAAGGATTCCTCCAATCAGGTAGCCAATTCCCGTGCTGTCCAACGTGGCGGGCGTATTCAGGCAGAAAAGTGTGGTGGGCGGCGTGGTAGACGCAGAGGGTGGCGGAAACCGCTTCGGCGATGTCGAGAATATCGGTGACGATTTGGGTAACGGCCGTTTCCACATCCCGCACTTGGTTCAGCCGCTCACTCGCCTGCTCAATCGCCTGCCATTTACGAAAATGGTAGACGGTGTGGTGGTCAATGGCCGCCAAATTTGCCAGCGCGTGCAGCCGCACTTGCTCCAACTCGCCCGCCTCGTGCGGCTGGCTGGTGTAACAGGTCAGCACCCCCAGCGCGTCTTCTTTGAACAGCAGCGGCACAGCTACCATGCCGCGTAGCTGCTGCTGCTGCACCAGATTGGGCAAAATAAGTTCGCCGTCGTAGTGAAAGAGGTCGGGAATAACGGCCGTTTTCTGCGTCGCAAACACCTGCCCCACAATTCCCCGCCCCTCAGGAATCGCCAACGCACGCTGCCGCACGCTGCCGGGCGGGAACCCCTGCGCGGCAAAGAGCGACAAGACGCCACTGTGGTCATCTGGGTCTACCACCCAAAAGGCGGCCGCGTGGTAGCCAAAACGCTCCACCAGCACGTTGACAATTTTTTGTTTGACGCTTGGCTCGTCGGGGGTTGCCACCATTTCCCGCTGCACGGCATAGAGCGTTTCAATGGTGACTTGCTCCACCGTTTGCAGTTGCCGCGCCTGCGCCACGCTTCGCAGCCTGGCTAACACTTCGGCGGGGTGATAGGGGCGCAGGAGATAGTCGTGGATGCTTCTAGCCGCCAGCAGAGCTACGGCTTGCTCAACCTGGGCGGGTGGCACGGCCAGCAAAATGGGGGTGTGGGGATGGGTTTGTTGTAGTTGGGTGAGGGCAGCGGCAACGGCCGTTTCTTCCTCCACCGCCGCCAAAATGACCACATCACCAACTGCCTCTTCGGCCAATGCGATGGACACGCTGCCAAACCAAAACGGCCGTTGCCCCGCCGCCACCAGTTGCTCATGCAGCGCAGCAGACAGCACCATGTCCGGATCAATCAGAATAATTTGCTGAGGTTTGGTCATCAGTTGCTCTCTTTGGTCATGCACCAGCACTGGTTGCCAAATTAACCACCTGATTCTATTCTCAGCCACTTCCCATGATTTGCCAATGGCATGATCATGACAGCTTGCTGATGGAACAGTGACAAGGTACGTGGTGTTTTGTACACGATGCACCCCACGACATCTAAAATCCCCAGGCGTGACGCAAACTTAATGGTTTGTCGCTGAGATGAGAAATGTCGGCTTCACGCACCAGTTCCCAACCGTCCTCCTGCCGCCGCAGTTCAAACAGGCTGCACACGGGTACGTTGATGCGCCGCTGGATGTTGGCAAGCTGGCGCACAATGCCAACAACGATGGTGGCATGGCTGACAAAGAGCAGGTTTTGTGCAGGGTATTGGTCGGCAAGGGCACGAACGGCCGTTGCTGCCCGCGCACAAGCCGCCTCGGTTGATTCCGGGTACGTGGGGTGCAACACCGACACATGCCCCCAATCCAGATAAGGGAATTCAGATGAGGCTTCCCCTGGGCTAATGATGTCAGGGTCGTCCTTCAACTCCTGTAAATGCTCTGCAATCCCCCACTCTGGCCGCAGCGACAGCCCCAGCTGGCTGGCGCTATAGCTGGCCGTTTGCAGCGTGCGGTAAAACGGCGAGGCAAAAATCAGGTCAATTGGCTGGTCTTGCAAATGGTGCGCCAGCTCTTTGGCTTGCTGGTGGCCGCTGCGGGACAGGGCAGGGTCAAACGGCCGTTTTGCCCGCAGCCGCCACGTTGGATCTAAAAAATCTTCACGGGTGCCGTGTCGCGCCACCCAAATCGTTTGCGTCATTGTCGTTCCTCTCAGTATAAACTCATCAAACAGTCTTTCATCATACTATCAGACACACATTTTTGCCACGTTCAACGCCAAAAAAGTTGCCCCTGCCCAAACACAGCCTATAATTCACTTGTTAGCATCTTTTACCCACTCCCCCTGTTAAAAAACAAATTGAGGTTACGAATTTATCATGTTTCGCATTCTTGTATCTGACAAACTAGGTGCCGAAGGGCTTGAACGCCTGGCACAAGCCAACGACATTCAGTACGATGTCAAACCTGGGTTGAGCAAAGAGGAACTCCTTGCCATCATCCCCAACTATGATGCCCTCATCATTCGCAGCGGCACCAAGGCCGATGCCGATCTTTTGGCTGCTGGCACCAAACTCATTGTCGTGGGTCGTGCCGGGATGGGCGTGGACAATGTTGATGTGGAAACCGCCACCATGCGCGGCATCATCGTCATGAACACGCCCGGTGCCAACAGCGTGGCAACGGCTGAACAAACGATGGCGCTGATGCTGGCCGCTAGTCGCCACACAGCCCAGGCTCATGGTTCCTTGGCGGCCGGCGAATGGAAACGCTCCTCTTTTACCGGCCAGGAGCTTTACCAAAAAACGTTGGGGATCGTCGGGTTTGGTCGCATTGGTCGCCTGGTTGCCGAACGCGCCCAGGCCTTTGGCATGACGGTCATTGCCTATGACCCATTTGTTTCGGAACATGTGGGGCGAGAAATGAACGTCACCCTGGTTGACTTAGACGATCTGTGGGCACAATCTGACTACATTACCCTCCACACCTCGCTCACCCCTGAAACGCAAAAGATGATCAATGAGAGCACGATTGCCCAAATGAAAGACGGGGTCATCGTAATTAACGTGGCGCGGGGCAAGCTGGTTGACGAAGCAGACTTGGCGGCGGCTCTTAAAAGTGGCAAGGTAAAGGCGGCCGGGCTGGATGTGTTTAGCAGCGAGCCACCCACCTCAGACAACCCGGTGATGGGGCTACCCAATGTTGTCCATACCCCCCACCTGGGGGCGAGTTCGGTGGAGGCGCAGCGCGAGGTGGCTGTCCAAATTGTAGACCAGGTGCTAGACGTGCTGCGCGGGGTTGATTTTCGCAACGCGGTCAACATGCCGTTCCAGATAGGAACGGATTTTGCTGCTATTCGCCCTTATTTGTCGCTGGCCGAGAAGATTGGGCATTTGCAGGCTACGCTTGCGCCACAGCCCATTGAGCGGTTGGAGCTAGGTGTGCGCGGGGACGCAGTTGAGAAGCTAGTGAAGGCGATTGCGTCGGGGCTGCTCAAGGGGGTGTTGATGGGGCAAACGGCCGATCATGTCAACTACACCAACGCCCCACTGCTGGCACAGGAATACGGTGTAGCCATTACCCAAACGGCCGGCACCACAATGGCCGATTATCCCAACGAGATTGTTTGCCGCGCCTTTTGGGATGGTGGCGAACGGCTGATTGCCGGGGTGCTGTTTGGCGGCAGCGAGCCGCGTATTGTCCAGGTGGATAACTATAAGCTAGAAGCCAAGCCAGACGGGGTTGTCCTGGTGCTGCAAAATCAGGATGTGCCGGGGGTCATTGGGCAGGTGGGAACGATTTTGTCAGCTTATGGGGTCAACATTGGCGAATGGCGGCTGGGGCGTGATAAGCCGGGTGGCGAGGCGCTGTCGTTTATTAATCTGGACAGCCGGCCGTCTGAGGTAGTCATGCGAACGTTGGAGGAAATAACGGCCGTTACACAAGCCAAACTCGTAACGCTCGATTAAACAAAAAAGGGGCTGTGTTTACCACACAGCCCCTCCAAACTATTTCGGGAAAATCTTTACCCGCCGTCTGTCGCCCTCGCCCACGCTGTTGGTATACACCTTATCTGAGTTGCGGAGCACCATGTGGATGATGCGTCGCTCATGGGCGGGCATTGGCTCCAAAATAACTGGCTTGTTGCGTTGGATCGCCTTTTGCGCCATCCGCTCGGCCATGCGCGTCAGTGCCAACTGCCGCCGCTCGCGGTATTGCTGCACATCCACTACAAAGTTGGCCCGTTCCCGCAGCTTGTGGCTAACCATCAGCCGTGCCACATATTGCAGGCTGTCGAGCGTTTCCCCGCGTGAACCAATCAGCACGCCTAAATCCTGCCCCTCTACCTGAACCACGTCAATCCGTTCTCCGGTCAGGTCATCTTCTTCTGACAGTTTGGCGGAGACGGTGACATCGGAAAAGTCCATCATGGTGAGCAGTTGGGTGATGATGGAAACGGCCGTTTCTCCTTCATTACCTGCCTCTGCTGCCTCTTCCACCTGGGCTTCCTCCACCGGTGCCGGTGGAGCAACCGGGGGCTGGGGAACTGGCACCACTACGGGTTCGGGCTTGGGTGGAGCAGGCGGTTGGGGAGGAACGGCCGTTTGCGTTGGTGGAGGGGCAGCCGGCTTTGGCTGTACAACCGGTTTGGGGGGAGGAGCAACCGGTTTTGGTTCTGGTTTTGGCGCAGGTGGCTCAGGCGTCAGATAGGTAATCACCTTCAGCCGCACCACGGCATCACGGCTGCCCAGACCAAGCAAGCCGCGACTGCCCTCATCTACTACCTCAACGACCACATCCTCCCGCTGCACCCGCAATCTCTCTAACCCGTTACGAATAGCGGCCTCTACATTTGAGCCGCGTGCCTCAATCTCTTTTTTTACAGTAGACATAACCTATTTTTTTGCCGAACGTCGTTTCCGCTTAGAACGCGAGCTATCTTTATCTGCAGCTTTTGCACTGTCCGCCGTCTTGGCCGCCGGAGCATCCTTCTCAACTGCTTTTACATTACTAAGCCGCCGCTCTTCTGAAGCTGCTCGCTCATGCGCCGTTGCCTGGCGCATATAGTAGCCTTGCCCAATACCAATAATGTTTGCCAAAATAAAGTAAATAGACAGTCCCGCCGGAAAGCTAAGCGAGAAAAAGCCAAACATCAGCGGCATGGTGTACTGCATGGATTGAGTCATGGCTGCTGCCGGGTTATCCTCGTTGTTTTGCGTTTTTGGTGCAGCCGGTGTCAGCAGTTTTTGCTGCAAAAACATCGTACCCAATACCAAAATGGGCAAAATATAGAACGGATCGGGTTGCCCCAGGTTTAGCCAGGCAAATTTGTTAGAAATGGGCAGCAGCGGCGTTAAATCAATGCCGGGGTTAACTCGCTGGGTCAGCTCCAGCAGTGCCAACGGCGTAGAGCCAAGGACAATCAGGATAGCCCGGTACAACCCAATCAAAATAGGAAACTGGATCAGTAATGGCAAACAGCCCGATAATGTTTCTGCCGGGTTATAGCCAATCCTCTGAAACTCTTCCTGCATTTTCTGCGGATTGTCCTTATACTTTTTCTGGATTGCCTGAATTTGCGGCTGCATTTCCTGCATCCGCATACTGGAGCGCTGCTGGCGCAGGTTTAGCGGCAGCGTTACTAAGCGGACGAGTACGGTAAAGACAGTGATAGCCAGCACAAAGTTTCTGCCCAAGAACTGATAAAGCAGTAACAGAGCGTTGACCATCGGATTAATAACAAACGCATCCCACATAAATCTATCTTCCTAAAACGCTATTGCGTTGATTGCCCAGGATGGGGAACAGTCCACAGTTGGTTGCCATCAAAATCAAAACCAATTAGCAGATCGGGTGCCGTGGTGCCAGTAACGGCCACAACGAGCATGTCATTCACGATGACAGGCGCGGTGTACAATGGGCCGGAGGTTTCTTTTTGCCACAGTTGTTCACCGCTATCAGCAGCGAAAGCGGCCAATGACCCTAACCCCGTTTCGCTGTTGCCACCGGAGGCAACATAAACGACATTATCTACTACCAGCACATTGGTTTGAATGGCACCAACGGCCGTTTTTTGCCAAATCGCTTCTCCACTCGTCGCCGACACAGCATATAAGTTGCCCTTGATGTCGCCATAAAACAGGGTGTCGCCCGCCAGCGTAGGCGCACCCCACACCCAATCTTCCGCCGGAGCCGACCACCGCTCTGCGCCCGTGTCCACCTCCAGCGCATGTACCTGACGGTCAAAGCTTGACACATACACCAGGTCGGAATCCGTCACCATCTGGCTGGGCAAGGCTCCGCTCAGATTGGCTTGCCACTTCAGGCTACCGTCAGCCGCATTGAGTGCATAGGCCGTTTTATCCAGAGAAGCGACATAGAGGGTTCCATCTTTGTAGGTGGGCTGCCCCCAAATGCTATGGCCTGTTTCAAAGACCCATTCTTGCTGCCCGGTAGTCGCATCCAGCGCCAGCAGCTTATTGTCGGATGACCCAACAAATACTTGATTCCCCACTTGGAGCGGCGGTGCAACAATGCTGGCGGTGGCATCCATGTTATTTTCCGGCCAAATGGGGTTGCCATCACCATCAACCGCATACACCGAGACGCGAATGGTAGGAGAGAACATACCTCCAGCGACACCATAGTCGCCAAAGATGACCCGCTCATCCTGTACTGAGGGAGCAGCGTAGAAGAAAAGGCCAGCACGGGTTTCTGTCGGGAATGTCCAGAGGGTACGCTGGCTTTCTACATCATAAGCCAGCACGCCGGAGCCATAGGCCACGTAAATGCGTGAACCATCGCTGGTCATGCCCGGCCAGTTAGCGTTGTTGACACGCGAACCACAGCCAACCAGGAACAGACTGATTAGGAGTAAGAATATGGGTGTTGACCGCTGGCAAAACGGCCGTTTTAAGCTTGCTAACAATGTTCCTCCATCAGGGAACAGGGTCGTAGCCTCCGGGATTCAGCGGATGACAGCGGCCGATCCGTTTAATCGCCATCCACCCTCCTTTCAAAGCCCCATATTTTTCAATGGCTTCATACCCATAATGGGAACAGGAAGGGGTAAAACGACAGGTGGGCGGCAGCGCACGGGAAAGCGTTAGCTGATAAAACCGTATGAGGAGCAATAAAATGCGCTTCATGTGAGTTCTTCTTTACCCGCCCCGGTAGCCTTGGGCGAGATTAGACGTGCGCGGGATAACAACTGCAAAACGGCCGTTTCCACCTCAGCAAACGATGCTTTAGATGTCAACGGCCGCGCAATCAAGAGGCAATTCCAACCCGTTTCAATTTCATGCAAATGATGCCGAATGGCTTCCCGTAAAAGACGTTTGGCCCGGTTACGCGCTACCGCATTGCCAACTTGACGGCTAGCAGAAACAGCAAACCGGGTCGTCACTTGTGCATCTTTAGGGGGGTCATTGTGGCGGGCAAGAACAAGCAAAATGGCTAAAGGGTGTCGCCAAGCGCGACCATGCTCTCTAAGCTGCCGAATCTCCCCGGCACGACGCAGACGGTGTGGCTGGGGCAGCATTTAGGCCAAGCAAAACCCTGACTGCCAAACGCTTTCTAGCGTTTGACACGCCTACTAGCGTTTGCCACCACCAAAACGCACAACCGAACGATAAGCCGTGGCAGAGGTTCCGTTCCAGTTCACGCGCTTCACGTGGTTGTTCATGCTCACAGTTAACTGCTTGCGCCCCTTGGCGCGGCGGCTCTTCAAAACATTGCGCCCACCCCGGGTAGCCATGCGTTCACGAAAACCATGAACACGCATCCGACGACGAATCTTGGGCTGATAAGTACGCTTGGTCATTGTGTTACTCTCCTAAAAAAACCAGGGTCTTAAGACCCTGGTCTGGTATGTCGTTCTCAAATTAAGGTTTTGCAACAATTATTGTCAACATCTGTTGATAGTGGTTGTTGTCATTAAATGGGCATGATGCCCCCAACATACAATTGCAGAATGACTCTGAATTATACTCTGGCTCTAACGGCTGGTCAAATTTCCTATGTGCCATTTCAAACTAAAAATGATCGTCTTGGATTAGGTGCGCTATCTGCTTGCAATAACCCGCTTAAGACTGCAATAATAATAGAGAAAAACCTTTTGGTAACTTTTTGACCCATGCACAGACAGTTGAAGTGATAATGAACAAACTGAGACAAATTCCAAATTGGGATGGTATCGTACTCGTAGTAGATGATGAGGAAACGGTTCGGCGCGTGGCGCACGATATTTTGGTGCAAACTGGTATGCAGGTGCTGCAAGCGGTGAATGGGGCACAAGGGGTAGAATTGTTTCGGAAACATCAGCATGAATTAACGGCCGTTATCCTCGACCTCCGTATGCCCGTCATGGACGGCCGCAACGCCTATGACGAAATGATGAAAATTAATCCCAATATCAAAGTCATCATCTCCTCCGGCTACAGCGAAACCGAGGTGCGTCAATATTTTGCCACCCAAACCGATGTCTTCTTTCTGGACAAGCCATATCGCTTCAACGACCTTATCAACAAGATGCAGCAACTCCGCGCCTCTTATCTCGCTGGCTAACCGTTTGCCAGCGGGCATTCGCCACCTTTTACCATGAAGCTGTCACAAAAAGTTGTCATTGTAACCGGCGCAACGGCCGGTATTGGTTGGGCAACGGCCGTTTCCTTTGCCCAGGCAGGTGCAATTATTGTTGCCAGCGGCCGCCGCCAGGAACGACTCAACGCACTGCTAGCAGAGCTGCCAGCCGGCCGTCACCTCGCCATTGCCGGTGACATCCAAGACCCCACCTTTCCAGCCGCGCTGGTAGCCCAAACCGTGTCGGCGCTGGGGCGCATTGACGTGTTGGTTAATAACGCCGGAGTGGGGCAGCAGCACCCGCTGGCTGATATTCCCCGCGAGGCGGTAGAAACAGTGTTTAACACCAACGTACTGGGGTTGCTGCAAATGGCACAGGCGGTTATTCCCCCAATGCGCCAACAGGGTGGCGGCCACATTGTCAACGTCTCGTCCATTGTCGGCCAACGGCCGTTACCGGGCGGTGTGGTCTATGCGGCCAGCAAAACGGCCGTTAATTTCCTCAGTCGTGGGCTGCGCTTCGAGCTAAAGCGAGACAACATCCGCGTGACCACCGTCTACCCCGGCCTTACCGCCACCGAATTTGCCGATGTGCGGCTGGGTCAGCAGGGGGTCAACCGCTTTGGGCTGCGCGGCGTACCGGCCGAGCGGGTGGGCAGGGCGATGGTGCGGGCGGTGGAAAACGGCCGTTCTGAATGCTACATCACTTGGTTCGACTGGCTTTTCTCGCACCTCAACCGTCTTTTCCCCCGCACCTTAGACACCCTACTAGCCCAAATTGCCTATTGGGATAATACCACAAGATAAATTACAACTATTTGCTACAGAATCGATCCTCAAAAACCGTCAATTCTGTCCATTTCAGCATCCTACTGTTCTATGCTATAATCGGTACCGGTTTTGTTGACACATCAACTAGAACCCAACACAACCTTAGCAAAAAACTCAGTAATGCGTGAGGTGATTGATTCGTCTCACGCATTACCATTTTAGAAGGAAGTTATATGACACCGTTAGACGACAAAATACCAGAGAAAATCAAGCGTTTGGGGGAACTCGCTTACAATCTCTGGTGGAGCTGGACACCAGAAGCGCGGGAACTGTTTCGCCGCCTCGATTATCCTCTGTGGCGACGCACCAAGCACAACCCGGTGCAAATGCTGCAAGAGATTAGCCCAGTCGCTTTGGCAGAGGCCGCCAACGACGCAGCTTTTGTGCGCCGTTACAACAAGGTCATGCTCAAATTTGACCACATGCGCAACACCGATGAGACGTGGTTCAACCAAACCTACCCCGAACTGAAAGATAAGACCATCGCTTATTTTTCCTTTGAGTTTGGTCTGCACAACTCCGTGCCGATTTACTCCGGCGGTTTAGGCATCCTTTCTGGCGACCACGCCAAGGAAGCCAGCGACCTGGGTCTCCCCTTTGTTGGCATTGGCTATATGTATCCCCAGGGCTACTTCCGTCAGCATATCCCTTCGCATGGTTGGCAAGAAGCTAACTATGAACAGCTTGACCTGAGCAAAACACCCATTCGCCCTGTTCTGACCGAGGACGGGCAACTTTTCAAGGTTGGGATTCACATGGGTGGTCGCCACATCTTTGTGCGCGTCTGGCGCATTGAAGTGGGGCGCATCTCCCTGCTCCTGCTCGATACCGACGTAGACGACAACGATCCCTGGGATCGGGAACTATCGGCTCGGCTTTATTCTGGCGACACCGAAATGCGGATTCGGCAGGAGATTTTGCTTGGCTTGGGCGGCGTTCGCGTGCTGCGGGCAATGGGCTACAACCCCGATGCCTACCACATGAATGAAGGCCACTCCGCCTTTTTGCTGTTGGAATGTATCCGCGAAAAGGTGGCGCAGGGCATGTCGTTTGAAGAAGCCAAAGCGCAGGTGCAAAAGCAGACGATGTTCACCACCCACACCCCGGTTCCGGCTGGTCACGATACCTTTGGCTTCCATTTGGTCGAGCAATACTTTGCCGGCTTTTGGGATCAAATGGGCATCAGCCGGGAGCAATTGTTGGGGTTGGGCGGACACGAAGAAGAATGGGGCATGGCGTTCAACATGACGGTGCTGGCGCTGCGTCTTTCCGGGCAGGCCAACGGCGTGAGCAAGCTGCACGGGAAAGTGTCGCGGGAGATGTGGCAACCGGTTTGGCCATCGCGGACAGTTAGCCAAGTGCCCATTAGCTCCATCACCAACGGCATTCATGTGCCCACCTGGGTGGCTGGCGAGATGAACGAGCTTTTCACCAAATATCTTGGCCCTAACTGGGTGGACAAGCAGGACGACCCCGCCATCTGGCAGCGCATGGCCGATATGCCAGATGAAGAGCTTTGGCAGACGCATCTTGATCTGAAGCGCAAGATGAACAACTACATTCGTTCGCGCACGCGGCAGTCGTGGATAAACGGCCGTAATGACCCCACCCAGGTTCTCACCAGCGGCACCCTGCTTGACCCCGACGCGCTCACCATTGGTTTTGCCCGCCGCTTTGCCACTTATAAACGCGCCTCTCTCATCTTCCGTGATGTAGACCGGCTGTGCAAGCTGCTGCTGGATATCCACCGCCCCGTGCAAATTGTCTTTGCTGGGAAGGCACACCCGGCTGATGAACCGGGCAAGATGCTGATTCAGCACATCTACAACCTGGCAAAGCACAACAAGCTGGGCGGTCGGGTGGCCTTTGTCGAAGATTATGACATGCACCTGGCGCGTTACCTCAAGCAAGGGGTGGACGTATGGCTCAACACCCCCCGCCGGCCGCGTGAGGCCAGCGGCACCAGCGGCATGAAAGCATCGCTCAACGGCATTCCCAACCTCAGCATCATGGACGGTTGGTGGGCCGAAGGCTACAACGGTGCCAACGGCTGGGCCATTGGCGGTGCCGAGTTTAACGATTACGAAGAGCAAGATAGCTACGATGCCAACTCCATTTACCAACTGCTGGAAGAGGAAATTGTGCCACTTTATTACAAGCGAGACCGGGACGATATTCCACGCGGCTGGGTGGAAGTGATGCGCGAAACCATTCGCTCCAACAGTGCCATGTTTAGTATGCGGCGGATGGTGAAAGAGTATGTGAATGGTATGTATGTGAAGGCGCTTAACGGCCGTTAACGCCCACACAAGCGAGTGAAGCATTGGAGATGGAGATTGGAGATTTGAGATTTGATCAATCTCTAATCTCCAATCTCCCAATCTCAACTCCTCTCCCCTCCTATGATCCGTCGTTTTCTCTATTTCCTCTTTTTCCTCCTTTGGCTCATTGTCATGGCTTTTCCCATCACCGCTTTCACCCTTGCCACCAACGGCGAGCTGCAGCTTGGCGGCGACCAACGCCACCTGCGTCTGTTTATGGTGCAAGAAGATCAGAACCAAGGCGTAGGCATCCAGTGGACACGTCCACAAAGGGGTGATTTACCCTGCCTAAAAACCAATCTCACCTACCTGATGTGGTCGGGTGAAGGCCAAGGCACCACCTTCTGTCAATGCTTTGACCCCCAAACTAACGCCCCGCTGGCCGCCAATAGCTGCACCCCTTGACATAAATTAATTCTCCCAAAATTTATGCGTCGTTAACCCAACTTATGGTATAATCTCCTTTTGGGGCGCTTGAATCGTGCGCCGCCACAATAGGTTCAGGGTATAAGATGACGACTTCCATCCAACCAAATACAAAAAAGAACTTTACACCCTCGGCCGAGCAGCTTGCCCGCGCCAAGGCACGTCGCCGCTTTAATTTTTGGGCGGTTTACTTCCCCCTCATCATTGTTGCTCTTGGCGTGCTGGTATTGGTTGGGTTCATGGTGTGGGGCGTGCTGGCTCCAGAGCCACAGGCCACGCGCAGCTTTGTTTCCGGTCTGGCCGACCTGCTGATTATTTTGGCAACCTTGCCGCTGGCGCTGGTATGCGGAGCTGTGCCGCTGGCGATTGTTGGCTTTATGGTCTATCGGCAGCGGCAGAAGCCAGCACAGCCCGAAGTAAAGGGTCAACCGGTTTACGGCCGTTTACAAAAACTGTTCTGGCAGCTTGATAACGTCATCGTCACCTCCCGCCGCAAATCAGACGAACTGCTGCCCAAGGTGGCGCAGCCCATCATTCGCGGCAACGCCCTGTTGGCGTATGCCGAAACCCTGTTAGCCCATTTGAAAGCGTTTTTGACGCGGAGTAGTAAGAACGATGCAGAATGATAGTTGGAAAACACAGTTTTTGTTGATTGGGGCGCTTAGTGGTGCCATTGTGGGGGCAGCAACAGCCTATCTGATGATTCGCACGGCGGAAGAAAACAACAGCGGGCCGCCGCAAATTACCACCGGCGACGCGCTCAAAACGGGCCTCAACATCATCGGAATTGTGCGCGGGATCGCTGCTTTGGGTGGGGGAAGATAGTCACCTGTTGCCTTCGCTTGCATGAGCCAAAATCAGCCTTCATCTCCTTTGCCAGAAAACAACCAAACGGAAGCGTTATTCGACGTCGAAAGTGCCGTTTTGCCAGCCACCCTGCCAATTTTGCCATTGCGAGGGTTGGTGGTTTACCCATTAACGGCCGTTCCCCTCAACATCGGCCAGCCCCGCTCTGTCCGCCTCATTGACGATGCCGTAGACGACGACCGGCTCATTGGCCTTTTCGCCAGCACCGACCCGGAGCAAACGGCACCAGGGCCAAACGAAATTTTTGATGTGGGGGTGGCAACGGCCGTTCATCGGCTGCTGCGCCAGCCAGACGGCACCATTCGCCTCATGGTTCACGGCCTCCACCGCGTCCGCATCAAAGAATACGTTCGCACCGAACCCTACCTCGAAGCCCGCATTGAGCCGTGGCCGGAAACCGTTGAAACCGGCAGCGAAATCGAAGCTATGGCGCACCATTTGGCCGAAATGTTCCTACAACTGGCCGAATTTGTCCCCAGCATCCCCGTGCCACTGCTGGCAACCACCCTCAACGCCGACAATCCGCTCCAACTCGCCTACACTGTCGCCACCTACATCCGGCTTGACCTTGACAAGTCGCAAGAATTTTTGGTGCGCCAAAGCCTGCGCGACAAGCTGGAATTCCTGCTGGCGCACATTGGCCGCGAGTTGGAAAAGATCGAGGTCAGCCGCCAGATTCGCTCCAAGGCGGTCAGCCACATCGAGCAGTCGCAGCGGGAATTTTTCCTGCGCGAACAGCTTAAAACGATTCAGCGGGAGCTGGGCGAAGAGGATGAACGGCAGGTAGAAATTCGGCTGTTCCAGCAAAAGATGGCGGCGGCCAACCTGCCGGAAGAAGCTAAGGCAGAGGCCGAGCGGGAGCTAAACCGGCTGGCAAAGCTACCCATTGCCGCCGCCGAATACAGCGTTGTCCGTTCCTACTTGGAATGGCTGATTGGGCTGCCGTGGGGCAAAACGACGCTGGACAATCTTGATCTCTACCATGCGCGGCGGGTGCTGGACGAGGCGCATCACGGACTGGAAGAGATCAAGGAGCGTATTATTGAATATTTGGCGGTGCGTCGGCTGCGGCAGCAGCGGAGCCGCTATCAGTCAGGCGAAAACGGCCGTTTTTCCCACGGTTCCATTCTTTGCCTGAGCGGGCCGCCAGGGGTCGGCAAAACTTCACTCGGTCAATCCATTGCCAAAGCAATGGATCGCAAATTTGCCCGCATTGCGCTGGGCGGTATGCGCGACGAAGCAGAAATTCGGGGGCATCGTCGCACCTACATCGGCGCATTACCGGGGCGCATCATTCAGGCCTTGCGCCAAACCGACAGCAAAAATCCCGTCATCATGCTCGATGAAATTGACAAGCTGGGCAACGATTTTCGCGGCGACCCCGCCTCTGCCCTGCTCGAACTGCTTGATCCTGAGCAAAACAACGCCTTCCGCGACCACTATTTAGACGTTCCCTTCGATTTGTCCGACGTGCTGTTTATCGCCACGGCCAACTATTTAGACCCCATACCGGGGCCGCTGCGGGATCGCCTGGAAATTTTGCCGCTGGCAGGCTACACCGAACGGGAAAAAATTAGCATTGCCCAAACCCATTTGCTGCCGCGCCAACTGCGCGAAAACGGGCTGCGCCCCACCGAAATCAAATTTACCGACGGCGTAATGAGCCAGCTTATTTTGAGCTATACCCAGGAAGCCGGGGTGCGCGAGCTAGACCGCACCATTGGGCGTATTTGCCGCAAGGTAGCAACGGCCATTGCCCACAATTTGGAAAACGGCCAGCTTTCGCCCCAAACCACGCCCATCGCCGTCGCCGATTTGCCAACCTATCTTGGCCCAGCCAAACACCAGCCCGAAACCCTCAACCGCGCCCAGCCCCCCGGCATTGCCACTGGCCTTGCCTGGACAAGCATGGGCGGCACCCTCATTTTTGTGGAAGCCACCAAAATGCCGGGCCACAAAGGGTTGATTATCACCGGGCAGCTTGGCGACGTGATGAAGGAATCGGTGCAGGCTGCACTTTCCTACATTCGTTCCCAGGCCACCGCGCTGGGCATTTCCCCCGATTTTTTCAACAACCACGATCTTCACATCCACGTCCCCGCTGGAGCCATTCCCAAGGATGGCCCATCGGCCGGCATCACCATTGCCGTGGCGCTGGCAAGCCTGCTCACAGGCCGCCCCGTGCCAAGCGATTTGGGGATGACGGGCGAGATTACGCTGCGGGGGCAGGTGATGCCCATTGGCGGCCTGAAGGAAAAAGTGCTGGCGGCGCACCGTTTTGGCCTCAAAACGGTGCTGTTTCCCCAGCGCAACGAGCCAGAACTGGTGCAAATTCCCAGCGACATTTTGCAGCAGCTAACGCTCGTTCCGGCTGACAACATGAGCCAGGTGCTGGAAGTAGCACTAGACGTGAAACCACATGGGTAATGTGTCGTTTGTGGCCCACTAAACCGACCACCAACCGCTTACCTGCCTCATTTTTAACCACAACACAGAAGTATGACAAAAATTATTCTTGTCGAAGACGACTTGACCAATGTCGGATTGATTAAAATGTTACTAGAACTCGATGGATTTACGGTGGTTGCCTGCACCGATAGACAACAGGCTGACCAAGCTGCCCAACAAACAGATGTGGGCGCTTTTATTATTGACCAACATTTACCCAGGGGGGAGAGTGGATTGGCGTTGCTGCGGGAGATTCGGGGGGGAGAAACGGCCGTTTCTCCCCACACCCCCGTCATCATGACCTCCGGCGACGACCGCTGTGCCGAACCCGCCCACCGCGCCGGTGCGTCCGCCTTTTTGCTCAAACCCTACCCGCCAGCCACACTGTCAAACACCCTCAAAACCGTTTTAGCGGAGGAGGCGACCAATGGCTAAGAGAGGCAACAACAACCAACAACACAAACCACAGAACAAACCCTCCCGCCAATGGCGGCGGGTTGATCTGCACCTCCATACCCCCGGCTCCAACGATTATCAGGAGACCCACGTTGAATACCTCGACATTTTGCGCCAGGCCGTGCTGCGTGGACTAGACATTATCGCCATCACCGACCACAACACCGTGGCCGGCTTTGCTGCCATGCAAAAGGAAGTAGAGCAACTGCTGTGGCTGGAAAACATTGGCCGCATGAACAGCGACGAACAGCGGCGGCTAGATGAATATCGCCGCCTGCTGGACAAGGTGCTGGTGCTGCCCGGCTTTGAATTCACCGCCACCTTTGGCTTTCACATTCTCGGCATCTTCCCTCCCGAAACCCCCGTCAGCTATTTGGAACATTTGCTGCTGACGCTCAACGTGCCGCTGGACAAGCTGCGCGAGGGGAGTTCCACCGTGGGAGCCACGACCGACGTGCTGACCGCCTACCGCGTCATCAATCAGGCTGGGGGCATCGTCATTGCCGCCCACGTTAATTCCGGCAACGGCGTTTTTATGCGCGGGCTGGATTTTGGCGGCCAAACGCGCATTGCCTACACGCAAGACATCAACCTCCACGCGCTGGAAGTAACCGACCTGGACAAACGGGGACGCTACAGCACCCGCCGCTTCTTTGATGGCTCCAAGCCGGAATACCCCCGCCCCATGCGCTGCATCCAGGGGTCAGACGCGCACCGGCTGATGCAAGACCCGGACAACGCCAAATCATTGGGCGTGGGCGAACGCATCACCGAGCTTTTTCTGGACGAGGTGAGCTTTGACGGGCTGGCAAAGGTGCTCAAGGGCAACGATTTTTCGCTGTCGCGTCAATATCGCGGCCGCAGCGGGGCGATTGATTTTGTTCAGGTAGCGCGGGAAGAGGGGGAATCCATTGTGCAAGCGTTTCATAGCAGCATGGCGCAGCGGGGCGGCTTTTTAGACCGCATTATGCGCGATGTGTGCGCGATGGCAAACACCAATGGCGGCACGGTCTACATTGGCGTATCGGCCAACCCGAAGGAGGAGCCGGCCGGGGTGCGCGATGCCAACAAGGCGATTGAAACGCTCACCCACCACGTCAGCAATCGGTTTAGTCCGGCTCCCGTGGTGACGATTGACAGCTTGCCGTCGCAGGGCAAGCCAATTGTGCGGATCACGATTGAACCGGGGCAGGATATTCCCTACGCCATTGATTACAACAAATTTTATGTGCGGGATGAAGATGAGACGAGTTTGGCAGTGCGGGATGAGATTGTGCGGCTGATTGAGCGGCGGTTGGGGGTGGAACGGCCGTTTAACCCCGAAAAACCCACCGCCCCCGAACCCACCCCCACCCCAGCACCCGCTGCCGCACCCCAGCAACAACCAAAGAAACCCGGCATCGAACCCCCACGCACCGGCGTGGAGGTGGTGGACACACAAAAACGAGAAGGCGTGGTCTACCACACCGTCCGCGACCTGCGGAACGGCAACCTGATCAAAAACGTCACCCGCTCCTCCGCCCGCAAGCTGTGGCACTACGCCATCACCCAAGCCGAAGCGGGCAAACCCAAACACAGCGACATCAAATGGCGCAACAACGTCGCCGTGCTGAGTCAGCGGCAAAAAGGGGACAGCACTTGGTATGATCTGGCCCTGCGCGACGGTGGCGAGGTGCATATTTATTACGGTGTCACCGACAGCGGGCTAAATGATGCCTGGCTGGCACTGATTGAGAACAAATAACGATACGGGTGTCATGCCCGCGTAGGCGGGCATCCATCCTCAGCGTCGGCATGGGTTCCCGCTTGCGCGGAGCCTGCCCTCACGAAAGTGGGGGAATGACACCCCTTTTTTGTAACGTTTTCAGGAAGATACGAACAGTTACGAAAACAAATCTTGATGATGAACATTGGTATTTTGACCATCAGTGACCGGGGGGCGCGGGGCGAATACGAGGACCGCAGCGGCCCGGTGATTGCCGAGGTGCTGGCGGCGGAAACGACGTGGGCGGTGGCGGAACGGGCGATTGTGCCGGACGAGATGGAGGCGATTGCCGCCACGCTGCGCCACTGGTGCGACCGGGGGCTAAACCTGATTTTGACCACCGGCGGTACCGGTTTTGCCCCGCGTGACATTACCCCAGAAGCAACGCGCAGCGTGATTGAACGGGAAACGCCGGGGATTGCCGAGGCGCTGCGGGCCGAAAGTCTAAAGATTACGCGCCATGCGATGTTGTCGCGGGGGGTGGCCGGAATTCGGCAGCGGACGCTGATTATCAATTTGCCGGGCAGCCCGAAGGCGGTGCGGGAAAATTTGGCGGTGCTGCTGCCGGTGCTGCCCCACGCGCTGGAACTGCTGGCGGACGCGCCGGGCAGCGAGCAGGGGCATCGGTCGGTTTAGCCGCACGTCGTTTGGGGTGGCGCATGGGCGCGGCGGTGTAGCGCGATTTTCCAAATCGCGGCACGATTTGGAAAATCGTGCTACAGACACCCATGTGGTTTTTGCGGCCGCTGGGGGCTTTGCCCCCAGACCCCCAAGAATTCAGAATGAGAGAGAATCGGTGGCGCAACACCGAAAACCCCTGTCGTAGTACCCGCTCCAGGGATCGTCCCAGTCGCGAATCGCGCACCGCGATCTATCTGCCTCGGAATACCAAGCACCGCCACGCAGAACCCGCCGCTCATCGGTATTATCAACGCTAACATCCATCGGGTTATCGTACTTGTTCAAGCACCACTCCCAT
>JACKCD010000015.1 GCA_020634215.1 Ardenticatenaceae bacterium | reverse complement strand
GATTGGCCCCCTGCAACACCCTTCGCTTCAGGGGCGCGGCAGTGACCATTCACCCACGGCACATGAACGGAATCTGGCGCGCACCTTTGCGTTTAGCCTGGAGCAGCTTGACCCAACGGATGAGACTGATGCCATGGCACGACAGCTATTGGAACGGGCGGCTTGTTTTGCCCCCGGCGAACCGATTCCGTCGTCTTTGCTCATTGCCACGCTCCAGCCAGACAAAGGGGAAGAACGCGATTTGTTGGCCGAGCTTCTGGCCGAAGATGGGCTGTCTCGTTTGCTGTCACTGGGCTTTTTGCGGCAGGCTGAGCCGCAAACGGTGGTCATGCACCGGCTGCTGGTGCGGTTTACCCAGCTTTATTTGCCAACTGAGGTGGGAAGAACGGCCGTTTGCCAAACCATTGTCACCCTATGTAGTCGCAGCCTAGAAGCCACAGCTGCCGCCTACACATTGCCCGTCACCCTTACCCAGGTGCGCCACCTTATTCACACGACAACAGAAAAAGAGACCGCTTTAACCGCACAGCTTGCCTTTTTTCTCGGCGGCTATTTACATAGAATGGCCGATTTTGCCGCTTCGCAAAAATATTTAGAACAAGCCTTGACCCTCAATCAGCAGCTATATGGTCGCTATCACACCCAAGTTGCCAGATGCTTAAATAGCCTGGCTGCGCTGCACATGCGGTCGGGGGATTATCAGGCAGCGTGGGCAGCCTTCAAAGAGGCATTGACAGTCTACGAGGCCATCTACGAACCAGACCACCCCCATATGAGAATTCTTCTGAGTAATATTGGTTATCTGCTTACGCACCAAGGAAGCTACCAACAGGCAAAAACTTATTTAGAAAGAGCCTTGCCCCCACACACAGAGGGGGATGATGATCCCTCACCGGTGGACGCATCCTGCTATAACAACTTGGGTGTCGCGTTGCTAAATCTGGGTGAGCTTGCCGCCGCCCAGACCTATTTAGAACGCGGGCTGCATCTGCGGCAAAAAGTGCTGGCACCTGACCATCCCTTTATGGCTGTAAGCTTGCAAAATATGGGGCTTCTTGCTATTCGGCAGGGGGATTTTGTGGCAGCGCAAAATTATTTAGAGATGGCACTGTCTATTCGCAAACAGGCAGTCGGCTACAAGCACCCGCACACGGCGCGCAGCCTCAATGCGTTAGGGGAACTTTTTCTGGCACAGGCGGATTATGAGCAGGCGCGTGTCTATTTTGAGCAAGCTCTGGCTATTCAAGCCGAGGTTTTTATTGCCCAACATCCTGAAAAGGCGGCACCGCTGAAAAATTTGGGTGAAGTTTGTTGGGCAATGGGGCAGCGGGAGCAAGCGCGGCCGTTTTTTGAGCAGGCGCGGGATATTTTGTTGAAAACGGCCGTTTCCACCCATCCCGACATCCAAACGATCCAGCAAAAATTAGCCGCTTTGGCTAACCAATAGCTTCATTTACCCCATCGCTTGATTTACATCTGCACGCTTCTCCTGCCAGCTAGACAACCGCTGTAGCAAAAAAAGCAGCAGCTCTTTTTCCGTTGCAAACTGAACCACTTCGCTAGAATGTGCATTTTCTAACGTGGCTCGCCATGCGTTCGCCTCAGGGCGACGCTGAAAGCGGATTAAATAAGCTTGGTAGTCGTTGTTCATACCCCTATTATGCACATCAAACGTTACAGGAACGTTACACCCCCGTTTTTAGCTGTTCAGAATAGTGATGGGGAGAAACGGCCGTTTGCAAAATAACCAGCACAAATATCTCAAAACGCAGTGAAAACCAGCATCACAGAGTATCAATCAATCATAAAGCCGTATCAACCCATCCTCAAAGCGATGCCGCCGAACGCATCACCAACTGCTGCTGCATTTTTTGCTGCATTTGCCAATATAAAAAGCCGCATTCCAGAACAAGAGCAATGGTTAGTGCCAGTGCCCCGGTTGTCAGGCCGTTCCACTGGCTGGTAACGCCCAGCCACAAAATGAGCAGGGTGGTGGACAGATTGAGGGCCATGCCCACGTTGACAATGGGGGTGGCGCGTTTGAAAATGAGGACACCGCGCAGCCAGGAAACAACGGCCGTTACCGCCGGTAGCAGCAAAAACATCACCAAACCAGCTTCGGCAATGGGGCCGATAGTGGGGTCAGTATCCTGAATCTGGTAAAGATAAAGATGCGCCAGCGGGGAAAAAGCGACCAGCGTGGTGACAGCCAGGATAACCGCCGCCACGGTGAGGCTAAAGCGGCGCAGTGCCTTGAAGCTATCTGGCTCATCCAGCAGGGCGATGGTCGCTTCGGGCAAGGCCATGCCGGGGGAGCGCAGCATGTGCATCAGTTGGAACACAATCGGCCAGGCGGCCAGCGTCTGCGTGGGGTTGGACAGCCGCGCCAGGCTGGAGGCAATGACTGGTTGGGCAATAAAAACGAGGGCCGAGGTGCCAACCAGCGGTAGGTGAAACCAAAAAAGGGCGGCATAGGTGAGGGGTTCGCCAACGGCTTGGGGGCCATCGGGATGCAGTTCGGCTTGCAGCAGGGGGCGAATGGACCATGAGGCCATGAGGGCTTCGGAAATGACCCCGACCATCAGGGCGGTGGGGCCGATGAGCGCCCCGGCCCAGTTGCTCCACAGTCCCAGGCCAATGGCGGTGGTGGCGGTGGTGAAGATACGAACGGCCGTTCCGTAGGCAATGTAGCGCGTGCGGTCATAGCGAATCAGCACCCCCTGCAAAAACCGCCGCCAGCCAATGGCCGCGCTCCACAGCGTCATAATTTGCAAACCGGGGCGCACCCAGACAGCCACATCGGGCGGAGCCTGTAGCCAACCCACCACCACCAGGTCAAACAGCGGCGTAAAGGCCACCAAAATGGTGATAATGGTGAGCAAGATGAGCCAGTGAATGGTAAAGCGGCGCACCAGCCGGTAGGAATGGTAATCGCGCACCATCGTCGTGCCGGTGGCAAGCAGGTTGATGATGGGGCTTTCAATAAAGATGGAAAGGCTGACGGCAATACCTTGCGCCGCCAGCATGACCACCTCGTTGGGTAGGCGGTTGATGACGGCACTGACGATGGGGCTTTCGCTGCTCATCAGCAGCCAGCTTGCAAACAGGGGAAGCCAGAATAGCAGAATGCGTTTTTGTTTCATGCGATGGTGGCGTTTTGCAGGAAAACGGCCGTTAAATTGTTTTTTTCACGCAAAGGCGCAAAGATTTTGCTCTTGGCGGCTTTGCGCCTTTGCGCGAGATGAATGCTTTGAATTATGACCGCTATCCGGTTTTGTACCAAATAAACCACATTCGCGGTTAGCCCAACACGGTCTCTAAAAACGGGTTGCTAAATTTGCCGGTGGGGTCAAGCTGGCGGCGTAACTGCTGGAAGTCAGCCAGGCGGGGGTAATGGGGGTGGATTTGAGCGGCTGGCATTGTAAAGAGTTTGCCCCAGTGCGGACGGCCGTTAAATGGCTCCAACGCCGCTTCAATGTGGGGCAAAACTTGGGCAACGGCCGGCCAGTTGCGCTGCCAGGTAAAGTGAAGTGCTACCATCGGCTGCTGGTAGCAGGGGCTAAGCCAAAAATTGTCAGCAGCGATGGTGCGGATTTCGGAAATGAGCAGGTGGGGGGTGATTTTTTCCTGCAAGGCAAAGATGGCGGCCAGGGCAGCGGGCGCGTGGCGACGCGGTACAAAATATTCGCTTTGCAGCTCCGCCCCGGAGCTGGGGGTGAAATCTAGCCGAAAATGGGGCAGCCGTTCGTGCCAGGGGCCGGGGATGCCAAGCTGTTCGGTGCAGGGTTCCGTGGGCAGGCCGAGAATGGGGTGGACTTTGCCGGGTGCAGCGGCTGCGCCAAAAAAGGTATCGGGCGCGGCAAAGGGTTCGCCAGTCAGGCGATGCTTCAGCCAAACCTCGCCAAACTGCCCGTTTTGCCAGTCGGTAAACAGACTAACGCTGTAGGCCGCGCTAAAAATCGCGTCAAAATGAGCAGCTACCTGGGCAAAGGGCAGGTTGAGGTAGACAACCTGCGCCACGTCAAAGGTGGGCTGCACGTCGAGGGTGATTTGGGTGATGATGCCCAACGCACCGAGACCAACAACGGCGGCGTAAAAGCGGTCGTCGTCGCGGGACAGGGTAAGCAGGTCGCCGTTGGCGGTGAGGAGTTGGAGGGCAGAAACGGCCGTTGCCAGCCCCCCATTCCCATCCCCCGACCCGTGCGTGGCGGTGGCACACGCCCCCACCACTGAAATATGGGGCAGCGAAGCCAGATTGGGCAGCGCAAAACCCTCGGCGTGCAAATATTGCCCCAATTCACCATAGCGAATGCCCCCCTCGGCCGTCACTGTGCCCCGTTCCCGATCCAGCGCCAACACCCGGTTTAGCTGTCCTAAGGGCACAATGGTATCGGGGCTGTCGGCAATGGTGTTAAAAGAGTGGCGCGAGCCTAATGGACGCAGATGGTGGCTTTGGTTAACGGCCGTTTGCAGTTCCTCTACCGTCGTCGGCGTCAGCCATTCTCTAGCACTATAGACCAAGTTTCCCGCCCAATTGGTTTGGTTTTCCTGTAACATCAACAATCTCCTGTTTCTAATTCTGAACTGCCAAACACAGCGATCACGCAGGCGGCAGATGTAGTACCAGCAAATCTTCCCCCAGCAGCACCTCCCCCGTATAAGCCTGTCTGACATCGGCCAAAATCTCGTCAAAGTTACCCTGATGAATCGTGGCGCTCAGGTGGGTCAGCACCATTCGCTTCACATTGGCGGCAGCAGCAATGATGCCTGCCTGGGTCGAAGAGGCAATCACATCGTCGGCCAAATATTGCATGACCGGATTGTTGACTGCACTTTGGGGCATGTGGCAGCATTGAATCAGTAGATCGGCATCCTGCGCCAGCCGCACGACACCATCGCAGGGAACCGTGTCGCCGCTAATAGTCACCACCCGCCCTGCCGATTCAATCCGATAACCCAGGCAGCGCCACTGAAAGTCAGGCGCGTTGGGAAAGGTGCCATGCTGGACAAAGTCGGCCGTGACACGCCAATTATCCGTGGCGATCACCAACTCCGCCCCCACATCGCGTCCAGTTATATGCGAAATTGCCTGCGGCTGCTCGCCCCAGCTTCCACCCGCCTGCCGAACCGCCCGGTCTTCCTCCAGCCGAAAGCGAATATCGGCCGCATAGACCTGCTCTAGCAACGCCTGCACAATGCGGTGCGTACCGGCCGGCCCAAATATTTGCAGCGGCTCGGTGCGCCCCTGCATGGCGGTGGAAATGATCACGTCAAACAGATCGTTGATATGGTCAAAATGGTGATGGGTAATAAAGACCGGATTCACCCGCTGCACGGCAATGCCCGCCTGGTACATTTGATGGACGGTGCCGCGCCCAGCGTCAAACAATAGCACGTCGTCACCAATCTCAACGACAACGCTGCTCTGAAAACGGGTAGGATTGGTTGGCGTACCTGTGCCCAACAAGGTTATTTTCATAGACACCTCTTTTATCACTGCGCTAGATAAGCTACACTAGGTCGTGTGGATGCTAACAAACAAACGGTGTATGAGCCAATCAAAATTTGTGCCATTGGTCTCAGCCACCATTGCGAGGGATTATGTCTGCTTCTGTCGGCGAGGAACAATTAACGGCCGTTTTCCACCACATTGACCAACACGAACAAACTTACCTGGATCGGCTCATCGAATATTTGCGCCAGCCCAGCATCAGTGCTCACGGGCAGGGCATTGCCGAAGTGGGAGAGGTTTTGCTGGCATGGCTGCAAAAGCTAGGATTTACCGCTGAACTCAAACCCACGGCCGGCTGGCCGATGGTGCTGGGGCGGCGCATCGAAGACCCCAATTTGCCAACGGTGATGCTGTACGGCCATTACGATGTACAGCCCCCCGACCCGTTGGAGCTATGGGATTCACCGCCGTTTGAGCCGACGATCAGAAACGGCCGTTTGTACGCACGCGGCGTGGGCGACAATAAAGGGCAGCATACCGCCCACCTGTTTGCCATGGAATCGCTGCTGGCGGCGCACGGCAAACTCCCCTGCAACGTCATCTTTCTCCTCGAAGGGGAGGAGGAAATCGGCAGCCCCCACATCGCCCAGTTTATTGCCGACCACCAAGACGAACTCAACGCCGATTTGGTCATCATTTCTGACGGCCCCGTTGACCACAGCGGCCAATCTACCATTGAATTTGGCGTGCGCGGCATCGTCTCTTTTGAACTGTGGGCGCGGGGTGCCAACCAAGATTTGCATTCGGGTAACTGGGGGGGCGTGGTGCCAAACCCGCTGTGGACGCTCATCCACCTGCTGGCAACGATGAAAAACGACCGGGGCGAGATTACCATTGACGGGCTGTATGAGCATGTGGAGCCGCCGTCGCCATTGGAACGGGAGGCATTGGACAAGCTACCGGTGAATGTGGCCGAAGTGCTGGCAGAGCTGGATTTGGCGCGGTTGGATATGCCGCCAGAACGGCCGTTTTTCGACCGCCTTTCCATCTGGCCCACCTTCACCATCAACGGGCTGCACGGCGGCTACAACGGCCCCGGCTCCAAGACGGTGCTGCCCTGCCAGGCAGTTGCCAAGTGCGACATTCGGCTGGTTGCTAACCAAACCGTAAGCGACATCATGGACAAAGTGGCCGCCCATGTCCAACACCACGCCCCAGAGGTGGAATTTGTGCGGCTGGGCGGCATGGATCCATCCAAAACCCCCATAGATTCCCCCTTCACGGTGCCCATCCGTCAGGCCATTGTGGCCGCGCAGGGCAAGGAGCCGCTGTTGATGCCCGCTATGGGCGGCAGCTTGCCCAACTACGTCTTTACCAAAACGCTTGGCCTCCACACCTTTGTCATCCCCTACGCCAACGCCGACGAATCGAACCACGCCCCTAATGAAAATATGGAGGTGTGGCGGATTAAGCAGGGCATCAAAACGACAGCAAGTTTGCTGCTGCATTTGGCACAGCTTTCGTAAGCGCAGGGGGGCGGGGGAGCAGAGGAGAATTCTCCCCTGCTCCCCCCGCCCCCCTGCTCCCCTGCCTTCCCCAGGAGTACCCATGTTTCACCAAGCTATTACCCGCAAAATGGTGCTATTAACGGCCGTTTTCCTCCTTACCCTTGTCCAACCCATTTATGCCACCCCCCAGGCCGAACTACTGCTTGAGGGTGAGATTGACGGAGCCAACTACCGCATCCGCGTCCCCGACGGCTGGGATGGGCAAACGCTGGTCGTTTATGCCCACGGCTACCGCGACAAAGCCGACCAGCCGGGGCAAACCGATGACCACACCGCCGAAGCCGCCCCCGGCGGCACCGCTGGCGAAGATGCCTTCTTGGCCGCTGGCTACGCCATCGCTGGCTCAGCCTACAAAGACAACGGCTGGGCGGTAGGCGAAGGGATTGAAGATACCCACGCCCTGGTGCAATTTTTTAACCAGGAGGTGGGTGCTGCCCAGCAAACCATCCTCCTGGGCGGCTCCATGGGCGGCTTGATCGCCCTTGCCAGCGGCGAACGCTACCCCAATGTTTATGACGGCGTGGTGGCGCTGTGTCCCCCAGCCGCCGGTGCCCCCATGTCGTGGGATGGGGCACTGGTCTTTGCTCTGGCCTATGACGTGGCCTTTGGCTGGCCGCAAAGCTGGGGCAGCGTGGCCGATGTGCGCGACGATATTTCGTTCCAGGGGGAGGTGCTTGGCCCGGTGTTTGCCCAAACGCTCAACCCGGCCAACCGGGGCAAGTTTGAGTTTATCCGGCTGGTGACGGGCATCACCGACAAAGAATTTATGTCGGGCAACAACTGGCTGTTTGTCAACATGTTTTACGCCACCGAAGCCCGCGCCGAGCTGGAACGACGGGCGGGCGGCGCACCCACGCAAAATCGCAACCACATTTACCGGCTGAGTGCAGCCGACAAGCAGTATTTGGCAACGCTGAATGTGGATGCGGAGGCGTTGTTGGGTGAGATGAACGGCCGTTCCACCATCACCGCCAACCCCACCGCCCGCGCCTACGTCGAAGCCAATGCCAGCCTCACCGGCGAGCTGCCGCTGCCCGTTTTCACCGCCCACACCAGCGACGACGGGCTGGTACCGGTCAACCACGAGGCCGTTTACCGTGATCAAGTGGCGGCGGCAGGGTCAGCCGACAATTTGTTCCAAGTTTATACCGATTCGGTGGGGCACTGCGCGTTTACGGCCGAACAGGTGGAGTTGGTGCTGGCGGAGTTGTTGCAGTGGGTGGTGAGCGGAGAACGGCCGTTAACCACCCCCTTCACCCCCTCCCTCGGCTTCCTCCCCGACTTCACCCCACCCGGCTGGCCCGTTGATTTCAAACAGTTTACCCATTTGCCAATTATCCGTTCCTAACTGGCTGCAAGTAGTGCGTAGCAGACAGGCTTCTACGCACCACGCACCAAATTGACGTTTTTTAGGCCAGTTTTGCCAATAAGGCAAGGATAGGGATAGTTTACGGAAACGTTTAGGCAACGATTCAAGCCTTACTGAGATTCCAAATCTGCCTTGCCCAAACAAGCAGGCATTTCAACACTTTTCAGATAGGTCATATGTTCTTGCTCATTAAGAAATGTCCAAGAGCCATCTTTGTTGGCTGTGATTGTAATGTCCCCACCACAGGCACGCCGTTGAACCAAGCCCTTACTTCCCATTTGCCCTCGTATTCGTGCAGTAAACACGCAGGTGCGCGTAACTTCAGTGCAAACAAATTTTTTCAACCTTGTATTCGGGCTTTGCTGTCTACTCCACAATTCTTGAAATAACTCAGGTTTGACATGCTCATATGAATTGCGGCTCCCAACTGATAAAACTGCCAACTCAGGATCAGAATTATCTAATAGCTGACGCCAATTCTCTTCTGAGTGGCGCGGCCATGCACCATGATGCGGGATTTTGACGACGTGTGAATGAAGATTTTCGTTACGTTTCAATAGCTTCGTAAGCCCTATACCATCAATATCGGCTGGTAGTAGCATCGTAAACGCACCATATTTGAGTTGTAAAACCAACGACAAGGCGTTCTCATTGCCTTTTGTTGGCACAGCATCAAGTACACTCGGATACAGAATTTGGAATATGACCTCATCCATCGTAGGAGTTGTTATACTCTGTTCCGCAGGCACAATAATAAGTTGTCGTCTGTCGAGCATCGCCTCAAGGGCATCAAGCGCATGTCTATATTGCTTCCCCGCTGGACGTTCTATATCTTGTGCCTGCACAAATGCTTTGTCCAGGTAAGTTCTCGGCAAAATCAAGTACTTTACAGTTCCAGATTTCAACCAATCCACCAAGAAATTTATAAGTTCCGGCAGGGAAGGAGCATGATCATTATGGCTGTGTGTCAGGAAAAGATATTCAATGTGTGTACAGTCGCGTTGGCGAAACCAGTTTGAAACGAGACGAGGCTTCGGCACATCAATGACAGCCCCTGTGGATTTGATGTTGTACACAACCACACTATCGGCGTTGGCAACATTGAGAAACGCGACTTCTATCACTCAATTCCTAGTTTGGCGTAAAGAGACACCTGCATCTCATCAATCTTGCGATACGGACGCGGTGTGTGTCTAAAATTTTGTAGTGCGTAGGGGCGATCTTGTAAATCAGCAAAATAGCTGACATCTTCGGGAAAATCAACTGTAAAAACAGTACCGTCAAATGCCCAGCTTGGCATATTGTAAGGTAGTGGAAGCCAAGCTGTATCCTCGTCATCAAGTAGATTGCCCAAACGTATCTCTACCATTTGCCCATCAATAGCCAGCACTTGCCCAACAGTAGTTAACTTCGGCTTGCTACACTCAGTCGCCCATTCATCTGCCAATGCCCTACAGTTAGCCTCTGGTGGTAATACTGGATTACCATAAGATTCTAAGACAAGTTCATTTAGCTGCTTTTTGAGCTTTGCTATATCCCCTTCCTGCTTCTTTTGCTCAATCTCAATGATTTGGGAAGTGACATTGATGATCCGTTTGTCCACATATTCAGGAAGCGGAAGTGCCAACAAACGCAACCGTAAAAGTTGACGATTACCACGACCAACCATTGATAACCGCTTCAATAATTCGTTATTCAGTATGCCCACAAGCCAAAAGAGTTGATCTTGCCGAGATAATGTTTGCCATCCAGATGGAGTTGGACATTCTATTTCATTTTTGTTGTAGGGAACGAGGCAATACATATTATCACTTGGATAGAGGCCTTCGGTATCCAAATAGACAGGAAACGGATCACTATAGTCAGAGTTTGTAGTACGGCTAATCAAGACTTTGGAGCTATCAAAAATATCTTTGCGCTTTGGGCGCATTCGAGAGAGAAAATCTTCGTGATATACAATATAACGCTCTTGGTATGGAGCATTCTGAGGATCTGCCCATAAAGTCCCTTTTGTCCTCCAGCTATTGATCCATGCCTTGACCATTAGTCCATTATATTTTGGGGGTAAAAAATGTTCGTCATCTAAAGAAAATCGCTTTATTCCATTCCTCAGTCTGACCCCATTACAAACATCAAATAAATCTCCTACAGATATAAAGGTGTCAATCTGAATTTGTGGAGATGCAAGATTTGTCCAATCACGTTGTGTCTTAATTTTCGTTGCTACTGCATCACCTAAGAAACCCTCTCTACTGGCTTTGTCTCTTATGTCTTTAGCAGTTGCCCTTATTGAGCGTGATATAGAGAATGTGGGGGTTGATTCACCAATGATCCCTAAAACAACCGTTACTCTCGTCTCTGCGGAAAGACCTACAACTCCTGGTGGTAATTGCCATGTTTCTAACAATTGTGTTTTATTATTAAGAAAGTCTTTAGCTGATTTCCAACCATACGTAGTTGCCGTATAGGATGAACCTGGCAACACACATGCAAACTGATCACCTTCCTGCAACCTACCAAGTACGGATTGGACAAATGTGGTTGCCCGTTCACGTTTGTCTACAATACCAAATGGTGGGTTGGCAACAATGACTCTAGGGCGTTTAGGTAGCCGCAACCATGCATCATCTGTCATGTAATCTTGTACGCCAAAATAGACAGGCGGTTGAAGCAGGTTTCCCGTTTTATCAAGTGCTTCCTCTGTAAGAACATAGCGTAAACGGGTCAGGAGTTCCGCATTGCGATCCTTATCGTTGCCTAAAATATTACTAGCCACCAACTCTGGGCTTTCCACATCTTCCATAGCAAAGAGCCGCTGTGAAGAAGCAAGTAACAAACTGCCTGAACCGGCTGCAGGATCATAAATGACTCGGTCTTCTGGTCGAATCCGTTCGAGAGGTAGGTACGCTAACATTTGCCTGGCTATGGCAACCGGTGTGTAATATTGTTGGAGGTTGAGCAATTCAGCCGATTCCCACTTCCCTGTTTTCTTCTCGCCTAATTGAGCAAGCGTTTTGAGGGTATGTTCATACAGCCTGCCCACATCACGGTGATCAATTAGCGAAAAGCTAACACTCTTACCCATTGCAGCGGCTAATCCCTGCACTGCTTCATCATTAAGCTGTGTAATTAAGTTGCTGGCATGTTTGAAAAAACCATTCGTTTTAGCTATTGTTTTGTGCAGGAGTTGTACAGGGTCATTTGATGGAAGTGGATCCTCGCCAAAGAAGCCTTTGTCTTCAAGAATACGTGCCCCCATGTAACCCAGGGCAACACTAAAGATGGTATCAATATTTGCTTTTGTAGTAGCATGTTGAGCAGCAATTGCCTGTTGAACACCTTGTGCTAGTGCCAGTTCAAGCTGTCGTTGCTGCTCACGCACATGTTTAGCAAATCCAGAGCTCCAGTTCCAATCATCCTCTAGGTCAGCAAAAGAAAGTTGCCCAACCTTAAACTTGGCTAATGCCTGTGGTGAGAACAGCTCATCACGTAATCTTTTTAGTGTAGGTAGTAGTGAGTTGGTAACATCAGTTGTCTGGATTGAGCCATCAGGCAATCGCTCGATCAAAATATAAACATTGGTACTTACTAAGATTGTGGTGGGGATTTTTTGCTGACGCACCGCATGTTCCCACTTTGGGCGCGGCATATGCGCCGTCTCACGTGTTGCCGCTAACGCTAAATTTCCCCACCGTGGCCGAAGGCTATCCTTTGTTAAAAGAGAATCAAGTGGTTCAATTTGTGTTCTGCTAAGGGCAATGGGGTAGTTGCGGTAAATAGGGAAATGGCTACCAAAAACTTGTTGTTTGGCCTGAATAACGGCTTGAACAGTCATACTCCTAATCCTTTTAGTTTTGGTGCAATTTACCCTTGCATACAATTTAACATAAGTGAATTTTAGCACAAATGAGCGGTGGTGTAAAACAAATACTCATTTGGTGGTCAGATCGCCATCCTACCACAACTACCCTACGCCCCACTCACCTCTCGTCCCACAATCTGCCCGTCTTTAAGCAGCAGCACCTCATCCACATACTCATCTACCAAACTGTCGTGGGAAGCCAGCAAAAAGGTAAGCTGCTCCTCACGCACAATGCGCTGGAACAGCCCCAGCACCTCCCGCGCCGTCTCGCTGTCTAGCTCCCCCGTGGCTTCGTCGGCCAAAATCAGCTTGGGGCGGTTGGCAAGAGCGCGGGCAATGGCAACCCGCTGCTGCTGCCCGCCCGACATTTCATAGGGGCGATGGTCGGCCCATTTGCCAATGCCCACCAGTTCCAAACAGGCCATTGCCCGCTCACGCCGCTGGCGGTTGGGTGCGCGGGCAATCCGCAGCATTAGCTCTACGTTTTCATAGGCCGAGAGCGTGGGCAGCAGCCCAAACGATTGGAAGATAAAGCCAACTTCCTTGCGCCGCCACTGGGTGAGGTCACGGTCGTTCATCTCGTCCAGCCGCAGCCCAAACAGTTCAATGGTACCGGAACTGGGCTGATCCAGTCCACCGAGGCAGTTGAGCAGGGTCGTCTTGCCACTACCGGAACGTCCTTTAAGGGCCACAAAACGGCCGTTTTCCACCGCTAAGTTAATCCCCCGCAGCGCGTGAACCTGCTGCCCAGAGCCAAGGTTGTAAACTCGCTCCACGTCCTGCGCGTTGATGGCGAGTGGGATGTTGGTTGGTTGTGTCATAGTCGGCTATACGGTAATCGGTAATCAGTAGCGCACACTGATTACTGTTCACTGATTACCTTACTCTCCCTTCATCTTCCCCAGCCAGCGGCGCAGGCCGGTTGGTTGCTTGGTGGATGTGGGGGAAGAAACGGCCGTTTCTCCACCACCCACCGCCACCGACTCCCCTTCCACTGGTTTAATCAAAATCCCCGCCTCCGTCATCTCCATCCGCACCCGCCCTTGGATGTTTAGCTCTTGCAAAAACGCCTTGGGCACCTGCAGCCGCCCCGCCGAATCCAGCACCGTCAGCTCCTCAAAATGCTCCTCGTGCGCTTCCTCATGCACCGTTTCCGGGTTCACCGGCCGCGCCCGGCGCGTCTCGCTCGACGTTTTGCCATCCCGAATCGCCACCACCCGGTTGACGTGCCGCGCAATGCCGGGGTCATGGCTCACAATCAGCGTCGTCAGCCCCATTTCCCGGTTTAGCTGCTGAAAAGCGCGGTAAATTGTCAGCGCCGTCTCGCTGTCCAGTTCCCCCGTCGGCTCATCGGCCAGCAAAATTGAAGGCTTGTTGGCAAGCGCCACGGCAATTGCCACCCGCTGCTGCTCGCCGCCGGAAAGCTGCGGCAATTTGTGGTGCATCCGCTCCGCCAGCCCCACTACTTCCAGCAGTTCCTGCGCCCGCCGCCGCGTCCTAGCCTGCCCCGCCAGCGTCATCGGCATTTCCACATTTTCCACGGCGTTGAGGTAGGGAATGAGATTCCGCGCCCCTTGCTGCCAGACAAAACCGACCTTGGTGCGGCGGTACCGATCCAGGGCGGCGTTAGAGAGCTTGAGCAAATCATGCCCATCCACCAGCACGCGGCCGGCCGACGGCCGCACCAGCCCCCCCAGCACATTCATCAGCGTAGATTTGCCGCTGCCGCTGGCCCCCACAATGCCCATCAGTTCCCCCGCCTGCACCGTCAGCTCCAGCCCTTGCAGTGCCAGCACTTCCAAATCGGCCACTTTATAAATTTTGACCAAGTTTTCGCAAATAATAATTGGTTCTGTCATCTACAAATCCATGTCATTTCGACGAGTCTTCGAGGAGAAATCCCGTTTGGTTGGATAAAACAAGCGGGATTCCTCGGGGGACCTCGGAATGACATATCTCATTATATCGTTTCACCCAGCTTCACCGCCTGAAAAATCTTCATCCGCAGCAGCAGGCCACCGAGGACAACCAGGGCGGCTAAGAAGAGCAGGCCAAAGAGCAGGTAAATTTGGCTGATAGCGGGCCAGGCAATTTCAACGAGGACGGGAGGAACGGCCGTTTCTCCCACCCGCAAATAAGGAATAAACCCCTGACTCACCAGCACGCCCAGCCCCGTGCCCAGCCCCAGCCCAGACACAATCAACAAGCCTAGCTCAAACGCCAGCAGCGTCAACATTTGGTCACTGCCTAGCCCCACGGCTCGCAGCACCCCCAGTTCAATAAAGCGGCGGCGGAAAGAAAAGAGGGCGTAGAGGAAAAAGCCAAACACCGTCAGCAGTGCCGCCGCCACAAACCCCACCGACAACAGTCCAAACAGCCCTTGCCGCTCCGGCTGCTGCTGCGCCCGCCGAATCGGCTCAAACGGCGTCACCCATTCCCGCCTGCCCGCCAGTGCCGTCTCCAGTGCCGCCACATCTACCCCCGGCGCGGTTCGTAGCCACACATGATAAGGCAAATTACCTCCCACCTGCTGGAACAGGTAATCGAGATTGCCCACGGCCAGAAAGCCAGCCTCGGCCGGGTACCAACTGGGGAAATAGGTAAATGCCCCCACAATTTGGCCGACCAGCTCCACCGTGCCGCCGGGCACTACTACCGTTTGCCGGAACACATCCCCCACCTGCAGGCTGCGTTCGGCCATAAAGCTATCGGACAAAAGAATGCCGTTGGGCGTTTGCGCCAGCCGGTTGAGCAACGTGCCCAGGGACACGCTGGCAAAATCGCGCCGCCAAAATGCCGCCTGCGCCAATTCTGCCCGGTCTACCCCCAAAAAGAGACCATCAAAGGGCAGCCGGCCGATTTCCGCCTCCGCCTCATACCGCCCTACCCGCGCCGCCCCCAGCACTCCCGGCAGCTCGCGGAAGGTGGCGGTGGGTACAAAAAAGTAATCGTTTTGCGTTCCTGAACGGCTGCCCTGGGTGGCAAAATCAAAAACGCTGGCATCGGCCCCCACGGCGTAGTAGCTTTGGTCATACAACTGCAAATCCATCGTCCGCGCCAGCGAAGCGGTAAAGACGGCCAGGCTGACGGTGAGGGTAAGCAGAATGAGCGGCGTGGCGTAAAAGCCGGGGGTGCGGGCGAGTTGGCGAACCGCCAGCAGCAGCCCAACGCTGTTGCTTTGCGCCAGCAGCCAGCTTAGACCGCGCAGGGCGAAGGGAAGCAGCCGCAAAAAAAAGAGGGTGAGGGCAAAAATGGTGAGGGCGGGCAAAATGAGCAGCAGCGGGTTTTGCAGGGGGTCGGTGGAAAAACTGGCGGCTTCATCGCCAGCGGCCAGCCCATTTTGCTGCCACAGCAGATAAAAGCCGTAGGCGGCGGGGATCATAAGCAGCAGGTCAAGCCAGATGCGCTGCCACCACGGGTTGGCCTGGGCGCGGGCACGATCTTGTTTGTAGGTGATGATGGTGTGGCGGGCGGCGGCCAGGGTAGGGGCAATGCGGGCAAGGAGGGCGAGAAAAACGGCCGTTAATCCCGCCCGAATTGCCCCATTTGTCAACACCACCCGCAGCACCGACTCGGCTGAAAAGTCCAAAAAGCTGCGCGTGTGGCCGATGAGCGCCGTTAACCACAGCGCCAACGCCGTTCCTAGCGCCAGGGCAATCAACCCTAGCACCACCCCTTCCAACAGCCCCATCGTTAACATTTGCGCCAGCGTCGCCCCTCGGCTCCGCATCACGGCAATTTCGTTGCGCCGTTCGCTCACCGACAACCCCACCACCAGCCCGATAAAGGCCAGCACCAGCCCAATGATGGGTACGTTAAAGGCCGTGAGCAGCAGCACCAGCGAGGTGACGGAACTGTTGTATAGTTCCAGTGCCTCGACCGGGGTTTGCAGCACGCGGGCGGCCGGGAGCAGCACCGCTACCCGGTTTTCCACTGTCTGATAACGGCTGCTCATGCTGCGAATCTGGTCAATCCCCACCTGGCTGCCATCCAGCACCACCTGCCACGCCGCTTCCACCACGTCGTCTTCGATGTTGGGGGCAACGCGGCGACCAAAGCTGGTGGCGGGCATGACAAAGTAGTTGGCAAAATCTGGCAGAGGCACCGCCCAGAAATCGCTGCGCGGGTTGATGGGCTCCCAAATGCCCACGATTTGCAGCGGAAAATCGGCGCGGCTGCCGGACTCATCCACAATGGTAAACAGATCGCCAATCTGGACGCCGGTGCGCTGGGCAAAGCCATTGTTCACGGTCACTTCAATGGCAGCGGGGGGGTCATCGGGGGCTTCCTGCGGCCAGGTGCCTTCTTGCAAACGGCCGTTTTCCGCCAGCCCATTCACCACCGCCAACTGCACCCGCCCCAGCGACGTTTGCCCGCCCTGCGGGAAAAGACGGAAACGTTGGCTAACCATGATGCCCGTCTGGGTTTGCACCGGTAGCCCTAGGGCCGGTTCGCTGCTGGAAAGATAGTCATTGGTTGGGGCAACTTCCTCCCACGACAGGGAACTGGTGTTGAACCCCTGATATTGCAACAGGTAGGTGAAGGCGGAGCGGTTGGTTTGCCGCGCCACGCGCTCGATGTCGTCTTGCAGCAGTTGGTAATAAACGCCGCTGGCGTAGAGAGGGGTAATCATCATGAGGGCAACAACGGCCGTTAATCCCACAGCCGTTGCCACACTCAGCCCTTTTTGCGCCCATAAGCGCCTGATGGTCAGGATTATCGTTGCCATTTTTTACTGTCCGACAACAATATCCCCTTCTGCCACACCAGACACAATCTCAATGCGCCCGTCCCCCTCGATGCCTAGCACTACGTCCACGCGCCGCTCGCCGCCGTCTTGTTGAATGACGACAAATTGACGGCCGTTAAATTCCCGCAACGCCGCCGGGGGCAGCCAAAGGGCATCGGGGCGTTCTTCCAGAAAAATATTGACCTGCACCCGGCTGCCAGCGGTAAATTGGGCGGCGTCTTCGGGGTTAGTAAACGCAATGCGGGCGGTCGAATCGTTCTCGGCCACGTCCTGGTTGCTGCCGGGGCTGCCATAGGGAGGTGGCAGGCGGCGTACAAAGGCGGGGAAAGTTTCGCCAGGGTGGTCGGCGGCGGTGATGGTGGCCGTCATATTTTCGCCCATCTCCAACAGTTGGCTTTCGATGAGCGTAGCCTGCACTTCCAGCAGCGTGATGTCGGCGATGAGGCCAACGCGGTTGCCCGCCACCACCCGCTGCTCTGGCGAGACGCTAAAGGAGGTGATTTGGCCGTCAAAGGGGGCAATCAGGTCGTTGCTGGCTAACGCTTCATTCAGGACATCTACATGCAGCTTGGCTTCTTCAACGTCGGCCAGCAGCAGCGGGTCAATGCCAATGTCGAGTTCATCCACTGTCAACTGCGCCAATTGCAGGGCAATGGTGCGGCGGCTGATTTCCAACTGCTGCGCGGAATTGGGGGTTGCGCCTCCCTGCGCCACGGCAAAATCCAGCTCTAGCTGCGCCAAATCGCGCTGGAGTTCGGCGCGGTGCTGGGCGGCTTGCTGCTGTTTTTCCAGCGCGTCCACCCGTTTTTGGGCAATGTCTAGCTCGGCCTGGGCGGTCAGCAGTTCTTCTTGCAGCGTCAGCGTATCGAGCGTTGCCAGCACATCGCCGGCCGTTACCATGTCGCCACGCTGCACAAACACTTCGGCCACTACGCCATCGCGGGGGAAAGCGAGGATTTTTTCAAAAGCGGGGCCAATACGGCCAGCGAAGTCAATTTGGTAAACAACTTCACCGCGCTCGACGACATAGGTGGGTTTGGGAGGAAGAACGGCCGTTGGTATCGGTGTCGGTTCTGCTGCCAAGTCCACCCGGCGCGGCTCGGTAGTGGTGTCGGCGCAGGCGGCAAGGTGGAGGATGAGGATTAGTAAAAAGAGTCGTTTCATACGTCTGGAGATTGGAGATTGGGGATTGGAGGTTGATGAAGGTTCATAATCTCCAATCTCTAATCTCCATTTATCTTGAATGATTGTAATGCGGGCAGGGAAGTGGGGCAAAAAACGGCCGTTCTGCTTCACACAATCTTTACATCTCTCGCCTATAATGACCATATCTGCTATGCTGACAATAACTATGAAAAAAATAACGCAAATCCCACTCACAAAATGGTTAACCTTTGGCTTCCTCGCCTTGGGAGTATTGCTTATTCTTGTTTTTGGCGTTCGCTCTTTCCGCTCCTTTAAGCAAATGCGCTATGTGCGTGCGGAAGGTTTGGATCGGGGAGATGCATCGGTAGATGCCATTCGCGGCTGGATGACGCTTGACTATGTGGCCGTTGCCTATGCCGTGCCAGAAGAATACTTACTAAACTATTTGGGCATCCCGTTTGAGCAACGAAATGGACACGAAACGCTGCGCGATCTGAACCGCATCTATGACCTGGGGCTATCGGCTGACAGACAAGATCAGCGGGTAATTGAAGCCGTGGCGGAAGCGATTGAGGCATATCGAGCTAATCCCGTGGTCACAGGGTTGGATGATATCCGTCCCTGGATGACGATCCGCTATATTTCTGTCAGTACAGGTGTATCGGAAACGTATATTTTTGAGCAAATTGGCATTCCAGCCGAAAATGATAATGAATTTAAAGATTTGGGGCGTTTAGACAAAGAATATCGGTATGAAGGTGGCTTACGAGCACTGATCGATACGCTTAGAAACGCTCTGGCTAACTATGAGAAGGCACCATGACATTATCGGATTTATCAAACATTAGCGATCTATTCTTGAGTTGGGTTTTAATCTATGGTGCCTCGATGTTGGCTCTGGCTTTGTTTGTGGGGGCACTGGGCGTACCGGTACCTGGGACATTGTTTGTGGTCGCAGCTGGGGCCTTTGTGCGACAAGAGGTGCTGGGTATCAGCGACACGCTGTTATTTGGACTTGTCGGTGTCGTGATTGGTGACGTACTAAGCTATAGTATTGGTCGGCTGGCTCGGGTTTGGCTGCAAAAGCGGTTTGGTCAGTCTAAAACATGGCAGCAAGCCGAGAATACCTTCCAGGAACGGGGTGGCGTGGCGGTTTATTTGTCGCGCTGGCTACTAACACCCATTGCTATTCCGGTGAATTGGGTGGCTGGCAGCAGTGGGTATGCCGTCAGTCGGTTTATTATGTATGATGCAGCGGGGGAGTTGACGTGGCTGCTGGTGTTTGGGGGGCTGGGATATGCGTTTGGTAGCCAGTGGGAAGTGATTAGTGAGTTTGTGAGCGATTTTAGCGGGCTGCTGGCGGGTGTAGCGGTGTTTGGGGTGGGGGTGTATTTGCTGTTGAAAAAACGGCCGTTTTCCCCCGTGTTAAAACCAGTAATCAGTAATCGGTAATCAGTGACCAGTACTGATTACCGATTACCGATTACTCTTTTACGCTGGTTGTAGGGACAAAACGGCCGTTTTTAACCGATCCATCGCTTCCACCACCAGCGAACGTGGGCAAGCCAGGTTAATCCGCACAAATCCATCCCCTTCATTGCCAAAAACATACCCTTGGTTAAAGAATAGGTGCGCCTGATCGTAAAGCAACGCCTTCAACTCATCCTTATCTAGCTCAAGTGCCCGGCAGTCCAGCCAAGACAAGTATGTCCCTTCCAGCGGCGACAAACAAAGCTGCGGCAAATTGTCTGCCAAAAAGCTCGCCATATAGCGGTAATTATCCCCAATATAGCCAATCACCTCGTCTAACCAAGCGTCACCGTGGGTATAGGCAGTCTGCGTGGAAACCAGCCCAAAGGCATTGATCCCCTTCACGCCTAAATTGTTCATAAAGGTGTTGAGCTTGTTGCGCAGAGCCACGTCGGGAATCATGACATGGGATGTTTTTAACCCGGCTAAATTAAATGTTTTGCTGGGAGCCATGCAGGAAATGGAACGTTGGGCAAATTCATCGCTGATGGAGCCAAAGGGGACAAATGTGTATTCTGGCTGGATCAAATCGCAGTGGATCTCGTCGGAAACAACCAGCACGTCGTTGGCAAAACAAATTTCGCCCATGCGCGTCAGCTCTTCACGGGTCCAGACACGCCCCACGGGGTTGTGGGGGCTGCACAGCACAAACATTTTGACATCAGGGTCGGCAGCTTTGGCGGCAAAATCATCGAAGTCTATGGAATAACGGCCGTTTTCCGCCACCAACGAATTCGACACCACCACCCGTCCATTATTCTCAATGGCAAAGGTAAAGGGATGATAAACCGGCCGTTGGATCAAAATTTTGTCTCCCGGCTGGGTATACGTTTGCACCATCATGTTGAGGGCAGGCACCACGCCGGGCGTAATCACCACCCAGTCGGCCTGCACCGTCCAGCCATGTCGCCGCTGCACCCAGCCAATAAAGGCCTCATAATAATCGGCCGTTGGCGCAGTATAACCAAACAGCCCGTGCTGCGCCCGTGCTACCAATGCCTCTACCACGGCCGGCGGGCAGCGAAAATCCATATCCGCCACCCACATTGGCAGCAGCCGTTCAGCCCCGTACTTGGGGTCACTGCGGTCGCTGTAAGCTGCTCCATTCGGGCCAAACTCAAATTCCCATTTCATGCTATTCGTTCCCCGACGGGAAATTTCCTGATCTAGATTAAATGCCATGCTCCTAACCTCTTCCTTCCATCAGTGGGATGATGGGTCGTGTCATCTGACGAATTGGGAGTACGGTGTCAGATGCGAAAAAATTTAACGGCCGTTGCCATTAGATGATCATCTTTCATCCCAACAGCCCCTAAGAGCTTACCCCAATTTGCTAACACCAACAAAAAAACCGCAGACTTTTAGGTCTGCGGTTCATCCGCCAGTAGGGGGCGTATTGCATACGCCCTCTGATCATTCTTACTTGCCAGCCTTCGCCAATGCAATCTCCGCTGCCCGCAGCGTATTCTGCATCTTTATCGCAATCGTCATCGAGTACGCGCCGCCCGGCACCGGCGTAATCGCCCGCCACTTCCTTGGCCGACTCAAAATCAACGTCACCAACCAGCCGATAGCCACGCTTCGCCGTTGGGTCATCCTTGCGATTGATGCCCATCAATCACCACCGCCCCCAGCTTGGCATATCGCCGTAATCAGTTCAGCAATGCCCGGCCGCTACAATATCCGCCCGCTGCAAATGCTCCACCAAATCGCGTCCGGCTGTGGCAAATCGTCACCGTGGCGTTCCGCTCTTGCAACAGCATCGCCACCGGCAGCCTACAATGTTTGACCGTCCCACAACCACTGCCTCAGCCCCGCTGATCTTTGCACCGTTTTTCCAGCAGCACAATGCAGCCATACGCGGCGTACAGGGTATAAACAACGGCTCACGCCCTTCATCGCCAAACGGCCGATATTTATCCGGAGTGGAACCATCAACATCCTTCTCCAGCGAAACAGAATTCAGCACTGCCTCTTCATCAATATGCTTTGGCAGCGGCAGTTGCACCAAAATGCCGTTTACATTGGGGTCAGCATTCAGGCTGGCAACCAGCCCTTCCACTTCTTCTTGCGTTGCCGTAGCAGGTAAATGATGCCCTACCGAACGAATACCTAATGCTTCACACGTCCGCTGCGCACTACGCACATACGTTACCGGGCTGTATCATCCCCCACCAACACCGTTGCCAGGCCAGGCACATATCCATGCTCTTCCTGCATCTTTGCCACCCCAGCCTGCACACTCTCACGGACTTCTTGGGCAATCTTTGTACCATCAATAATTATTGCACTCATGATAACACTTGAACCCAACTATTTAGGCAGCAGTTCGGTACCCATAAACTTATCCAGCCAAATAGCAATGGCACACGCCAAGGCTAGTGTCGTAAAGAAAGTATAGATACCACCATACTCTTCGAGTGTTGTTCCAATAGCAAATGTAATACCAAGCGTTAGAACAAAACCAACAACAAAAGAAATAGCTACTAAAATCAACCGTTTTGCAAGCATCTTTCAATCCTCCAGAGTTACAAATTAACTTCCTCAAATTTAAACAAACAACAAGACAAGCCCAACTATGGACAGGCTAAAACTAGCCCGCCAATGCTTCTTTCACATGCTGCATCAACTCTTCACGTGAGATTGGCTTGGTTAAATATGTATTTGCGCCAACGCTCAACCCTTTATTGACACTTTCAAGGTCTGTCCGGGCACTAAGCATAATGATAGGTAGCAACTCCTTATCATAATCACGCCGCAAGATTTCACAAACCGAAAAACCATTCAGACCAGGCATCATCTCATCAAGCAAAATAATATCGGGCAGCGATTCCTGGATTTTCTCCAACGCATCAAACCCGTCCTCGGCTTCAGTCACGTGAAAACCAGCTCGCACCAACGTAAGACGCAAAAGTGTGCGAGCCATCGGTTCATCATCTACAATGAGCACAGACTTGGTCAAAATATCTCCAATGTCAGTGTTTCTGCCCAAAACACTTTTTTGAATATTTCCAAGCGAATAAAGATGAGGAAACTTTATCCGCATCTAATGCTAATTTTATTCAATTCTCTCTTATAAGCAAAAGGTGGAGCTTATCGCAGCGGGAGTTCTATTTCGGCACCTTCCCGTGCCAGAATGGTGTTCGGAAATTGCCTACGCGCCTCATAAAGAATCTGTTCTGCCTGCTCATCTGTCAGATCAGGTGCATAGTGGAACAAAGCCAACGTTTTCACACGAGCTTCAATGGCAACCTGTACTGCCTCTTCCCAACAGCTATGCCCCCAGTCGGAAAACTGATTACGCTCAGCCATTGTGGGAAAATGGGCATCATGAACTAATAGATCGGCTCCCTCGGCCAGTTTAAGCACGTTGGGATCAAAGCGGTCATCATAATGGCTGACATCGCTACAATAAGTAAACACAACGCCATCATTCTCAATACGATACCCCAAACACCCGCCGGGATGATTCAGGTCAGCAGCCAACACCTTGGTATTATCACCAATGATAAATGTCTCCCCACCTTCTATCTCCTTGACGATTAGGTCAGCAGGGAGAGCTTTGTAAGAAAAGGGGAGGTAGGGTTCAATAAACTGACCCGCTAAGGTCTCGACCAAACGTTTATTGACTCGCCGCCGGCCGATCAGCACAAAGCGATTTTGGCGACCAAAGACAGGGGCAAAAAAGGGAAATCCTTGAATGTGATCCCAATGGGTATGGCTGATTAAAATATTGCCAACGATGCGCTCTGGGTTCTCTTTTTGCAACTGCTGTCCCAGGCGACGGATACCAGAGCCAGCATCCAGAATGATGAGTTGACGGTCAGAGGTCAAGACATCAATGCAGGAGGTATTCCCCCCCATCTTTACGGTGTCGGGCCCAGGAACGGGGATTGTTCCCCGAACACCCCAAAATCGAATTCGCACGTTGGTTCTTCCTAATTTCAAGCTCTTTTCAACGGTCACGCCGGGATGGATGTTAGGGTTGAAATGAGCTTAACAGTGGCTATGGTTCGGCCGGATGAATTTCTCCAGTTTTAGCAAACAGTTTGTCTACGCTATCGAGTAATTGTTGTGGCCCAAAGGGTTTGGTGATGTAGTCATCAACACGGGCAACATGCAGCCCTAACACGCGGTCAATGCTTAACGCCTTAGCTGTTACCACAATCACTGGGATATGGCGGGTAGCATCATCAGCCTTCATTTTTTGATATACTTCCCAGCCATCCATATCGGCCATCATCAAATCAAGCAATACTAAATCTGGTTTTGTTCGGAGAACGGTCTCTAACCCAACCTGCCCCCCCATAGCTCCAATGACTTCATAGTGGGCACGGCTAAGGATGTGGGTGACGAGATCGATTATTTCTTGTTCGTCTTCGATGCAGACGACACGTTTTCGCTGAATGGGCATGCCAATACCTCGTTTACAGGTGCAGTTTGTCTATCATATAGTCAAACAAGAGGGTATCATATAATGGACTGTGGTTCAAAGCAGTATTTTACTTTACTTTGCTACAGGGGCGTATAATTTTGGTTAACGTTGGTTGACTTTCAACGGCCGTTTTGTCATAATTGCCCCCATAGTTAACAAACAAAAAGCGATGATAGAGACGAGTAAACGTTTGCCGTCGGTCTAGCGAGCCTGAGTTGGTGGAAGTCAGGTACCTATGCAGCGTTGAAAATCCCTCTGGAGCTGCTGACTGAACGTTTCTAACCGAAACAAGTAAGCCCAGCCGGGTTCATTCTACGTTACGGAATGGCGACAATGTTAGTTGTTGCACTGAGTGCTTGGTGTTTATTGCATCAGGAATTTGGGTGGTACCGCGAAGACAAAGCCTTCGTCCCAATGTTTGGGCGAAGGCTTTTTTGATCTTAGGATAACAAGTTATGAGTGAATTACTGTATGTGACCGATGCGTATTGCCAAGCGTTTGATGCCAACGTAACGGCCGTTCTCGAAGGTGGTGGCGTGGTGCTGGATCGCACGGCGTTTTATCCGGGCGGCGGTGGGCAGCCGGCCGACACGGGCAGCCTGACAGCCAACGGGCAAACGTGGGAGGTAACGGCCGTTAAACGCATCGCCGGGCAGGTGGTGCATTTTGTGGCCGGGGAACCGCCAGCGGTGGAAACGGCCGTTAGCGGCCAGCTCAACTGGGAACGCCGCTACCAATTAATGCGAACCCACACCGCCATGCACATCCTCTGCGGCGTCATTTGGCGCGACTATGGCGCGTCAGTCACGGGCGGCAACATGGAACCGCTGCAAGGGCGAATGGATTTTGAGTTTGAAACCATGCGGCAAGAGCTGGTGGCAGAAATTGAAGCCGCTGTCAACAAGGAAGTTGAAGCCGCCCGCCCCACCCGCGTGCAAATTTTGCCCCGCGAAGAGGCATTCCAAATCCCTGACCTCATTCGCACCAAAATCAATTTGCTGCCCGCAGGCATCAGCGAAGTTCGCACCGTGGAACTGGTCGGGCTAGATTTACAGGCCGACGGCGGCACCCACGTTGCCAACACCAGCGAAGTGGGGCGAATGCGGATTGTGGATTACAAGAGCAAAGGGAAGATTAACAAGCGGATTTATGTTGAATTGGATGAATAGAGATTGAGAGACTGGGAGACTTAGAGACTGAGTTAGGCTCCCAATCTCTAAGTCTCCCAGTCTCCCAATTTTAAGCCATGCGTTTTCTCATCCACGAACAACCCTACGAAAAACCACTGGCCGCTGGAGCCTATCGCTATGAGCGCGAAGGGCAGCCGACGGGGGCTGTGGAATCGTGGCGGCTGACGCAGGCGACGGCCGATTTTGTGGTACTGCGGGTAGATGTGGATGAGCGAGCGGTTAACGGCCGTTCCACTCTCTACCACTACTTGCAGCAAAAAAACGGCCGTCCCGAACGGCTCACCTATCGGCTGTGGGATAGCGCAACGCGGATTGAGGGCAAGCTGTTTTTTAACGAAACCAGCGTCAGCGGCACGCGCACGGTGAACGGGACAACAGTTGAGGAAGAGATGGCGTTGGCAGATGGGTATGGCTTTTGGTTTCCGTCGGCGGTGGGGGCAGGAACGGCCGTTCTTTCCCACACCACGCTGCAAAATCACGCCCTCACCCTCAACCCCGCCACCCTGGCCCTCCAGCCCGTTGCCACGCTGTCTGTGCTGCCGCTGCCCGGCCCCGGCGAAACCATGACGCTAGGACAAAAGGAAGTCACCTACTACTGGACGCAGCTTATTTGGGATCAACAACAGATGATGCGGCTGGGGCAGGTGCAGGCGGGTTACCCGGTGTGGGTGGGGTGGATGGATGGATTAACGGCCGTTGCTACCCGCTATTTTTGGTATCAGACACAAGGATAATCTGATGAAATGGCAAATCGTTCAGCCCCAACATTTCCAACGAATTACCAACCCAGCATAACCTGCGGGCTATGCTGGGATTCCACTGTCACCATCACGATTCAATCAACATCCGTGTTCCCTCCAATCTGTGTTTATAAAGAGACAAAAGATTGGAAGACAAGGAGGCTGGAAGATTAAGAGGCTATCACAAGATATAGTCTCCCAATCTCCCAATCTCTCAATCTCCAATCCCCAATCTCCAATCTCAAAAAACCAAAAGAGAGATACCATGAGCTTTAAAGACGTATCCAACAAAGTAGACTTCGTTGCACTCGAACAAAACATCCTCAACTTCTGGAAAGAGACCGATGCTTTCAACAAGCTGCGCCAGCTTCGCGCCAGCAGCGACAAACGGTTCAGCTTCATAGACGGCCCCATCACCGCCAACAACCCCATGGGCGTTCACCACGCCTGGGGACGCACCTACAAAGACCTCTACCAGCGTTACCACGCCATGCAGGGCAAAAACCTGCGCTGGCAAAACGGCTTCGACTGTCAAGGGCTGTGGGTCGAGGTCAACGTGGAAAAAGAACTCGGCTTCAAATCCAAGCGCGACATCGAAGAGTACGGCCTCGACGAATTTGTCAAGCTGTGCAAAATGCGCGTCCTCACCTACGCCGCCGTCCAAACCGAACAATCCATCCGGCTCGGCTACTGGATGGATTGGAACGACCCCAGCGAACTCCGCCGCCTGCGCGACCTGCTGCAAGAAAATCCCAACCAGCAAGCCACCATCCAGGGGCCAAACGGCCCCGTCACCGGAACCGTCGAGCAGGTTGTGGGCATGTTGGGGCTGCCCGAAGTCGGCGGCTCCTACTTCACCTTCAGCGACGAAAACAACTACATGATCTGGAAATTCCTCAAGACGTGTGACGAAAACGGCTGGCTCTACAAAGGGCGCGACGTGATGCCCTGGTGCGCCCGCTGCGGCACCGGCATCAGCCAGCACGAAATCGTCACCGACGGCTACTTCGAGATCACCCACGACTCTGTTTTTGTTAAATTCCCGCTGCTGGGGCGCGACAACGAAGCCCTGCTCGTCTGGACCACCACCCCCTGGACGCTCACCAGCAATGTCGCCGCCGCCGTCGGCACCGAGCTGGATTATGTCAAAGTGCAGCATGAAGATGGCTGGGTCTATTATCTTGCCAAGGAAGCAGCCAAAAACAGCCTCATCGGCAAGTATGAAGTTGTTGGCGAGCTAAAAGGCGAGGCCATGCTGGGTTGGCAATACAGTGGCCCCTTTGACGAACTGGACGCGGTACAAAAGGCGTTTGCCGAAGCCAACTACACCCATCGCGTCATCGGCTGGAAGGAAGTTGGGGCCGATGAAGGGACGGGCATCGTCCACATCGCCCCTGGCTGCGGGGCCGAGGACTTCCAGTTGAGCAAGGAAAACGACCTGCCCATCGTCGCCCCGCTGGACGAAAACGGCATCTATGTGGCAGGGTTTGATTGGCTAACCGGCCGACATGTACAGGGTGTGGCCGAAGACATCTTTGAAAATTTGCGCGGCAAGGGCAACTACTACCGCAAACAGCGGTATGCCCACCGCTACCCCCACTGCTGGCGCTGCGGCGAGGAGTTGGTTTATCGGCTGGTGGATGAATGGTTCATCAGCATGGGCGAACTGTACGACAAGCCGCGTGAAGAAGTAACCGCAGCAGAAAAAGCGGCCAGCTTGCGCTACCAGATCATGGATCGGGTGGAAAAAATCAACTGGTATCCCGGCTTTGGCTACGACCGCGAGATGGATTGGCTGCGGAACATGCACGACTGGATGATCTCTAAAAAGCGGTATTGGGGGCTGGCACTGCCCATCTGGGAATGCAGCGACTGCGGCAACTTTACCGTCGTAGGAGATGAGCAAGAGTTGGAAGAACGCGCTGTGGAAGGGTGGGACACATTTGTCGGCCACACGCCGCACCGCCCCCACATTGATGCCGTGAAGTTGGCCTGCCCCCACTGTGGCGGCCAAAGCGAGCGCATCAAGGATGTGGGCAACCCGTGGCTCGATGCCGGGATCGTGGCCTTTAGCACGCTGGGCTACCGCAAGCACCATGATGATTTGTGGCAAAAGTGGTACCCGGCCGACTGGATTAGCGAAAGCTTCCCCGGCCAGTTCCGCAACTGGTTCTACAGCTTGCTGGCGCAAAGCACAGTGCTGGGCGACGAGCCACCCTTCCTCAACTTGTTTGGCTATTCGACGCTGCTGGCCGAAGATGGGCGGGAAATGCACAAATCGTGGGGCAACTCGATTGAGTTCAACGAAGCGGCCGACAAAATGGGTGCCGACACCATGCGGTGGCTATACGCAGGCTGCAAGCCAGAGCAAAATCTGCTGTTTGGCTTTAACCGTGGGGATGAGACGCGGCGACAGTTTTTGATCCCGCTGTGGAATGTCTATGCCTTTTTTGTGTCCTATGCGACGTTGGATGGCTGGTTGCCAAACGGTAAACAGTCATCAGTAAACGGTAATCAGTTAGCGGGAAACGGTGAACAGTCGCCTAATCCGGCTCATGCTCAGTTAGATCGCTGGATTGTGGAACGGCTTAACGAAACGACGCTTGCCGTTCGCGCCGCGCTCGATGGCTTCGATTCGGAAAAAGCGACCCAACATTTGGAAGCCATGCTCGACGACCTCTCCAACTGGTACGTCCGCCGTTCGCGCCGCCGCTTCTGGAAAAGCGAAGCCGATGCCGACAAAGCCGCCGCCTACGCCACCCTCCACCACGTTTTAGTGGAATATGTCAAACTGCTGGCTCCCTTTGTCCCATTTGTCACCGAGGAAATCTACCAAAACCTGGTGTGCGCCGTTGACCCCACCGCCCCGACCAGCGTCCACCACTGCCTCTACCCCGAAGCCGAGGCCGATGCGCTGGACAAGCGGCTGCTGGCAAAAATGCGGCTCGCCATCACCACCGCCAGTTTAGGGCGGTCGGCGCGGGGTGCGGCAGATGTGAAGCTGCGGCAGCCGTTGGCCAAGGCGCGGGTGAATGTGGGCAGCCAACAGGCGCAGGACGACCTTCAAGAGTTGGCCGACGTGCTGGCCGAGGAAATCAACGTCAAGGAGATTGAGGTTGTTTCCGAGGTAGGCGAACTGGTTAACTACAAGCTGCTACCCAACAACCGGCTGCTGGGGCCGCGCTTTGGCAAGGCATTTCCGCAGGTGCGGAATGCGCTGCTGGCACTCGACCCGGCAGAAGCGGCGCGGACGCTGCAAGCGGGTGAACCCTTGCTGGTGACGGTTGGCGGCGAAACGGTAAGCCTGAACGACGAAGAGGTGCTGGTGCAAACCGAGTCACGCGGCGGGCTGGCGGTTGCCAGCGACAAAGGGGTGACGGTGGCGGTGGATGTGAACCTGACCCCGGAACTGGTGCAGGAAGGGTATGCCCGTGACCTGGTGCGAGCCGTCAACACCATGCGGAAAGATGCCGGGCTGGAAATTTCGGATCGGATTGAGCTTGGTTATGCGGCAACGGGCGAGGTGGCGGAAGCGCTGGTGAACTTTGGCGAGTATGTGCAGGGTGAGACATTAACGGCCGTTCTCCACCCCACCCCACTCACCAACCCGCTCTTCAGCCAAACGGTCAAAGTCGGCGACGCAGATGTAATGCTTTCCCTGCAAAAAGCGTAAGAGCGTGGAGATTAGAGATTGGAGATTGGTTCAATCTCCAATCCCCAATCTCTAACCATGCCAGCCTTAACCCACCTCTAAGCCAACCACCCTTTTCACGAGGGGTGGTTGGCTTTTTTGCTGGCAAAGCGTACTATAGAGGTATAGATTATTTGTTCATAAATTTTCACGAGCGTGACGTACCATCACGAACGAAAAGCAACAATCTGGCAAATCCACCCGCGTTCGTCCGTGTTCGTCCGTGTCCTACTTTTGAGGAGGCCATATGCGCCGCTATGCGTTTATCTTACTCCCGATGGTGTTTGGATTTGTGTTGGTAACAACGGCCGTTTTAGCCCAAGCTACCCAGCGACAAACCCAGCAGCCCAACCAACCCATCCCTATGCCCGCGCAAATGGTAGTCCAAGCAGGGCAGGAAACTTTGACGCTGGAACCATACGACCCCGCCGCGCAACCCCAAGCCCCGGATGCCTCCCCCGCCTCCGATAGTTGCGCCACCGCGCCACTGCTGTTTGATGGCCGCACCAACGATGGCAGCACCACCACTGTCAACAACATGACTACCGACCCCAACGACCCCAGCCTACAAAGCTGTATGTGGGGTGTTCCCAGCAGCAACCAAGGATACCGCACCGCCTGGTACAAATTCACCGCCCCGCGCAATGGTGTGGTCGTCATCAATACCTATGACAGCACTTATGACACGGTGCTGGCTGTTTACGAAAACGTGGAAGCCGTTGCCAACGCTTGTGCCGACCCACAGCAAAATTTGGTACAGGTGACGTGTAACGACGACCAGCGGGCATTTGAATCGCAGGTGCGGTTTGCCGTGCGCCGAGGGCAGCAATATTATGTTGAAGTAGCCGACTGGCAGGCTGGGGTTTCTGGGCCGGGGTTAATGCGACTGTCGGCCATTATCGAACCCATTGACTCCCAATGGACCATCATTGGCACGCCGGAAAACATGCCGGGGTCGCTCACGCGCCATGCCGTGGCCTCGGATGGGGCGCGGTATTTGTATGTGGTAGGGGGGCAGACAACGCTGAGCGACACGCCAGTGGTCAGTCGGCGGCTGATGCGGCTGGACACGTTTACGGGGCAATGGACGGAGCGGCAGCCGATGCCGGGCGCGGCAGGATTGTCAAACACCACAGCCGTTTACGTCAACGGCAAAATCTATGTCCCCGGTGGCTACAACGGCAACAACCAGCTTTTTGACAGCACCCACTGGGTCTATAACATCGCCAGCAACGCTTGGTCAGACGGCATACCCAGTTTGGGTGATGCTGGTTCGCCGCCGCTGCCATTTGGGGTGCCATTTGCTTGGGGAACGGCCGTTGCTCAAAACAACGACCGCTACCACCTGCTCGGCGGGCTGGCAAGTTCTACCCATCCCACCTCCACTGAACGCATCCTCGACACCTTCTACACCTACTCTACTATCACCAACCAGTGGCAAGCCCAATCCAGTATGCTCAGCCCTCGCTTTGCCCACACCGCCGCCCTGGTAGGCGGGCGCGTTTGCGTCGTAGGTGGGCTGACAGGCGACACCGAAGCCCTGGCACTGCTGAGCAACGGCGAATGCTGGAGCAGCAGCAGTGGCTGGCAAGCCATTAACTCCATGAACATTCCCCGCTACATGGCCGGCAGTGCCGTGGGGCCAGACGGCCTGTGGTATGTCTTTGGCGGGCTGGATGGCAGTGGTCAGGAAGTTTCTGTCACCGAAGTTTACGACCCAGCCACCAACCAATGGTCAGAACTCGGCGTAAGCTACGATTTGGGTGGTGGCGACAATCTGCCCGCTCGCGCCTGGCCGCGTGGCGGCTTTATTGGCCGCGCTCTATGGGTCATTGGCGGCGACTTTTTCGACTTCCAGTCGGGGGTGCAGGCACTCAATCTTGTCGAACGGGCGCGCCTCTTCTTCCCCGGCGAAAAAGCTAATTTGCCGATTATGCGCCACGATTGGCGCATTAACGACGACACCTTCGGCGGTGCCATCCAGCTTAACCTCAATCAGCCCCGGCAGCCGATCTTTGACGGGCGCACCGATTATTTTGATACCTTTTACTTTGACCTGACCACGCCACGCAGCGTTTGGGTGCAGCTTCGCAACATCCCCAGCAGCAGCGATTACAATCTGTATGTTTATGATGCCAACAAAACGCTGTGGGGCGAAAGCAGAAACATCAACCCAGCCGATGGCGAAAATGTACGGCTCAACAGCCTGGCTCCTGGGCGCTATTACGTGGTAATTGAACGTACCTTCCCAATAAACCAGGCAGAAACAAAGCATTATTGGGTGAATGTGCAAAGCTGATCAAGTGAGAATAGGAAATTAAGAATTGGGAATGACAAATAAACCGCTACGGGTGCTGCATTTTGCCGATGCCCATATTGATATTGCCAATTATGGCCGCCATGACCCGGAAACAGGGCTGCCGCTGCGGGTGGTGGATTTTTTGCGGGCACTGGATCAGATTGTGGAAACGGCCGTTTCCCAGCAAGTAGATCTTGTTATCTTTGCCGGAGACGCTTACAAAGACCGCAACCCGCAGCCCACCTTCCAACGTGCCTGGGGAGAACGGATGATGCGCCTTTCTCAGGCCAAAATCCCCACTGTGCTGCTGGTAGGCAACCATGATGTTTCCCCCGCCGCCGGCCGCGCCCACACTCTGCACGAATTTGACACCCTGGCCGTCCCCCACATTTACGTCGCCGACAAGCCCCGTCTGCTGGAGCCAGACCAATTGGGCATTCCCGCGCAGATTATCACCCTTCCCTGGCTATCACGCAGCCAATTTATGACCCGGCAAGACACAGAAGGGCAATCGGCGCAGGAAATGTTTACCAGCATTGAAGAACAGGTGACTCGCATTGTCGAGCGGCTTATTCAGCAGGCTGACCCAACGCTGCCGCTGATCCTGACCGCCCATGCCAGCGTTCAGGGAGCCAAATATGGCAGCGAGCGGATGGTGATGCTCGGACACGAATTGGTATTGGGAGGCAATCTGGTCAACAACCCGCGTTTGGATTATGTGGCGCTGGGGCATATTCATAAACATCAATGTTTAACGGCCGTTAATCAACACCCTCCCGTCGTCTACCCCGGCTCCATTGAGCGCATAGACTTTGGCGAAGCGCGGGAAACCAAAGGGTTTGTGCTGGCCGAAATCAGCAAGGGCAAAACAACCTGGGAGTTCGTCAAGCTCAAAACCCGCCGCTTCCTCGACTTCAAACCCGAAACCCGTGAGGCCGACAGCTTTATGAGCGATATCATGGCGCAACTGCCCGACCCCGATGGCGTGGCCGATGCCATTTGCCGCGTCCAACTGCGCTACCCCCGCGACTGGGAGCCGCTGCTAGACGAACGCGCCATTGCCGACCACTTCAGTCGCGCCCTGAGCATCCAAATCCAAAAGCATTACGCCGTTGAAAAACGCACCCGCCTCGGCGACACCGTGGCCGTAGAGTCGCTGACCCCGGAGCAACTGCTGGAAACGTACTGGCAAACCATCAACCTGGACAGCGAAGAAGCGGCGGCGATGCAAGTGCTGGCGAAAGAGATTTTGAACGAAGAATTGGGAATTGGGAATTGAGAATTGGGAACCGACCGTTCTCCATTCTCCATTCTCCATTCTCAATTCTCAATTCCCTATGATCCCACGACGACTTGAGCTAACCAACTTTTTATCCTACCGCGAAACGGCCGTTCTTGAATTCGACGGCATCCACACCGCTTGCATTTCCGGGGCCAATGGCGCGGGCAAATCAAGCATCCTTGACAGCATCACTTGGGCACTGTTTGGCAACGCCCGCAGCCGCAGCGACGATGATTTGGTCAATCGGCTGGCTGCGATCAACGGCGACTCGGCCGAAGTGCGGTTTATTTTTGAACTCGAAGGCAGCCTTTACCGCGTCATCCGGCGCAAGGCGGCGGGCAAACGGCTGCTGCTGGAGCTGCAAGTTGCCACCAACCCCGTCCAACCGCTGGACGCGCTTAGCTGGAAGCCGCTGAGCGAAAGCAAGGTGCGCGAAACGCAGGAAGCCATCGAAAAGCTGCTGCGGATGAATTACGACACCTTTAGCAACGCCAGCTTTTTGCTGCAAGGCAAGGCGGATGAATTTACCACCAAGACTCCCAACCAGCGCAAGGAGGTTTTGGCCGACCTGCTGGGGGTGAGCATTTGGGAGCAGTACAAGGAGGCGGCGACCGAGCGGCGCAAGGGAGCCGAACTCGATTTGCGGCTGCTGGACGGCCGTTTAGAGGAGATTGAGCGCGAATTGGCCGAGGAGGAGGAGCGGAAAACGGCCGTTGCCGACATCCAGGCTGAATCGGAGCAGGTGGGTGCCCAGCTTGCCCTGCAAGAACAACTACTGAACCAAGCGCGGCAAACCGAGGCCGCCATTGCCCAGCAGGAACGCGCCGTACAGCAGGGTGCCAATACCCTGACCCAAGCCCGGCGCACGCTGGCTACCTGGCAACAGCAGCAGCAGCAGCGGCAGCAGGAACGGGATGGCTATACCGCCATTTTAGCCGCCACAGCCACCATCGAAGCTGAATTTGCTGCCTGGCAAGCGGCCGACCGGGAATTGCAGGGATGGCAAGACAAGGCGGATCAGGCGTATCAGTTGCAGCAGCAAAAACGGCCGTTTGAACTAACCATCACCCAAACGCGCAGCCGGTTGGAGCAGCAGCAGCGGCAGGGACAGGCACAGGCGGCGCAGGTAGCCGCTGCCGTCAACGAACGGGCACAGGTGGCGGCACAAATCGCCGCTGGGCAGCAGCAGCTAACCCAGCTTGAGGCTGAATTGGCGGAACTGGCGGCACAAGAGCAGGCGTATCAAGAGGCGCGGTTGGTCTTGCAGCAGCTTGAAAGTGAGCGGCGGCTGTGGGGGCAAGAGCAGCAGCAGTTGGCGCGGCAAAAGCAGCAGGTGGGGCGATGGCAAGAGGAAGAAACGGCCGTTTCGCAAAACCTCGCCGCCGCCAACCAACGCTTAACCGAACTCGCCGCCCAGTTGGGTGCCATTGCCAGCCAAAGCCAGCGGCACGCGGCGGCTTTGGCCGAACGGGACACGCTGCAAGCGGAGCAGCCCCGGCTGCGGGAGCAGATGAACAAACTCAAAGAACGGCTGGATCGGCTGGGCGAAGAAGCAGGCAGCAGTTGCCCGCTGTGCGGGCAACCCCTCACCGAAAGCCACCGGCAGGAGGTGTTGGCCGAGCTACAGCAAGACGGTGAGGATCTGGCAAATCGGTTCCGCGACAACAAAAAGCGGCTGGCTGACCTGCAAAGCGAGATCAACCAGTTGCAAGCCGCCCTGCAAGAAACGCCTCGGCTGGAGCGGGAGCAGCAAACACAGCAGCAGCGACTGGCACAGGCCGCGGCGCGACTGGCGGAAATTAGCCAGGCGGTGGCGGATTGGGAAGTGGCGGGGGCGGTGCGGCTGGCGGAGTTGGAAAAGCTGTTGGGGGACGAAACGGCCGTTTCTGCCCAAAAACAGCAGGTGTCAACGTTAGAAACGGCCGTTGGGCGCAAAACATCGCGGGAAAAAGCGCGTCAAAGCACCCAGCGCACCCTCTCCACCCACGAAGCGCGGCTGGGGGAAATTGACCGGCTTGCGGCGGCGTGGGAAAGTGAAGGAGCGGCAGCGTTGGCCGAGGTGGTACGGCAGCTAACAAGCGGCGATTTTGCCGCCGAAGCGCAGGCGGCTTTGGCCGAATTGGAAACCCAGACGGCGGCGGTGGGGTATGACCCGGCGGCGCACGAGGGAGTGCGGCAGCGGGTGAAGGGGTTACAAACGGCCGTTACCCGCCACCAGGAGCTACGTCAGGCAGAAGCGGCCGTCAAGCCGTTAGAAGATGCGCTGGCTGACCTGGGGCAACGATTGACCGAGCAGGCCGCATTGGTGGAAACATTAGCGGGGCAGCAGGAAACGGCCGTTGCCCACCTGGAAACCCTCCGCGCCAGCAGCAGCGACCGCCGCGCCATCGAGGATGAGGTGTTCCGGCTGCGCGAAGTGCAAATTAGCATCAATCGGCGTGTGGGGGCGGCGCAGCAGCTTGTGGGGGTGCTGGAAGATTTGCGCCAGCAGCAAGGGCAGCTTCAGGATGAACGGGCGGCACTGACGCAGCGAGTGCAGCGGCTGGCGCTGCTGGAAAAGGCGTGCGGGCGTGGCGGCGTGCAGGCACTGCTTATTGAGCAAGCCCTGCCCGACATTGAAGACCGCGCCAATGAACTGCTGGAACGGCTGACGGGGAGCGAAATGCGGATTATGTTTGAGACGCAAAAGCAGCTTAAAAGCCGCGATGCTGTTGCTGAAACGCTGGATATTCGGATTAGCGATAGTGCTGGGGAACGGCCGTATGACAACTTTAGCGGTGGCGAACAGTTCCGCGTCAACTTTGCCATCCGGTTAGCGTTGTCGCAGTTGCTTGCCAAACGAGCCGGAGCGCGGCTGCAAACGTTGGTGATTGATGAGGGGTTTGGCAGTCAGGATCCGAACGGCCGACAGCGGCTCATTGAGGCTATTAACACCATTCAGGACGATTTTGCCCGCATTCTGGTCATCACCCACATAGATGAACTGCGCGACGCTTTCCCGACGCGCATTGAGGTGGAAAAGGGGCTAAACGGGTCGCAAATTCGGGTGTCGTAACAGAGTAATGGGTAATCAGTGACCGTTTACTGATTACCCATTACCGATTACTGGTTTAACGTAGCGGCAATGCGCTGCAGCAGGGCTTCTTCGCCTTCGCTCACCTGCTCGCCGCCAAAGCCAAGAAAGCCGCCCTCTTTGGCTGCTTCGGCCACTTTCGTGCCTACCGACAACGCCCACGCTTGATAATCGGCCGTTTCTGCGGCAGTGGCTCGGTCATTCAGCAAATCCATAACAGTCTGGCAATCGTCAAGAACTAGCTGGGCAAGCTGTTCCGGTGTCTTTACCCCGGCTGCTTCCATCTTTTCCATAGCCATCTGCTGATATTTCTCCGCCTGAGCCTTGGCATCGTCCTTGTTGTCCATCTTGGCAACGATGGCCTGGATGAGTTCATTGTCGGCATATGTCTCACCGGCTTCCATCATGGCACGGGCACTCGCCATCATCTCCTTCATGGTGCCAATCAACCCGCTTTTACCTGTGGTAGCCACGGCTGCACCAATCATCGAGGGCAAGCTGCTTACCAAAAACCATTCTTCCTCATTAAAACTTGTTTTTGCTGTCATTGTCACAATACTCCTTTCCTGTGTGGGAATCTGTTCTTTGGACACGGAACCGGGGGATTGGTCACGTTGAGGCAAAAACGCGCAGGGCTTCGAGGGTGACGTGGACATCGCGCTCCATGGCATCGTCGCTGGGCCAACGGCCGTTTTCCATCTGCAACCCCACCAATTTATCCCGCGCTTGGGTGAGGAAGGGGTGTGCAACGGGTCGCCCGGTGGCCTGAACGGCCGTTAACAGCCAAGTGAGGTTGTTGGCACTAAGTTTGTTAAGATGGGCGGTGAGATAGTTAAAAACGGCCGTTGCTGGCTCCATTTCGCCCAGCGACAGCCACAGTGCCGCCGCCAGCCAGTGGGTGTGTAAAAACGACGGCAGCGCACCATCGAGCGCAAGGTGCTGCCGCAGCAACTGCGTGGTTGGCATAAGCAGCGCACCCTCGTTGCCCAATACGGCCAGCCAAAAGCCACAGTTGGCGGTTAGATAGAGCATGGCAGCCAAATTGCCCGGTTTCGCCCAGGGTGGGGCTTGGTCAGCAACGACCGTTTCTTCCTCCCACGCCCCATTCACCTGCCGCCGCTGCCGCAAAAAGGTCAACGCCTGCGCCACCACCGGCTCGGATACGCCCAGCCCAAGCTGCTCAAGCTGGGCAAGCTGGTAGCAGGTGGCGTCCACCGAGCTAATCTCTGCCCAAAACGGTGCCCAACCACCATCGTCCCTTTGGCTGGCAGCAAACTGGGCGATGATGTCGGGAGACGGCCGTTTTCCTTCTGTCAAATAAACCAAACGCGCCAACTCACGGGCGTTGCCGTTGGCCTGGACAAAGGCGATGGCCTGCGCACGGTTGATCATGGAGTTGCTAACCGATTATGTGCCGACCGACCCGCCATAAAGGTGCCTGTGCCGCGTGCCAACAAACGGCCGTTTTCATCCTCCGCCACCACATCTACCAAAATTTGACGGCGGGAGCGGTTAACCACGCGCCCCGTTGCCCGAATGATGCCGCTGGCGGCGGGGCGCAAAAAGTGGATGGTAAAGCCAGAGGTCATAAAAAAATCCCCTTCGGCCACTACCGAGTTAGCGGCAAAGGTGGCGGCATCATCCAGGGCAAAAAAGTAGACCGACCCATGCACCACACCACCCCCGTGCAAAAATTCGGGGCGAATGGTAATGGTACAAACGGCCGTTCCCTCCCCCACCTCCATCTGCGGCGCATAATAGGCACTCGATGGGTTTGACATCTCAATTTGTTCTAAACGACGGTAATGTGCTTCCATAAAATGTGAACAAGGGGGTAAACGGCCGTTAACACCTCCGCTACTGCTTTATGAACAACAACATTGTCTGTGGGGACAAGCAGGCACAACAGGGGCATTCACAAAAACAAACACGAATGGGCATTGTTTGTCCCCATCCGTGTTTGCCTCTGCACCATATTTAAAGCAATGTTGCCTGCAATGAAACTTCTGGCCCGGCCAAAGCACGAGAAATAGGACAATTTTTCTTTGACAGTTCGGCAAATTCAGCAAATTGTTCTGCTGAAATGTTTGGCACTTCTGCCTCACAGACCAAATCAATATTGCTGACCACGGGGCCTGTTTCATCACGCCCCAACGTAACCGTGGCTGTGGTGTGGACACTCGTCGCTGGGAAGCCATTGTTACCTAAAACGGCCGCTAAAAACATTGAGTAGCAACCCGCGTGGGCAGCACCAATCAGCTCTTCTGGGTTTGTACCTGGCTCTTCGCCAAAACGGGTGCCAAAGTTATAAGCCCCTTCAAAAACCCCACTGCCTAATTTCATCACGCCAGAACCCTGCTGTAAGGTTCCTTTCCATTCAGCTTCTGCTTTTCTTTTCATTAAAAATGCTCCTTGTTTAGTTGGACAAAGTGACAAAAGTATTCTGACCCGACTGTGAACAAAATGCAAACTTACTCTTGGTGACCATTTTCCTATGTGAATAAGACATAAATGATTGTGACTGGTACTAAAGCGTAAGAGTCTTTGTAGGCGACGCTATGCTATGCTACACCGAGTTCAGATTGAGTTGCTTGGCAAAATTGATAAAAGGAGCAATTTTCTGTTCGCAAAATCTGTGTATTGTTAATTGATGTACTGTTATGAATGAAACAATGGAATCACTGGGTACTCGCCCCGCATTAGGGGCTGCGGCCGAAACTGTATTGGGTCGTCTTTTCAAATTTATTGGGGACATGATAGGTGCAGGTGCCAGAGGCGTTGTGGTGGCACTGATGCTTATCTTTTTTGTAGCGCAGGCGCACGTTGTCCACGGCCACAGCATGGAGCCAACCATCCACCCGGAACAGCGATTGATTGTGGAAAAATTAAGCTATCGCTTTAGTTTGCCTCACCGTGGGGATGTGGTGGTGATTTTGCGCGATATGGGGCAGGAACGGCTTATCAAGCGCGTGGTTGGCCTGCCGGGCGAGGTGTTGGAGGTGCGACAGGGGCAGTTGTATGTTAACGGCCGTTTAATCAACGAACCTTACCTCTCCCAAAACGCCGGGCAACCCGACTTTGCCCCCGTCACAGTGCCGCCCAACCACGTCTTTGTGCTGGGCGACAACCGCAACAACTCCAACGACTCGCGCTACTTTGGCGCAGTGGCTCTTGACCAAATCAGCGGTCGCGCCTGGCTTACCTATTGGCCTTTCTCAGAATTACAGCTGATTCAATAACTTTGGTGCTTTGTACCTTCTCAAATGGTAAGATTTAGTATTCATCTGAACACCATGAGAAGGTTTTCCTCCTCATATAATACCACTGCAACAGCAAAAGTTGAAGGAGGGGTGAAATGGACAAACAGTGGCAAACTATCATTTGGCAGCAATTTGGGGCAGCCATTGATATGCTCGGCAGTGCCTTGAATGCCTGTCCTAGCGAACTTTGGCAGGCACAGCTCTACAATGACCGTTCAGTGCAACCTGAGTTCACGGCTTTCTGGTATGTAACCTACCATACCATCTTTTGGCTCGATTTTTACCTGGCTGACTCCATTGAAACATTCTCACCCCCGCCGCCCTTTACGCTCAGCGAGTTTGAAGCCGGGCTGTTACCCGAACGAGTGTATACCAAGGCCGAGTTGCAAAGTTATCTCGCGTATAGTCGGCAAAAGTGCCAGGAAACCATTCACGGCCTAACGAACGCCTTAGCCCCACAGCGGTGTCGCACGGATTGGCCTGAAATGAGCGTGGCGGAGTTGCTGCTTTACAACATGCGGCATGTTCAGGAACATGCCGGGCAATTGAGTTTGTTTCTGGGGCAGAAAGAACACAAAACGGCCGTTTGGGTGTCTAAGGCTAGGCAATGACATGATAGTGGGGCTCGTCATGACGAGCATGTGGCCGAGGCGATTGATTTGGTTGTGTCCAAGCGTTGACCGCTTGAGGTAAAATATCCTGGCAAGATGTCCATTGAGATAGATTAGGGCGAGAGTCGGCCGGGCTGGTGGAGGAACCCCCTCGGCCCTACCTGCGTGCATTGAACTGGTGTGCCACTGGTTCCCAGGGTAGCCGGTCGGTTTGAAAAGGAAGAAGAATGAGTCAATCAAAAATCTTTGTCAGTATTATTGCAGTGGGGCTAATAGCGTTAGTTGGCGTGTGGTTTTGGCGACCAGCCACCGTACCAACGGAAACAGCAAATGAAAGTGCCATTCAGTCACCTTACCTTGGGCAAGAAACGAGAGGGATTAAAGCGTTGTCACAGGCAGATATAGAGGGACTGCTGGCTGGAGCTGGCACACCTTTTGGCGGCATGGCAAAACCAGCAGAACTCAATGGCTATCCTGGCCCACGTCACGTGCTAGATGCAGTGGAGGCGGGTGAATTTGATCTGACAACCGACCAGCGGGAGCAGGTAGAAGTACTTTACAGCAAAATGCGCTCGGAAGCGATTACTCTTGGTACACAAATCATTGATGTTGAACAGGCACTGGATAATGCATTTCAGAATGGAACGATTAACGAAGCATTTTTAGAGGAAAAGATTGCAGAAAGTACCGATTTGTATGCTCAGTTAAGGATACTCCACTTAAAATACCATTTGTATATGGTAGATGTGCTTACGCCACAGCAGGTGGCACAATATAATGAGCTAAGAGGATATTCATCAAGCGACCCCTGTCAAAATGTTCCAGAAGGGCACGACCCAGAAATGTGGAGATTGCATAATAATTGCGAGTAGTCGTTTTGTAGAGTTTAGCGCAGTGTTGCTCCCACCTAACAACCCTTTGGTAATGAACACAACGATTGTCCTAATTGGGCCAATTGGGGCTGGCAAAAGCACCGTCGGGCATTTGCTGGCGCAAAAGCTGAAGCTGCCTCTTTGCACCGTAGATGTCGTTCGCTGGGGCTATTACGCCAAGATAGGTTATGATAAAGTGCTTGCTGCCCAGATTGCCGCATCTGAACAGGGAATTCGGGGTGTGTTGCGTTACAGCGAACCTTTTGACGCTCAATTGATTGAAATGATTCTGGCTGATTATTACGGTATCATTGATTTTGGAGCCAGCAATTCAGTGTATGACGACAACGATCTGCAAGTGCGGGTTGAAAATACGCTGGCACCATATCCCAACGTGGTACTACTTTTGCCGTCTGCAGATATGGATGAGTCGACGGCGATATTGAAAAGCCGTTTGACCAAGATGTTGCATGAGGCAGGACAGGCGTTTACCAACGAATTGTTTGCGCTAAATGAATACCTTCTGCGGCATCCTTCAAACAGACAACTAGCGAAACGGATTGTTTATACCAAGGATAAAACGCCTGAAGAAATTTGTGCTGAGATTATCCGCCAATTGCCATAATCAAGATCGTTGTCTTGGTATGCCATATTATCTGCCTTTAGATACTCACGCTTTGTGGTTTACCGCTTCCTCTGGTTGAAAAATGTCTTCAATAAGTAATTGGAAGAGGGATGCTATTTTGAAGGCTAAGGGTAGGCTGGGGTCATATTTACCATTTTCGATGGCGTTAATCGTTTGGCGGGAAACGCCCAATTCATCGGCTAGTCGCTCCTGTGACCATTGATGTTCGGCTCGCAAAACGCGCAGCCGATTTTTCATTGAGACCTCCAGTTACCCCAAAATTTACCGATGATGAGAAATAAAGCCATGATAGCAGCAATGAGCATAGGATTGGGTGTTGGTAGGCCTACTACGTTTAGAAGCCCCAGGCTAACCATTAAAATCAAGGTGAAGCAAAAGCTAAATGTTGCGGCCTCAAGCAAAATTCGGCGTTCCAATTCGTCAAATTGTTTAGCAGCACGCACTGTGCCCAAGGCCAGAAAAATACCAGGGAGGATTGGCAGTAAGGCGATGCCATAGCGCAGTAAGGGTGTCTCCATCGTAGGTGCCCATGAGGTAGCTATTGGTAATAACCCAATATACAAAATAAACGGTATGAGCAGTGGGCGAGCGAATTTTGCCCTTTGTTTTATTCTTTTGCTGTTAATCATGGTTGCCTCCATTTGGGATCTGTATCTATTAAAAGTTGTTTGTGTGCGTTTATTGTAAAGTGAACCTGTCTATATGTCAAGCTTCCTTTACATTTAATGGATGGTTGAGTATGAGTGTAAAACCCAAGTGCATTGTGGTTACGGGACGACCGGGTTCGGGAAAGACAACACTAGCCAAGCTACTCGGCCAGCGGCTGTGGCGGCCAGTGGTCTCACGTGATGAGATCAAAGAGGGGTATGTAAATACCTTTGGCGTAAAACATGACCAGCTTCCCGCAGATACAAACGGCATTGTTTCCAATCTTTTCTTTGAAATTGTGCAGCATTATTTGGCTGGCAAGGTTTCCATTGTGATTGAGGCGGCGTTTCAGCATCAGGTCTGGGCAGCAAAGTTGCCGTCAATTCTGGCACAGGGCGTGGTTTTTATGATTGTCTGTTCGGTTGAGGATGAAGTAGCTGCCCAACGTCACCTCCTGCGCGGGTTGGAGGATCCTAAGCGGGAGTTCTATCATGGTGACAAGCACGTGGCGATTTACCGTGAAACGGGTGTATTGGCCGCCCCAAGCGACTATGTTGCACCGTTATTAGACGTGCCTACTGCTTACGTTGCTACAAAAGGGGGGTATGCGCCTGGCATTGAGGAGATTGTGGCGCAAATCAACGCCAATGAATGAGCTTAATCTTGCTTTTGCCGAATGCCGCTGAGTAGATTATGATAGATGTGGACGAACAACTGATGAAAAGATGACGTTTGGTTTTCCTTTTAGGGAGCCGGACTGTCTGAGCAAAGCCTGATTTATGCAAATCAGGCTTTTTTTGTCTTAGGAGATAGTGTTGTCATGAACAGTCAGTATTACATTGATTTGGCGAACAAATACAGTGCCCATAACTATCACCCGCTTGATGTGGTTATTGAACGGGGAAAGGGGGTGTGGGTTTATGATGTGGATGGAAAGAAATATTTGGATTGTTTGGCAGCGTATTCGGCGGTGAATCAGGGGCACGGGCATCCGGCGATTATGGCGGCGGCAGTTGCCCAGATGGAGCGGATCCCGCTGACTTCGCGGGCGTTTCGCAATGACCAGATGGGGCCGTTTTTGCAGGAGTTATGCGAGCTGACGGGGTATGAGATGGCTCTGCCGATGAACACGGGGGCGGAGGCGGTGGAAACGGCCGTTAAAGCCGCCCGCAAATGGGGATATAAAGTCAAAAAAGTTGCCCGTGACCAAGCCGAAATCATCGTTTGCGACGGCAACTTCCACGGTCGCACCACCACCATCGTCGGTTTTTCCAGCGAAGCCCAATACCGCGAAGATTTTGGCCCCTTCACCCCCGGCTTTATCTCTGTGCCATATGGCGATGCCGCCGCGCTGGAAGCAGCCATTACCCCCAACACCGTTGCCTTTTTGTTTGAACCGATCCAGGGAGAAGGAGGCGTGGTGCTGCCGCCCGATGGCTTTTTGCAGGCCGCCCACGCCATCTGCCAACGCCACAACGTTCTCTTTGTGGCCGACGAAATCCAAACGGGGCTGGGGCGTACCGGCAAACTATTTGCCTGTGACCATGAAGGGGTGCGCCCCGATATGGTGATCATTGGCAAGGCGCTGGGCGGTGGCTTCTACCCCGTTTCAGCGGTGCTTTCCGACCAGCCGGTGCTGGGGCTGTTCCGCCCCGGCGACCACGGCAGCACCTTTGGCGGCAATCCGCTGGGGGCGGCGGTGGCGCGGGCGGCGCTGAAGGTGTTGGTGGATGAGGAATTAATCGGCCGTTCGGCCGAACTTGGGGAATACTTTAAGGGGCGGTTGCAGCGCATCGAAAGCCCCCACATTAAAGAGGTTCGCGGACGTGGCCTGTTTATTGGTGTGGAACTTCAGGTGCCTGCCCGCCACTTCTGCGAAGCCCTACGCGACCGAGGCATGTTGTGTAAGGAGACGCATGAAAAAGTGATTCGCTTTGCGCCGCCGCTGGTGATTACCAAAGAGGAAATTGACTGGGCAATGAGCCAAATTGAGCCGGTGTTAATGGCCGCATAAAAGACGGTCGTAGGTTCGAGGTATGCCTCGAACCTACGACCGTTTCATTTTTTACCGCCGCCGCCCACCTGTTAGCAAAAAGACATAGTACAAAAGCTGCCCAATAGCCGTGACAGCGGCTGCCACATAGGTTAACGCGGCAGCATCCAGCACCTTGTTCACGCCATTGATTTCGTCGCCGATCAAAATGCCGTTACTCACCAAAAGCTGCTTGGCTCGTTTGGTCGCGTCAAACTCCACCGGCAACGTCACCAGCGTAAAGACAACGGCTCCAGCGAACAAGATCACACCGACCCAGGCCAGGGTGGTGAAGTTGAGCAGTAACCCGCCCATAAAAAGCCACGGAGCCAGCGTGCTGCCAAACTGTGCTGCCGGAACGATGGCGCTCCGCAGTTGCAGCGGAAAGTAGCTGGCTTTATCTTGCAGCGCATGACCCATTTCATGAGCCGCTACGCCGGCCGCCGCAATGCTGGGCGTGTCGTAAACAGCGGGGCTGAGGCGCAGTACCTTGCCGCGTGGGTCGTAATGGTCGCTAAGAAAACCATCCACGCGCTCCACTTCAATGTGGTACAGTCCTTGCGAATCGAGCAGGGCGCGGGCGACTTGTGCCCCGGTAACGTTCCGCATGGTTCGTACCTGAGCGTATTTGTTAAACGCAGATTTGACCCGTGATTGTGCCCATAGGCCAAGCAACAACCCCGGCAATGCAAAAACGAGATAAAGTGGGTTGAAAAACATTGTTTAGCGTCCTCTTTGAGGAATAGTTACTGGTGCGGGTAACGGCCGTTTCTTTTTCTCCGCCTGCCATAACAGCAAACGATACATGCTATATGCCCCGGCCAGAAGTGTGGGTAAAGTTAAAAACCAATAAGTCAAAGTCATCATTGTTCCTTCCTTTAATGATGTAGATTCTTGCACAGTTGCCACCCCTTCGTCAATATGACCGACTTCGTTCAAACGCATATCTTATGAAAAACGGCCGTAGATAAAAGCCAGATTAGTACCCTGTATGAGAATCTAATAACAAAGAAAATACCACAATTTGATCAACGATCCAGACTAGTTTAAACTTTTCTTATTCTGTGACCCTTGCGTGACAGCAAAGTGACACAGCACCCCGAATTGCACGGTAAGGAGACATTTCATGGGCGAAAAACAGATTCACAAAACAACCACGGACGCGGCTGCGGTTGCGGATGGTGGACAGCCACAGAAGAAAATTGACCCGGCGCAGGCGGCGCGGCGACGACGCAACGACATTGTTGCCCGGCGCAACCAACCCTTACGGCGCGTTGGCCGTTTTATCCGTCGCTTTTGGTTCATCATGCTCATTGTGGTGCTGTGGCTTTATGCCCGCTCCAGCCCCTTTGCTTTCAACGCTGTTCTCAGTCTCCTGCAAATTATCCTCCAGCTTGCCTTTGCCATCGTCTTTATGATCGTCCAGTTTGGAGCCCTCTTCTGGTTTATGTCCCAAACCAAGGTCGAGATGATTCGTCCTGGCGACCCCAAGGCCGTCACCTTCCGCGACTACAAGGGGCAGGAGCGGCTGGTGGAAATGGTAAAGCAGTGGCTGGCCCTGCTTTATGACCGCACCGAGTTCCAGCAGATGGGGGGTAAATTTATCAACGGTCTGCTGCTATATGGTCCTCCTGGCACGGGCAAGACACTGCTGGCAAAATGTATGGCTGGTGAGGCTGGCGTGGCCTTTATTTCCGTTGAAGGCTCTGGCTTTCGCGGGATGTTTTGGGGCATGGACGTGCTGCGGATGATTTCGTTTATCCGCAAGGCGCGGAACTTGGCGCGGGAATATGGGGCGTGTATTGCCTTTATTGACGAAATTGATGCCGTTGGTACCTCGCGGGGGAGCGTGATGGGCGGCCGGCAAACGGGCATGGGGATGGGCGGTATGATGGGCGGTGGCACCGGGGCGCTGACGCGGCTGCTTTATGAAATGGATGGGGTGGAAGAAAAGACGCGCTGGGAGCGAGTTATGGAGAAAATTAGCCAGTTGAGCGGTCGCAAACCGCCGCCACGCGATTGGCACGTACTGTTTATGGGTTCCACCAACCGCCCCGACGTGCTTGACCCCGCGTTAACGCGCCCCGGCCGTTTTGACCGTACCATTGAGGTTGCCCCCCCGGATAAAACGGGGCGGCGGGCGATTGTGGAATATTATCTGAGTCAGATTAAACACGATAACACAATTGACGTGGAAGCAATCGTAGAAGATACCGTATCGGCAACTCCCGCCAAAATTATGGCGGCCATTACCAAGGATGCGGTGCGGTTGGCGCTGTTCGACGGCCGTTTTTTGGTCAACCAGCGCGACATTGATTTGGCCTTTCAAGAGCAGTCGTTTGGGCTGGAGCGTCCCATTGAGGAAATGCCTGACGACCAGCGGCAGCAAATCGCTTACCACGAAGCAGGCCACGCGGTGGCTGCTTATTATTACCGCCCGGAACACCGCATTGTGCGGACTACCATTATTGGACGGGGCGGAGCGTTGGGATATGTGCAGCATGTGCCCAGGTTTGAGGAGTATGCTCGCCCCACCAAAACAATTATCTCCGACATCATGGTGAACCTGGCTGGACACGTTGCCACCAACGTTTTTCTCGGCGAATATTGGACAGGAGCTTACTCCGACTTTGAAAATGTGCGCCACAACATTCGCCACCTAGCGCAGCTTGGTCACTTTGGCCCACCTGTTACCGACCCATTTGAAATGAAGCTGGATCATGGTGAGGATAATGTTTACATGCGGTTTTGGCGGCAGTGTGAACGGGCGATGGAGGGATTCGTGCGGATGCACGCTGACGAGGTGCGGGCGGTGGCGGATGCACTACTGGAGCGGGATTCGTTGACGGGTCGTGAGGTGGAGCAGGTACTGGCAGCGGCGCGGGGTGAGCTGGTGGTGAATGGGCATCACAAGAATGGGAAGGTGATGGAAGGGGAAACGGCCGTTTCTGCTCTGCCAGCCCCAACTATTCAATCACCTGATACAGACGGAGCCGATGATGAAGAAGTCGGCGAAGAATCAAGCACCTAAAAAAGCCAAAAGCGTGGTCACGGCCACGCTTTTTTGATCCTTACCGAACACCGGTTACTGATTACCGCACGCAAAGCGGTCGTGAAACGACATTACCGAATGCCGCTCACCGCCACGACCAAAACGCTATCAGCCCATTGCTAAGGGCGCGGGGCTGTAAGTTGCTTTCCGTGGGAACAATCAAAATTTCCGGGTTAGGCGACTGATAAAAACCGCTGACCACCAAATTCTTACTGTCTGGTGACCAAATCGTGGCTGACTGCTGGTATTGGTCAAAGAAGGCAATCATATTGACAAACGTTGGCGTGGGTTGAAACGTTGTTAGCGTTGTTTTCCGCCCACTGCTCACTTCCAGCAGTCGCAGCGATAGCACCAGCGGCTGTGTTTCACCGCTTGACGAAGATTGTTGCTCTGGCTGCTGCGGCACAAAATAGGCAAGCTGGTTGCCGTCAGGTGCCCAGAAAAAGGCGGCGACAGGTTCATCTATGGTGAGACGTTCGGTATTCTCGCCTATACTCTGCACTACCAACTGCCCAATCAGCCCCGCCTCTGGATTGCTGGTGCTAATATAGGCAAACTGGTCGCTAGTGGGTGCCCAGCCAAAGGCAATGACCTGGTTTTCCTCTAGCGGCTCTACAACCTCTTGCAGTCGCCCCTCATTGTCGGTCAGCAAAATCCCCCTTTCTGCCGTGTCTGTCTCCCCCGCCAGCAAAATGCGGCTGCCATCGGGCGACCAGGCCGGAGCTTGAAACCGGGTTTGTCCATAGGACAGCCCTTGCTCAACGACGTTGCCACTCACGGTCAAAAACGACAGCCGTTCCAACCCTGTGGCACCATCAATGTGCATCAATAATTGTTGTCCATCCGGTGCCCAACTCCAGTAGAGGGGCTGTCCAATGTCCAATACCTGCGTGCGTTCGCCGTTGGTTGCCGCCATTTGCAGCATCATTTGGGAATTGGAGGCACTAGAAAGAAAGGTCACGTTTTCATCGTCAGGCGACCAATAGAGATAAAACGGAACCCGCGTCGGATGGTTGTAAATCGCGGTCAGGGTAGGGGCTGCACTTCCATCACCGATGTTGGCCGTGTACAAGGTAGCATCCTCGGTTTGCTGGGTAGTGGCGTTCAAGCCAACAAAAGCCAACTGCTGGCTGTCGCGTGACCAGGTGGGGAATTGGTAGTAGCGGAAGCTGCCTCCATTGTCATTTTGCGTCGGCAGCTTGGCATCGGTGGTCACTTGCAGTTCGTTGCTTCCGCTTTGGTCGTTGACATAAATATTGCCGTCTATGCCAACATAGGCGATGCGCCCTTCCTTGCTTTCAAAGTAGGCGAGCAGCGGACTTTGTTCGCCGCTGACAAAGTTGGGGGCGCTGATGCAGCCGGTGAGCAGCAACAGCAGCAGCCACGATTGTTTGACCCATAAAGCCATGACTTTATCCTCCGTTGTTGCTGGCGAGATTAACGGCCGTTTCCCGCACCACATCCACCTCAGCCGACACACTGTCCCACGTCGCCGCCACCAGGACATCCGGCTCCACTCCCAGCAGGCCAACATCCCGCCCCGTGGCCGTGCGGTACGTTGTCGTTGTCAGAAAAAGCTGCGACCCGTTGGGCAAGAAAAACGACTCCATAATCTCCACCGAACCCGGCGTTTGTGCCCCCACCACCGTGGCCCGCCCCGCATCCTGCACCGCCGCCGCAAACACCTCGGCAAACCCCGTTGTATTTTCCCCCACCAGCACCGTCAGCGGAATGACCTGTGAACCAAATACATTTTGCCCCTCAACCGTCAGCGGGTTTTGCTCAGCACGGGAATAGAATTGCCCCAGGTCGCCATTGGCAAACAGCGTCAACATCGAACCCAGCGGCCAATCGGTGTCGCTGGCATGAACCGCCCGCAAATCCAGAATCAGCGAAGTCATGCTGCCCTCATTAAACGCCAGTTGCAGCCCCGTTACTAAATCCTGCATGATGGCTTCATAGGTGGAGGGGGGAAAAGCGACATACCCCACCTTGGTTCCCGGCAAAACCTCGACCTTGATCGGGGTGACAAGCTGACTACGCTCTACCCGCCCTCGCGTCACCGTTACGTCGCGGGTGCCGGCCAGCGGCGTGCGAACTTGCAGCACTACATCGGTGGCGGCCGGCCCGCGCACCCGCAGGATCACGTCATTCCCTTCGTCTGCCCGCACTGGTTCGCCGTCTACCGCCAAAATGCTGTCGTGGGCTTGAATCCCAGCCGCTTCGGCCGGCGATCCCGGCATCACCGACAAAATCACCACTCGCGGCTCCGGCTCGGCCAGTACCGACACAAACGCCCCAATTCCCTCATAGGTGCTGGTGTCAGTGGCCGTCACCGCCTGCTCAATGCGCTCCTGCCGCGTTTGAAACGCCACCGACTCTTCCGGCAGCGGCGCGACGACCTCGCGCAGCAGATCATCAAACGCTTCTCCCTCGGCTGTGGCTGCCAGCGGCTCATACGTTTCCAACACGCCACCCCAATCCAGCCCGTGAAAATCATCGTAGACATAGCTGTCGTTGATCTTGTTCCAAAGGGCTTCCAGCGTTCGCACTTGCAGCCCAGCAATGTCGGGGCTAACGCTGGGTGTGATCGGCTTGGCATCTTGAGCGCGGCTGCACCCCAGCAAAAAAAGGGGCAAAAGCAGTACACTGAACAGTTTTTGTGATTTCACCATGCTTCTCTCAACCATCCTCGGCCACATAATATTGACTTGTAGCCGATGCTTCCATACCTGGCTCTTGCCAGACCAAAGCTCGTTTTTGGCTACCTTGAAGAACGAGGGTTGGAGTCTTCGGCTACGACATTTTTGTCTGTTCTGATTTTAGCACAGGACAAATAGAGTGGATAACGCTTGCAGATTACTCTATTGATCTCTAATATTGCTTGGTTCTACGATTGTTTGGGGGCATTGGCGTGTTTAGAAGGGGGCGTATTGCATACGTCCCTCCCATGGTGAATTAGAGTAAAGGAAATTTGCAGGTGCAAGAGAAACAATCGATTTTACCGCAGGCGTTAGAGGATGGATTGCTGCTGCGCTGGGCAACGGAAGCGGATGTAGAGGCGATTGCTGCTTTTAACATTCAACAACATAGCCAAGACCCGGTGAATGAACCGGAATTGTGGTTGGGGGATTGGGTGCGGGCGTTGATGCTGGGGGAACACCCCACCACGCGGGCTTCGGATTTTACGGTAGTGGTGGATGAAGATGGACGTGTCATTTCGTCGGCGTGTCTGATTGGCAACAGATGGATGGTGGAGGGAGTAAAATTTGGCTGCGGCCAACCGGAGCTAATTGCCACTGACCCAGCTTATCGCCGCCGGGGGCTGGTGCGGCTGCAGATGCAGGCACTGCACGCTAAAAGCGCAGCGCGGGGGGATTTGATGCAGGCGATTACAGGTATTCCCTGGTATTATCGCCAGTTTGGCTATGAGATGACGCTGGAACTGCATGGCTCACGGCCGTTTTTTTTCACCCAGCAACCGGCCAACCCAGCACCAGAGGAGGTGTATCGGTTACGAACGGCCGTTTCCGACGACCTCTCCACCATTCATGCCCTCTACGAAATTGAATGCCAGCGCGGCGTGGTTGCTGCCGCCCGTTCGCTTGATTTTTGGCAGTACGCCGCCTTCGTCGTGCGGCGCGATTTTCCCATGGCGTTTAATTTGGCGTTGATCGAAACGCCAGCCGGGGAAGTGGCTGGCTACGTCAACTATCAGCAGTTTGGCGAGCAGGTGAACGTGCGTGAGATTGTGGCAGCCGCAGGGCATTCGCTGCGCGACATCGGGCTGTTCGTAACACGGGTGATGCCACAAGAGGCTACCAAGCAAAACGTTGACCACGAAAAGCCAATTAAGCAAATCAACTTTATGCTGGGGGGCAATCATCCTCTGTATGAAGCACTCGATCAGCAGTTGGGAACAGGGCGACCGCCGTATGCGTGGTATGTGCGGGTGGCGGATGTAGCGGCATTCTTGCGCCACATTGCCCCGGTGTTTGCCCCGCGCCTGGCAATCAGCGCGATGGCGGGTTATTCGGGCAAGCTGCGCCTTAGTTTTTATCGTCGCCATGTAGAAATGGTGTTTGAGCGGGGGCAATTGCTGTCGGTAGGCGGATATACGCCGGTCGATTATTTTGACTGCGATGCGTTTTTCCCGGAGCAAACGTTTTTGCACCTGCTGCTGGGGCATCGTTCACTGGCGGAGGTGCGCCATATGTGGGCCGATTGTTACCCCAGAAATGAAGAAACGGCCGTTTTGCTCAATGCCCTTTTTCCAAAACGGCCGTCGTGTATTCGTTCGCTTGGTTAACAATAATATGAGGGGTGTACATAACAGAATCAAGAAAGCACAGCCCTCAGCGGAGATCATACAGGCCGTTCTGCACGGCCGTTCCCTCTACCAGCGAATAAAAATTAGGGTCATGAACTGCCAGCCTATGATCACTCCGCGTTTATCTGCATCCCATTTATTTCTGATACACAACTACTTGCCACATGCCGGCCGTTTCCCGGTAACGCTGCTGAAACCCCTGTTGACGAATGAGGGCATCAACGGCCGTTTGCGAATGCACAAAAATGCGAAACGGATTCCGCGCCGCCCACAGCCCAAACGTTGCCAACGGCCGCAGCAGCCGCAGCCACCACACATCACGCGGATACACCACCGCATACAGCCGCTTTGCCTTCGCCACCGAAGCCGACACCAGCCCTTCCATATCGTGGTAGCAGCAAATCACCCGATCCAGCGTCACCACATCCACCGGCTCAAGCTCTGGGGCAATGTCCACAAAGTTGCCATGCCGGTACGCCACCTTGTCGGCATACCCCAGCCGCCGCGCCTCTTCCTGCGCCAGGGCCAAATAGGCCGACGAGGCATCTACGTTGACAATGCGCTCCGTCTTGTCGGCCAGCGCGTGCTGAATGCCACCCACGCCGCCGCCGATGTCGAGCAGGGAGTTGGGGTGAGAAACGGCCGTTTCCACCGCCCCCAACAACATCCGCGTCGTCCGCTTCACCCCCTTCTTTCGATATTCCTCCAGCTCCTCCCGCGCCCGCTTATCATCAAATACCTGCTCAATTCCCTGACATTGACAACAATTCATCATCCACCTCACAATGAAGTTCCTGTACGCAAAACAAGCAATCACACGGAGGAAGCAAGACAATCAACCCCTGTCTTCTCCATGTAACGTTTTTAATCCTGGCTTGTGCAAGCTAGGATATAAGCCCCATTGCCATTATCCCATATACACCTCCACCCCACTTTTGTATAGTCTCGCAAAGTTTACAACGTATTGTATCGGTAAAAAAGCTTTGATGAGCATCCCACTTCATCAAAAGCGTAGATCAAGAGTAACTATACAGGTCTGCCTAAAAAGCAACGAAAAAGGGCTGTCATTCCCGCCTTCGCGGATATGACACCTGCATAGATACGATCAAGAAATGTAAAGGTAAACCAAATGTACACAAAACAAGAGCAGTCCCAACTCTCTGTCAGAAGATCAAAGTGGCCGTATTACGCCCTCACCACCCTCCTGTTCCTCTTCCTCTCCATCATGGGAGCCAAAGGGTTATTCACCCATCCAACCCAACAAATCCTCAAAGGCGGCAACAAACTTCAAGTCAGGTGCTTCACCAACGATCTACAAGTAGCCCCAATTAACACCACCAAAATCAAAGTAAGCTGCGTTAACCCCAAGACGGCCTCCCGCGCCACCGATGAAGCCCAGACACTCTCCCAAGCCTCGTCCAATAACAACCCCGAACCACCCTTAACCAACCTCAGCGCCACCATTCCAACCGCTCTGCCCCCCAGCGGTAATCAGGGAATCTGGATTTCCGCCGCCGAATTAGCCCACATCAGCAAATCTAAAGCATTGCGAAAGCGCAGAAACAGAATCAGATACCTCAAAGCCGGTACCACTGTTCTGCTCCATAGTCCAAACCAAACAGAGGGGAACACCGCACGGTTCAAATATCCACAAACAACCATCACAGCCATTCCATCGGCCAACGAACCACAGGAGCCAAAACCTAGCCATGAACCAATAACACCCTAAAGCAGGAACAAGTGAACAGGACAACCGTTAGGTGGGCTAAATTTCGTACAAAGCCGCAAAGTCACAAAGAGAAAAGCGGTGATTTTGCGGCTTTGCGGCAAAATTCCATGCTCAAGGTACGTCAAATGTGCCTGGGTTTGTCGTCGTCACCCACACAAAACGCATCGGCAAACGGTGGCAAAACGGCCGTTTCTCCCACACACCCTGACAACCAACAATCAACAGCCCCACACCCGCCACCGCCAGTTCATTTCGCCAATTTCCTCAATGCACCAGCGGCAAAAACAGCCGCCACCACGGTAGCTGTTCCCCAAACCACCGCCGCTGAAACCCCGTCCCTGGCGACCCCACCCATACCCAATCGGGATCATCCGGCACTAGGGCAATGCGGTGGGCAAACGGCCAGGCCATCGTCTCATTAACGGCCGTCCACGTCACCCCACCATCCACACTCCGCAGCACCCCATGCGACCCCTCCGGAAGGGAGCCACAGCAAAACGACCCCGACGACGTGGCATACAAAATATTCGGATCAGTGGGTGAAATCGCTACATCCCGCATAAACCCATCCGCCAGCAGCAGCTCCCAGCTTTGCCCCGCATCCCGGCTACGATACAGCCCACCCACCGGCGACGCTTCCCCCTCTGCATCAACCGCCACATACACCCACCCCTCCTGCGCCGGATCCGTGCGAATGGCGTGAACCCCCGTCCACGGCTCCCAACCATCGGGAAACCAGGGCGTACCCGCATCACGCCCCACAAACTGCGGCAACCCCACCCCCTCCCAGCTTCCCGGCGCACCCCCCTGCGTCGAGCGAAACAGCCCAGCCTGCCCCCCGGCATAAACCAACTGCCCGTTGTGCTGATCAACGGCCGTAAACCAGCAGCCACCACATGCAAACAGCTTCTCCCACTGCCAGCCATCATCCCGGCTCCCATATACATCTTGATCGGCCGTCACCAGCAGCGTGCGGTTGTCAGCCGGACTGTGGCCGTCCACAGACAGCCCGGAAATGGGGCCTTGAGGCAGCCCGGCATTCGCTTCCACCCAATTTTGGCCGTGATCATCGCTGCGTAACAGCAAAAACGGGTCTTCAGTATCGGGAGCCTGCGCCGACCACACCACTCCCACGCGAGACGGATCCGCTAAAACGGCCGTTACATTCGGCCAATCCCCCGCCTCATAATAGTTGCAATTTTGCCAACCTTCCCCTCCATTCGGGCTATGCCAACAGCCAATATCATAATATCCCAAATAAATGTCGTCGCTGTTGGCCGGGCTAATGGAAATATCAAACATCACCACATTATCCGCCCCTCGGCTGCGCCACTGACCGGGAGCCACTTCATCGGTGTAGAGGGGGGTGACAAAACGGCCGTTTTCCTCCACCCGAAACAAATGCCCCACCGCCCACAGCAGCCGCGACGGATCGGACAAATCCTCCCCCAGCGTATGCGCCGCCCCGTCAAAATTCGCCCCAAACACCCAATCCCCCTCCCACCAGCCATCGTCCCAATCCTCCACCCCGCTCACCTTTTGCCACGTCGCCCCACCATCGGTCGTCTCCCAAATCCCGCTTTGCTCCGGCCGCCACGCCACTTGGTTGTCCAAATCAATCAGCCGTACAACGTCACTGTCGTCGTGTCCCAGCCAGAGTGAGCCGTTGCGGTTGGAAACGGCCGTCCAGCTATCCCCCCCATCCTCGCTGCGATACAGCTTCCCCCCGTCCAAATCATCCACCACGCACGGGTTGTACCCCTCGTCCCACACGTCGCCGTAGTTGGTGGCGTAAAGAATGTCCGGGTTGGCCGGGGAAATGGCGACATCCATGATTTGATTAACGGCCGTTGCCACCCGCTCCCAATGCACCCCCCCATCCTCACTCCGGTACAACGCCGATGCACCACAGGCAAACCGCGCCTTCCCCCCCAGCACATACACCACCTCCGCATCATCCGGCCGCACCAGCAGCTTCACCACCCGCAGTTCCTCCGGCAAATCCACACTCACCTGCTGCCAGCTCACCCCCCGATCCGTCGTCTTAAACAGTTCCCCATCCAGCGACTCCCAGTACGGCGGCATCTGCACAGCAGCATAGCCAATTTCCGGTTGGCTAGGAGCCATCACCATCGCCGGAACATACCCATCTTCCAGCACCCGCTGCACCGTCTCCCCCTTGTCGCCGCTGCGATAAATCCCATTCGACGACCCCAAGTACAAAATATTCTCATCCTGCGGGTCAAAGGCCACACTGTCAATATGAACCGACACCAGCCCGTTGGCCGCCCCAATCGGCTGCCAACTTTGCCCATCATCCAGCGAACGGTACGCCCCGCTTAAATCACTGCCCGCTAACAGAATGCCTGTTGGCCCCGCCCCAATCACATTAAACGCCCCACCCGCCCCCGGATTAGACCGCTCCCATCCACCAGATGGCGCACCCTGCGACTGCGCCGCCTGCACACACCCCGCCAGCAAAAAACCCACCACGCCCAACCACCACCATTGCTTTGCCATATTCCCTCGTAAACCACATTGATTGAATCCACATGACAAACGATTGATACACCCCCCAACCCACACCCTAGAAAAAAGTAGAGACGCAAAATTTTGCGTCTCTACCTACCCCGCCTACGTTTCTGTTCAAGACTACGTGCCAGCGTATTGATCCTCGGCAAACCCCAGCAGCCCCTTCTCCGCCAACTTGCTGGCGGGAGCGCGGAACGTCACCTGCACCACGCCCGGATGCCGGCCGATCTCAATTGCCCCCGTAATCGTCGCCCGGTTCTTAATCGCCGGAACCGTCGTATCCAGCAGCCGCGCCGCCCGCTCCAGCCCATTATCCGTGGCACTGTTCAGGTCTGGCCCCGTGCCAACCACCGAAATCGGCATTGATTCTTCGATGCCACTCATTCCCCACGACTTTGCCACCGCCAGTGCCTGCGCTTTCTCGTCGACTGTCAGCGGTTTCGCCAAAAAAGGCAAATCTTCGGCCAACGGGAACAAAATTGGGCCGTCAATATTCAACCCTTTCAGCAGATGAACCTGCAACGTCACCGTGCCAGAAACGTCGGTTGTATGCCCGGCAATTTCGCCATCCCCCTGCATGGCGTGCATGTCGCCCATGTACACGCCACCACCCGCCACCTTCACCGGGCAAATGAGAATTGCCCCAGCTCGCACCGCGTCAATATCCATGTGGCCGTCGGTGCGGTGGTGCAAATCGGCCGCCGCAATGCCATATTCATGCGGCGCACCGATGAGGAAGGAGCCAAAATCGCCAGCGTTGTGGGAGTCGGGCATAGGCATGGAGGGTGTGGTGCCAAGCTGCCCCATAAACGGCCGTAAACGCCCCACCAACCCCACCAAATCCGTCGGACAAAACGTCAGCACCGAGTTCTGAATCGAATTTTCCGGCATCGCCGCATAATAATTGGCATCGTGGGCAATCGTCTCCGCCGCATTCTGCGCCAACGTCACCCCCACCGCCCGGTTGTTGTCAAAGGCAATGGTGTAGCCGCTGGCAAACTTAAACGGCGTGGCATCGGCTCCACAGTTGGCACAGCGCACTGCCTCCTGCCCTATTCCCCTGATAACCGTCTTAGGGTAGACCGTGCCGCACTGCTCGCACTTGCCCGCCACATACGGGTCGCCCAAACACCGTTCACCCAAAATGATGTCATTGCCAGAGGCGGTTGCCATCGAGGTAATGGTAATGTCCTTGATGCGAATGGCAATCGCGTCCCCCACCTCCGCTCCCGCCACCGCCACCGGCTTGGTCACTTCATGGCCGCCCCGAATTTCAGGGGTAATCATCGGCCCCCAGCAGCCGGGCGCGGTGTTGGCAATGATGTGGCCGCCGTCGCGCACGGGACCAAGCATGGGCTTGTTGGGATCAAGAATGCCATCAATAAATTGGTCAACGTAAACGGTTTCATGCCCTGCGTGGCCGTTAGAACGGCCGTTTGTCCCCGCACTCACCTGGCTTTGCACGTTTGTACTCATCACACACTCCTTGTTCCAAAATATACTTTGAGATTAGAGATTGTTGAATCTCCAATCTCCAATCTCTATTCTCTATCCCCCCGCCACCGGCAGCAGCAGAGCCACTTCCTGGTTGGGGAGCAAAACGGCCGTTGTCTCCACATGCACCCCCGCCACCACCGGCACCGCCCGCGCCACCTCAGCCGCCACCTGAGGGTGCTGCGCCACCAACATCCCCAACACATCCGCCACCGTCGCCCCATCTGCCACCGTCAACGGCAGCCGCGCCACCCCCACCTTCTGCACCAACACCCCATTCACCCGCACCATCACTTGCATTACAGCTTCACCTGCTCGCCCAGACTCTTGGCAATCTTCATCTCCAGATGATGCTTTGCCAAAATGGGTGCATACTTGGGCGGGTGGCCGGTGCTAATGCAGGTGTCAATCACCTCAATCAGCGCATCGGGGTTGGGGTTGTGGAAAAAGGCGATGGATTGCCGCCGTTTGCCCGTTGTCTCAGGGTGCGGAGCCACCTGATGCAGCGTCGAAATCCAGCGGTCATTGGTCCAGTTCATCATCAAATCGCCAATGTTGATAATAAAATGCTCCGATGGAGCCACCACGTCCACCCACTTGCCGCTGCGGTCTTGCGCCTGCAAACCACGGGAATCGGGCGACCACAAAATGGTCAACGTGCCATAATCCGTATGCGCTCCGGCACGGGTTTGCCCCTCCTGCACCTCGCCTTGCATGGGGGGATAGTTGAGAAGCCGCAAAATGGTGCGCGGGTCGTTGATTTTGTCGTCAAAAAAGGTTTCGGGCATGTCAAGCGCCAGGGCAAACAGGCGCATGAGGTCGGCGGCGAGGGCAATGAGGGATTCGTAGTAGCGCAAACAATCGCGGCGCAAATGGTCGGGCTGGTTGGGCCAAATATCGTCGCTAACGGGCAGCATCAGGTTAAGCGACTCTTTGACATCGGTAATTTGCGCCAAGTCAAGGCTGGCGGCCAAATTTTCTCCGCCGACGCGAATGTAACCGAGGCCGCCAGGAGCAATGACCGTATTTTTGTCCGCCTGGGGCAAATCAAAAAAGGTGGAAACGGCCGTATGTGCAGCCAAAATCACCTCCTGTGGAATGCCGTGGTTGGCAATGGTGAAAAAGCCAATCTCTTCACACGCACGACGGATTTGTTGGGAAACGGCCGTTTTTCCCCCCTCCGTTCCTGCAAAATAAGGAGCCAAATCAATCACCGGTATTTCAGACAAAACACACCTCCAATTATTTACACTGCGTAAACAATGCTTGATTTTTATATGGAAGTGTATATCATACTATCCTAGTTGGACAAAGTAACATCAATGTTACTCTGTACATTTTCATCAGTGAAGGTATTCACCTGACGACCAGAGCGCATTCTGAGCATCAGGACGTTTGCTAAAGCGTAGGTATTGTCACTCCCCGACAATGCTGACCTTCGCTGACCCCGTTCCGCACCCCTACTCAGTTCTTCCATATTGCCTGCTTCTGCGTTGTCACCATCTTGCCTTCATTGGAACCGGGAAGCAGGGATGCTTCGACCAGCGCCAAAAACGGCCGTTTTTCACGCCGCGCTGGTGTTTACTGTTTCACATGTGGAGGATACACACATGAATCAACTGCTCGATTCCAAACCAGCGTCTAAACGGGCTTCGTCTAAACGCACCAAAAATTTTCGACAAAAACGACCTGGAGGAACTTTTTACGATGAATGACAAAACCAATCACTATGTATCACCAAAGCTGGAAGCTTATCCCTGCCCGGAAAAAGGGGAATTCACCGTTATAGCCAAAGAATTTATCCCAGCGGGCGAACTTTTAGTCATGTGGGGCGGAGCCATTGTCCCCGGAGCCATCTTTTACCAACTTTCCCCAAGAGAACAAATGCACAGCGTACAGGTTGAAGAAGACCTTTACCAGGTTCCCTATGGCGACCCTGAACCTGGTGATTATCTTAACCATTGCTGTGACCCTAACGCTGGCCTTACCAGCCCCATTACCCTCGTCGCCATGCGCGACATCTACCCCGACGAAGAAGTTTGTTTTGACTACGCCATGAGTGATGCCACTCCCTATGACGAATTTGAGTGTGCCTGTGGCGCAGCAAACTGCCGTGGGCAAATTACGGGCAACGACTGGATGCTGCCAGCGTTACAAGAACGGTATGCAGGCTACTTCTCCCCCTACATCCAGCGGCGCATTGAGCGGATGCGGCTGGCTGAGATGGAAGATAGCTTTGTTTGAAAGTAACCAGTAGTGTCGTTTCACGACCACTTTGTGACCAGTAATCGGTAATCAGTACAACTGGTTACTGATTACCGATTACTGATCACTGAATACCGATCACCCCCAACGCCACACCAGGACACCGGACAAAAAGCGAACGGCCGCAGCCAAAATGAGAGCTGGTGCTAAGCCAATGGCGTTGCCAATAAAGGGGGCAGAGAGGGAGCCGACCAGAACGGCCGTTTGTATCGCCAAGTTATACCACGCCAAATACGGTGCCCGGTTCTCCTCCGGCACCTGATCCAGCTGCATTCACCAGCGCCCACCTGCAATTATTAAAACAAACCCACCCGCCATCATCGAACCCAGCAGAAAAGCGGCACGCCGCTCGTTTAGCTCCTGGCAGCGGATAGAACAGGTCAGCGAAGCCCCCAACGCCAGCGTTTGTGGTTGCCAAGTAAGCTCACCACCACCCGCGTTAACTGCATAGATCTACCCAAAAAGGGCGACATAAAACAATACCGTTATGATGCTGTACCACTGGTCAGAATGTGAACCTCATTGACCAGAAAAACAGGGAAAAGCAGGTTGGACAAATAGAAATGACGTGAAAGAGAAAAGACGAGGAACAGCACAACGCGAAAACGGCCGTCTGTTCGCGGCGACCGGCGCAACCGCCGCCAACTAACTGCGCCAGCGCAAACCCGCCGCCCATCGCCCCGTGTTCCCCGGCGCAAAGCGCATCGGGCCGAAACGCGCCCAATCGTGAATGGGCGGCACGGCTGTTGCCACGTAGCTGTGGCGTGGCTTCCCTGCGGCTTAATAAACCTGAAATGCGCCGTGCTTGCGCCTTCCCTACACCCCAGAACCCAAACACAAGCTGGTAGTTGCTAGGGAAAAGCATAGGTTTTGAGCAACCAACTGCACTGTGAAGTAATGACGGCGATGAGTGCGTAAAGGGCGTTGCGAATCCCAGCCATGCCCGCGCCACTGCACAGAACAATAGTGCAAACATCCATCTGAAAGCTAATCGCCAACGCCGTTCCGGGATGCTCATCAAAAATGCCAGCAGCAGCAGCATTCGCACCTGCCCGCCAGGTAGCAGCCGGCAGCAACACCCACAGCACATATGGCAGCCGGTGCAGCACTGCTGCCCAAAACACCACCCGACTCATCGGTTTGTTACGGAAAAGTTGCCCAGTTGGCAAGGCAAACAGCAGCGAAGCCAGCGCCGGAGCTGCATTCAGCAGCCCAATCTCCAACCCCGTTGCCCCCAGCCGCGTGGCATAAACGGCGGCAAAGGCAATGGAACTGCTGTTAAGAATGCCAAACCAGCCAATGTCAAAATAAAGGTGGCGAAAATTTTGCCGATGCTCCATCGGCACATCCCGCTCAAAGCGAGCGGTCAACGTTTGTAAGACAGACATACCCTATGATTCCCGCAAAAAAAGTACCCACGTATCCTTTGGACAAAGATACGTGGGTAGAAATTTGTAGGGCGTAGGGTGTAGGGTGTATTCTCCCCACACCCCATGCCCCACTCCCTACGACACAGGGGCAAACGGCCGTTTACCTAATCCGCCGCCACTTTCTTCTGCTTCTTCTTCTCCGGCTTATCGGGTTTCCCCTTCTTGGCCGGTTTTTCCTTCAAACCACACACCACACATTCCGTCGTCTGCTCGGTGGCCTGCACCAACAGCCCATCAGGACATTTGTTGGCCGTGTCCACCACCGGCAGCTTCCAACTGCTCCATTCACACTCCGGGTAGCGCGAACAGCCATAAAACGTGCGGCCTCGTTTCGTCTTGCGCTCAATAATCTCCCCGCCGCCAAAGCGACAAGTCACCCCAATTTTATTCACAATCTGCTCGGTGAAGCGGCATTTAGGGAAGGTAGAACAGCCAATAAAGCGGCCAAACCGCCCTTCACGGTAAACCAGCTCATTACCGCAGTCGGGGCAAGCTCGTCCCACATATTCCACCTCTTTTTTCAGGTCAATCTTGGGAATCGCCTTGTCAGCCACGTCCAAATTGCGGTTAAACTGCTGATAAAATTGGTCAATGACTGGCACCCACGGCTTGCCGTTGGCAATGTCATCCAGTTCGTCCTCAAGCCGCGCCGTAAAGTCAGCCGAGAGGACGTTGGGAAAATATTCCACCAGCAAATCGTTAACCACCTGCCCCGTTTCGGTGGGAATCAGCCGTCGGCCGTCGCGGTCAACATACCCCCGCTTTTGAATGGTCGAAATAATGGAAGCATAGGTACTCGGCCGACCGACCCCGTTATCTTCCAGTGCCCGCACCAACGTCGCCTCGGAAAAGCGCGGCGGCGGCTGGGTGAAATGCTGTTCTGGAAGCAGTTGCAGCAGGTCGGCCTGCTCGCCCTCGGTCAAATCGGCCGGAACCACGTTCTCATCATCATCGGGGCGGTCTTCGGGGCGGGTTTCTTCATACAGTGCCAAAAACCCTTTGAAGCGCAAGGAGGAACCACTGGCACGGAACAAATACGGCCGTTTTTCCATCGCGCTGCCCGGCTGCCCAGCCCAAATTTCGGCGGTTACGGTATCGTAAACGGCCGTTTCCATCTGGCTCGCCACAAACCGATCCCAAATCAGACGATACAGCCGGTACAAATCCCGCGCCAAATGCTCCTTCATCGCTTTCGGCGACCGCATCACCGATGTCGGGCGAATCGCCTCGTGCGCCTCTTGCGCCGTTTTGGAGCGCGTTTTATACACCGGCGGCGTAGCTGGCACATATTCCGCGCCAAACTTCTTGCCAATATACGCCCGCGCCTCCTCCTGCGCCTCGGCCGAAACGGTCACGCTGTCGGTACGCATATAGGTAATCAACCCAACAGTGCCTTCTTCGCCCAAGTCGGTTCCTTCGTAAAGCTGCTGCGCCAGCCGCATCGTCTTGCTGGTGCCAAAGTTAAGCTGCCGCGAGGCTTCCTGCTGCAAGGTGCTGGTGGTAAAGGGGGCTGCCGGCCGACGCTGCCGCTGCCCCAGTTTGACCTCGCCCACGGTCCACGCTGCTTTTTGCAGCGCGTCCAAATGGGGCTGCACGGCAGCCTGGGAATCGAGCTTGGGCGTTTCCCCTTCAAATTTGTGGAATTTGGCACGGAAAAACGGCCGTTCTGCCTCCCCCGCATACTTTTCCTGGCTCAACTCCGCTTCCAGCGACCAATACTCCTCGGTGACAAAGCTCTCAATCTCGCGCTCCCGTTCCACCACCAGCCGCACCGCCACCGACTGCACCCGGCCGGCCGATAACCGCCCCCGCACCTTGCGCCACAGCAGCGGACTCAAATTATACCCCACCAACCGATCCAAAATACGCCGCGCCTGCTGCGCCTCCACCCTGTCCATGTCAATCTCACGCGGGTGGTTAAACGCCTCCTGCACCGCCTTCTTCGTAATCTCGTGGAATACGACACGCTTTGTCCGCCCCGGCTCCATCTCCGCCGACTCCAAAACGTGCCATGCAATCGCTTCCCCTTCGCGGTCAGGGTCAGTTGCCAGGTAAATCTCTTTCGCCTTCGCCGCCGCCGCCTTCAGGTCATTCACCGTCTTGCGTTTGTCATTTGGCACCCGGTATTCTGGCGCAAACTCATTTTCCACGTCCACGCTCAGCCGCGACTTCAGCAAATCCCGCACATGCCCCACGCTCGATTTCACCGTGTAGCCACGCCCCAAATATTTGCCAATCGTCTTCGCCTTCGCTGGCGATTCCACCACCACTAACTTCCCAGCACGACGCGGCTCACTTTCCGCTTCCTGGCTCTTCTTCTTTGGGCGCGTCACCACTGGCTTTTCCAACCCTTCATGCGCCGCCGTATAACCCGGCTTATAAATCGTTCCACCACAAACCGGGCACACACCCCGCGTTCCCGGCGATCCATTCGCCGCAAACTCTGGTTTGGGATCCATGATTTCTCGTTTCTCTCGACACTTAAAGCAATAACCTTCCAATTGCTCTTCTTCCTTCAACTGGATACAAACTTGCTCACACAAACACCCCCACTAGCAAAAGCATTGCCCAAAAGACAAGAAAATTGAGAATTGAAAACCAAGAATGAGCCTTTTGTTCTCAATTCTCAATTCTCAATTCTCAATTTATGACTGTATGTATACCAGTTTTAACTAGCTATATTTTTCTAAATCAGTTCCATCCAGGCCGTTTACAATTTTCTTAACCAGCGGTATCTTATCTTTGTGTACCACCAGCACGGCATCTTCCGTGTTTACCACAATCACGCCGTCAAGTCCAATCGTAACCAATAATTTGTCATCTTGGTAATTGTAAACCAGACAGTCGCGGGCATCATCCACAATAGTCAACCCTTTTGTCACATTCGCAGCTACATCAGAATTAACCGCTTCTTTCAGCGCATACAATGTCCCAGGATCACTCCATCCCATTTCCGCATGAAGCACCCGCGCTTGCTCTGGAGCCACATGCACTAAAATAGCGTCATCAAAGCTCATTTCGTCAAGCGTTGGGTAAATACGATGTAAAGTTTCCTGGTAATGCATGCAGCCAATGGCTGCCTCAATATCGCCCAAACAGGTTGCCATACCGGGCTGGTGTTGGGCATACAGCGACCGCACAAAGCCAATGGTGGTAACAAAATACCCTGTGTTCCAAACATGGGTCTTGTTGACAAACATCTCTTGGCATAGCGCCAGCGCCGGCCGATAAGTCAATGAGTTATACCCATAATAAGGCATTCCGTCCACCGCGCCAACCTGCTCACCCAGCCCCAACCAGCCCAAATTATCATTGGCAAAGCGGGGCGTTTCGCCAATAAACAGAATTTTGGCCTCATCATTTGCCAAAAGCTGCTCAGCCGCACCCATCACTCGCAGGAAGTTGGGCACATTGTCCATGTAGTTGTCGCCCCATAAAATAGCAATGGGTTCATCGTCGCTGCTGGCCGCCCGCGACAAATGCGCCAGCGACAGCCCCACAGCGGCCGCCAAATCGCGCCGCATTGGTTCACCAATCACGTTGTGCAGGGGCAACTCGGGAAGCTGATTTTGCACAATCTCCACATATTTCTCATTGGTGGAGATAAAAACGTTCTCTGCGCCATACGTGTCGCGCACACGCTCTACGGCCAGTTGTAAGGTAGATTGGCTGCCGATAATGGGTTCAAATTGCTTAGGGGATTTTTGGCGGCTAATGGGCCACAAACGACGGCCGGAACCACCGGCAAAAATAACGATTTTCATACTGAGTACCATCCATTTTTTGAGTTTCTTTTATGTCGTATGAATCAAGTGGGATCACGATCATGCGATGATTGAAACATAGACAGGTTACGATCCCCATTACGCAAAAAGTAATCAGTAAACAGTAATCAGTAATCAGTTAGTACACTTCTCCACCGATTACCTTACGCGAAGCGGTCGTGAAACGACATTACCGATTACCAGTCTCATACGCACCGCCTGGCTCACGCAGCCGCACATAGCGCATACCACCCACCTGCTGCACAATGCCTTTAAGCTCCATCATGGTAAGGGTGCTGCCCACTTGGTTGGTGGGCAAACCTGTTTGGCGACATAGCTCATCTACATGAACGGGTTGGGCGGATAAATAGGCTAATAAGGCGGCTTCTTCGGCAGATTCGGGGAGAGCAAGCTGAACGGCCGTTTGTGCCACCACCCTACCCAACTGCAACTCCTCCAACACATCCTCCACCGACAGCACCAGCTTCGCCCCCTGCTGAATCAACCGATTTGGCCCCTTGCTCACCGGGCTGTTCACATTCCCCGGTACTGCAAACACCTCCCGGTTCTGCTCCAACGCAAAATTCGCCGTAATCAGCGCCCCGCTCTTTTCCCCCGCTTCCACCACAATCACCCCCAGCGACAACCCGCTAATCACCCGGTTGCGCGGCGGGAAATTCTTCGCCTCCGGCTGCACCCCCAGCGCATACTCCGAAATAACTGCCCCCTGTCCCTCACGTATCTGCTGCGCCAACGGCCGATTTTCCGCCGGGTAAATACAATCCAACCCCGACCCCAGCACCCCAATCGTCCGACCACCCAATTCCAGCACAGTCTTGTGCGCCACCGCATCAATCCCCCGCGCCAGCCCACTCACCACTGTCACCCCCTGCGCCACCAGCCCCGTCACCAATTCCCGCGTAATCTGCCGCCCATAGCTCGTCAGCCGTCGCGTCCCCACCACCGCCACCGCCAGCCGATCCTGCTCCGTCAACGCTCCATGCACATACAGCAGCGGTGGCGCATTTGGCACCTCCCGCAAATACGTCGGGTATTCCGGCGAAGCCCAAGTCAGCAACGTCACCCCCGCCTTCTCCGTTTGCGCCATACACCGATCTAGATCAAGGTCACGCCGCGCCGCCAGTAAATTACGAATTGCCCGCTTGTCAAACCCCAGCTTTTCCAGTTGCAGTTCCGTCGCATGCCAAGCCCGCCCCAACGCGCCAAAATAATCCAGCAGTGCTTGCAGCTTCGCCGGGCCAATCCCCTTCACCAAATTAAAACCCAACCAATACTTCAGATCGGACATACACAAAACAGGGCATCACAATCAGATACCCTCACGCGACAGAATAACAAAATCAGAACCAATGACAGATGCAGGGGCGTTTGTAGTGGATCAACAAATTAATGGGTCAATGTCATTCCGAGCGGAGTCTTCGGAGCGAGGAATCTTTTACTTCCCCAGAAGAAGCAGAAGATTCCTCGGAGGCCCTCGGAATGACATGGGAAAGCTTATCGTTTTTCTGTCCGTTTAACGTGTAAACCTATAAGCCTACGCCCTTTCCCAAATGCACCCCAACAGCATCAATCAGGCAACAGCCCCGGCAGCAAATGAACCACCATGCGCTGCGCATCAAAATCAATCTCTTGCACTACCTCATCAATATCTGGCAGCAGCACCTCACCACGATTTCCCTGCACCACAAACACGTTGTTGGCCTTGGTCTCCAACACCTCTACCAGTGTTCCCAAATGCTCACCAGCATCGGTATATACCGCCAATCCTTCTAGCTGATAGAGAAAATATTCACCTTCTGCCAGTGGCACCGCGTCTGCTTCCGACACATACAACAGTTGCCCACGCAACGACTCGCTCGCCTCACGACTGTCATATCCCACCAGCTTAAGCAGCACAATATTCTGGTGCAAACGGGCACTCTCCACCTGCACCGGCGGCGATATACCTTCATCCAGATAAACCTGTTCCAGCCAAGTAAAGCGCTCTGGCAAATCGGTATGGGGCAACACACGCATTTCACCCCGTACCCCATGCGGTTTCAAAACTTCACCAATAACCAAAAAATGAGGCTCAGAGGATGATTCCACTGAGCCTCTTTGGTTGTTGTCATTAGAGACTATGTCGTTAGAGGCTTGTTCAGCTTTCAATCACGCTGCTCCTGCACAATCACGCATCTTCCTCTACTAGCTCCAAAGAGACATTTTTGCCCTTTTTCGCAGCCAGTACCTGCACCAGCGCCCGAATAGAATTAATAACGCGCCCGCGCTTACCAATAACCCGGCCCATGTCGCTTTGCTCAACGCTCAGCTCAATAAAGGTCTCAGTGGGGCCATCTATTTCGACGACACTAACCTCGTCCGGGTTGTCAACGATTGATTTGACAATAAACTCGACGAGTTCTTTCATGCAACTATTCTTCTTCGTCAACAATGACAGCATCTGCTGCCACGGCAACCGCTTCAGCGACCGCAGAAGCCGCTTCGGCCTCATATGGTACGCCCTGATACTCGGCCACCAGCGCACCCATTGCCTCACCACCGCGCAACCGGGACAAGCGATCATAGGTGCCTTGTTTGTCTAGCAAACGGCGCACTGCATCCGAAGGCTGTGCGCCAACGCTTAACCAATGCAGTGCCCGATCTTCCTGAATGGTAAATTCAATCGGTTCTGCATGGGGGTTGTAGTGCCCAATGCGCTCCACAACGCGACCATCACGTTTTGCATCAGCATCAGCAACCACTACACGATAGTATGGTTGCCGTTTTTTTCCGGTGCGGCTCAAACGAATTCGCAACATAAGCTCTTTTTCTAACTCCGTTTTCTAATTTTTGCCCACGGCCGTTTTTTCACCCGCGAACAACTACATGCCAAATCTGCCACCAAAAAGCTGCCGCAATCCGCGCCCCTTGCCAGAGCGAAGCTGTTTCATCATCCCCTGCATGTCGCGGAACTGTTTCAGCAGCTCGTTAATTTCTTGTACCGACGTTCCCGAACCAGCAGCAATCCGCAATTTACGGCTGCGTTTAAGCACTTTCGGGTTTCGGCGCTCATAAGGCGTCATAGATTGAATGATCGCCTCAATGCGTTTAATGTCTTTCTCAGCATTACTCAGATCAACATCTTTGCTCATCTGGTTCATGCCGGGAATCATGTCCAAAATTTGCCCCAATGGCCCCAGCTTTTTAATCTGCTGCATCTGCTTCAGGAAGTCGTCGAGGTTAAACTCGCCGCTCATCAGCCGCTGCCCGGCCTTTTGCGCTTCTTCCTGATCCATTTCCTGCTGGGCGCGTTCAATCAGCGTCAGCACATCACCCATGCCGAGGATACGGCTAGCGAGCCGGTCGGGGTGGAAAAGCTCAATGGCATCCAGCTTTTCGCCAGTACCCAGGAATTTAATCGGCACGCCGGTGACTTCGCGCATCGAAATGGCAGCACCACCACGGGCATCACCATCAATTTTGGTCATGATGAGGCCGGTGATGGCGACGGCGTTGTTGAAGTCAGTGGCAACGCGCACCGCTTCTTGCCCGGTCATGGCATCGGCAACGAGCAGGGTTTCGATGGGTTCGGTCTGGGCTTTGATAGCCTTGATCTCGTCCATCTTCATTTCGTCAATGTTGAGACGGCCGGCCGTATCCAAAATAACGGTGGTAGCTCCCTGCGCCTTAGCCTGCCTGACCCCGTTAACGCAAACATCTACCGGGTTAGCATCGGTGCCTTCGTGGTAAACGGGAATGTCCAACTGCTTGCCCAACGTGACCAGCTGGTTAATAGCCGCCGGCCGATAAACATCGGCCCCCACCATTAACGGCCGTCTTCCCTGCCGCCGCAAATGGAGAGCCAGCTTACCCGCCATCGTCGTCTTACCAGCTCCCTGGAGACCCACCAGCATAATCACCGCCGGTGACTGCATCCCCAAGTTAAGCCGACCCGGCTCACCCAACGTCGTCATCAACTCATCGTGGACAATTTTAACGACCTGCTGCCCCGGTGTCAGGCTGCGCATCACTTCCTGACCCACCGATCGCTCACGCACCCGCTTGACAAAGTCCTTCACCACGCGAAAATTAACGTCAGCCTCTAGCAGAGCCAGACGCACTTCACGCATTGCCTTGTCAACATCTTCTTCAGTTAGTTTGCCGCGCCCCTGCAAATTATCGAAGACAGTTTGCAGACGGCTTCCTAAAGATTCAAACACCGGAGCACCTTGTTTTTGTTAATAAAAAGACGGTCTAAAATTATAAGCAGAAGTTCAACTTTTGACAAAGGTTGAACTTCTGGAAACTCAACAACCCATCTATTATAGAGCAGCGGCCGCGTTACGCAAGGCATCTGCCCGGTCAGTGCTTTCCCACGGTGCTTCAATATCGTCACGACCAAAGTGACCATAGGCAGCGGTGTTACGGAAAATGGGGCGACGCAGACCCAAGTCACGAATAATCGCGCCTGGCCGCAGGTCAAAGTTTTGGTTGATAATCTCGACAAGCTGGTCAGAACTGTAGTCGCTGGTGCCAAACGTTTCCACATTGACGCTTACTGGTTCGGCCACGCCAATGGCATACGCCACCTGCACCTCACACCGTTCGGCCAACCCAGCCGCAACGACGTTTTTTGCCACCCAGCGAGAAGCATAGGCTGCGCTGCGGTCTACCTTGGTGCAATCCTTGCCGCTGAACGCGCCGCCACCGTGCCGCCCCATGCCGCCATAGGTGTCTACAATAATTTTGCGCCCGGTCAGACCGGCATCGCCCATGGGGCCACCGACAACAAAGCGGCCGGTGGGATTCACAAAAATCCGCAGTTGATCGTCTACTAATTCGGCTGGAAGCATGGGCATAATCACGTGGTCAATAATTCCCTGGCGGATGACCTCATTGCTCACCTCAGGCGAATGTTGGGTGCTAACCAATACCGTGTGAATCCGCTTTGGCTTCCCCTGGCTATATTCCACTGTCACCTGAGACTTACCGTCAGGGCGCACCCAGGGCAGAGTGCCATCACGCCGCACTTGGGAAAGCCGCCGCGTTAGCCGATGCGCCAAATAAATAGGAAGAGGCATCAGCGCATCAGTTTCGTTGCAGGCGAAGCCAAACATCATCCCCTGGTCGCCAGCACCAAGGGCTTCGATTGCGGCCTCGCTGCTGCCGTTGCTGCGATATTCTAGAGCAGTATCCACGCCTTGGGCAATGTCGGGGCTTTGGGCGGCCACGGCCGCTTGTACGCCGCAGGTGTTGCCGTCGAACCCTTTGCTGCTGTCGTCAAAGCCAATGTCAATAACGACCTGGCGTACCACGGCATCATAATCAATTTTGGCGTTGGTGGTGATTTCGCCCAGCAGCATAACGAAACCGGTTTTAACGGCCGTTTCGCACGCCACACGCGCATTCGGGTCTTGGGTCAAAATCGCATCCAGCACCGCATCGCTAATCTGGTCACACATTTTATCAGGATGGCCTTCCGTCACCGATTCCGAGGTAAACAGCAGGCTGGGGGCAGTCATAAATGTCGTTGTCATTTTTTGTCACTCCAAATGATTTTTTAATTTGTCCACACACGAGCGAGGGAAAACGTGCCGGGGCGTCCAATAAAAAACGCCTCTTGTTCTCAAGAGGCGCCCAGTTTCAGACCGTTCACCTCTTATCTCTCAGCAACGCTGCCGGAATTAGCACCTTCCCACTACGGGGGTTGCTGCAGTTTCATCGGGCCGGTCCCTCCACTGCTCATGATAAGGGCTTTTAACTATCTATCGTTAAACTACAAGCTAGTATAACGAATCAGTCCCAGTTGTCAAAATTGTAATGGGAACTGTAATTTTTGGTTACGTCCAATGTTCCGGAGGTTCTGGCATACCAAGGATGTGGTAACCTGCGTCCACGTAAACGACTTCGCCGGTCACGCCGCTGCTGAGGTCGCTACACAGCCACAGGGCAGTTTGGCCAACCTCATTTTGGTCTACGTTGCGCCGCAGAGGGGCGCGGGGTTCAACATAGCTGAGCATTTTGCGGAAGCCAGCAATGCCGGCCGCCGCCAGCGTCTTGATGGGGCCGGCCGAAATGGCGTTGACGCGAATGTTTTGCGGGCCAAGGTCGGCAGCCAGGTAGCGGGTGTTGGCTTCTAAGGCAGCTTTGGCTACCCCCATGACGTTGTAATGGGGAACAACCTTTTCTGAGCCGTAATAGGTCATGCTGATGATGCTGCCGCCATTGGTCATGAGGGGAGCGGCGGCGCGGGCCAGGGCGATGAGGCTGTAGGCACTGATGTCGAGGGCAACCCGGAACCCTTCGCGGCTGGTATTGACAAACCGCCCTTCGAGTTCGGTGGAGGGGGCGTAGGCGACGGAGTGGACGAGAATGTCGAGGGTGCCAAAGTGGGAAACGGCCGTTTTGAACGTCTCCTCAATCTCCTCATCCGCCGCCACATCACACTTGGTCACAAACTTCGCCCCCACCGATTCGGCCAGCGGCATCACCCGCCGCTCTAGCTGGGGAATGCCATAGCTGATGCCAATTTCCGCCCCGTGTTGGTGGAACGCTTCGGTAATCCCCCAGGCAATGGAATTTTTATTTGCCAGCCCAAAGATGAGGGCTTTTTTTCCTTCTAATAACTTCATACAAACTCCTTCAGGAAAGAGATTAGAGATTAGAGATTGGAGATTGTCGCTCCGCTAGTGTCAATCTCCAATCTCCAATCTCCCGGTTCTTAAACAGAAACAAATGGATTGCCGCACACCCAATAGCGCCAGGGCATGGAAAACCACGGCTCTGGCGTTTTGCCCAACCCAATGCGGGGGCCGCAGCCAATGGCGGCAGGAAGCAAGGGGGGCGCGTCTTCGATCCATAGAACACCGTGGGGGTCGCAAAGGTTTGCGCCGTTAAAGGATTTGTCAATTTGCAGGGCTTGGGTGAGTTTGGCGGGGCCGTTGGTGAGTTGGGCCACAGAACGGCCGTTTCTCACCCTTTGCATCTCCTCCAACCCCAGCACCGGCTCCAACGCCCGCACCAGCACGGCGTTGGCTTGACCCGGCTCGCCCGTCACCACGTTAAAAAGCCAGTGGATGCCGTAGCTAAAGTAGACATAAGCAAAACCGGCGGTGCCAAACATAACGGCCGTTCTGCCCGTTGGCTTGCCCCCGTTGGCACGGTGGCCGTGGCAGGCCAAATCAGGTTGGTCACTGTCACAATAGGCTTCGGTTTCGACAATGGTGCCAGCCAACAAACGGCCGTTTACCAGCCGCACCAGCCGTTTTCCCAGCAAATCTTGCGCCACCACGCGGGCGGGACGGGCAAAAAACGGCCGTTGTAGGCGCATGGTTATTTGACGGCCGGTAGACGCACCAAAAACGTAGTTCCTACAGCCGCTTGGTTATCCAGTTCAATGCTCCCGCCATACCGCTCAGCGATTTCCTTGCAAATAGCCAGCCCCAACCCCGTACCAGGGATGCCCCGATTGCGTGTGCTCTTGCCCCGGTAGAACCGATCAAAGATGTTGGCGCGTTCCTCCTGTGGGATACCTGGGCCATCATCCTGAAAACGAATATGCACCATCCGCTGCTGCCCCCCTTTGGTGACAACCTGCGCCTGCACCAGCACATTGCCATATTCTGGAATATAGGTAATGCTGTTGCCAAACAAATTGGTAAAAAGTTGACCCAAATGGTTGTCGGAGATACGCAGCAGCGGCAAATCATCGGGTAAATCCAACCGAATGGAGATGTGTTTGTTGCTGGCCTTGACGGCAAACGCATCTATTTGCTTAAACAACTGCCGCTTCAAATCGGATGGCTCAATGCGCTCTGGTAGCGTTTCGGTTTCCAGCCGCGACAAGTCAAGCAAATCCTGAATCAGCCGCCCCAGCCGGTCTGACTCTTCGTTCAAGACCTTCAAATAATGGGGCTGCTTTTCCGAACGGCCACGCTCCACCAGTGCCAAGTATGTTTTGATGTTGGTGAGCGGGGTGCGGAGTTCGTGTGAGACGTTGGAGACAAATTCGGATTTGAGCCGATCTAGCTCCTTCAGGCGGCTAATGTCGGCCTGGACGCTGACAAAGCCGTTGATTTGGCCGTTGGAGGAGACGGTGGGGGTGATGGTGAGGCTGACATCATAAAGAGTGCCGTTTTTGCGGCGGTTGACGAGCGTGCCAGACCAGTTTTCGCCGCGCAGGATGCGTTCCCACATGGCGTTATTAACGGCCGTTGGCGTTTGGCTGCTGGCAAATATCCGCACATTCTCACCCAACAACTCTTCCCGGTTATACCCAGTTTGCTGCTCAATGGCTGGATTGGCGTACAAAATCGTCGCCTCTACATCAGTCAGGATAATCCCTTCCCCTGCGCTTTCCAAAATCGCCAGCGTGCGGTCTCGTTCAGCCTGCAATTCGGCCGTTCGCGCTGCCACCTCTTCCGCCAAATGATCGGCATACTCTTGAAGCTGGGCATACAGGTTGGCACGCTCAATTGCCACCGAGGCCTGCTGTGTCATGCCAAAGGCCAGCGCCAAATCCGCCTCAACAAACTCGCGCTGGCGGATCCCTTCCATGATGATTACCCCGCCCCAAAGCCGCCCTTCAACAAAAAGGGGCAGGGCAACAAATGATTTAATTCGCCGCTTCTGCAAAAATTGTTGTTCCCACGCCGATATGTGCGGGTCATCAATATAACAAATATACGCTTTTTGACTGACTAAATAGGCCAATGCTTTTTTGTTAACCGCTTCGTCAACAAAAACAGGGCGGTCATAAGCGTAATGCTTCATCTTCTCCGCAACTTCGGGAGAGACGTGTTTGGCAATGATGTTCCAGAGGTTGGGCTGATAGCCCGACCGCACAATCAAGGCGATGGAAGCATCTAATGCTTGCGTCAATTGTTCGGCCAGTTTTGACAGGATGGTTGCCATATCCAGGCTGTTGGACATGATGGTTGTAGCACGCAGCAAAGCGTTGCGCTGGGCCAACTGTTCTTGGGCGGTGGTATACAGGCGGGCATTTTCAATGGCGGCAGCGGCTTGGTTGGCAACGCCCTGACACAGCGATATTTCCTGCGGTGAAAACAGTCGTGGTTCATTCCAAGCCGCGATCTGCAATACGCCAACGGCCGTTCCCTTGGACAACAATGGCACATACAAAATAGACCGCGCCCCAGCGTCACGCAATCTGCTCCCAATAGGTAAGAGCGTTGATAGCGTCCGCACATCGCTAACGGCAATCGCCTTCTTCTCTTCCACAACTTGCCGCACAATTACCGTCTCACTTAGCTTAAACCGGCGTGCATAAGGATAATGCCTATTCCTTGGATCCGTCTCATCCGGCCATTGAGCCCCCATGACCAATGTTTCCCCATCGGCATCCACGATGTTGATAATACAGCTATGAACATCACTCAAATAATTCCCAACCGCTTCAACAGCCTGTCTCAAAATAACCTGAACATCTAAGATGCTGCTCAGATACCCCGCCACCTCGCTCAACGTTTCCGCCTCACGCCGCCGCTGCAGTTCTGCTTGAAACAGCCGGGCGCTCTCAATAGCCAAGGCCGCTTGGTTAGCCACACTTTGGCACAGCGCAATTTCTTCCAACGTATAATCACGCGGGTTGCCCCAAGCATTCACATGAATCAAACCAATTGGCTCATCGTGAATGATAATCGGAATATACATCAGAGAACGAAAGCCACGCGCCACGGCCTCCTGCGTAAATGCTTTGGGTGGCGTATTTTTTTGCAGATCGGTAATAATAACGGGGGCTTGCGTTTGCAAAGCGCGTTGGCTGGAATTGGTATGGGCGATCAAACGGCTTTCCCCCATTCGCAGCAAACTATACTCTGGCTTCTCAACCCACTGCGCCCGCATTCGCATCACCGTACTGTTCTCTTCCAGAATTGTCAGGCTACAGCTCTGCACATTGGTTAGATAGCGGCGGAGCACATCAACCGTGCGCTGTAGCACTTCATCTAGTTCGAGGGTGCTGTTTAAATAGCGGGCAATCTCGTTGAGAGCCTCGGCGGCCTGAAGCTGCTCGGTGGTTTGAGAAAGCTGCTGCTGGGTCTGTTCATAGGAGCGCACGCGGTGGAATGCTGCCGACAGCAAATTGGCAACGGTGACAACAGCCTCAAGCTCAACGGGTAGCCAAACACGGTTGATAGATTCGGCATAGCACAATACGCTGCCCTGCCACTGGTTTTGGTGAACAATGGGGGCTATGACGATGGCAAACGGCAAGGAGGTGGTGGTAACGACTTGCCCGCTTTGCAGTTGCGGTGCTGTGGCCTGTAAACCCAGGGTGGTGTAGGTGAGGTCTTGCCATTGTGAGGGAGGTAAAACGGCCGTTTCTTCCCCTTCCCATCTGTATCTTACATCCACCCGATCCACTGCGTCACGGTCATTTTCCAGAATATAAACGGCCGTTAACCCCAACGCATGTCCTAGCACATCCAGCGACTCTTCCAGCCGCTCCCGAAACGTCCCCTGCACAAACAGCGTTTGGTTGATAAAGGCAATGGCCTCACCGGGTGCAATCGTTGTCCCGCCTTCGGCATAGGGACGAATTTCTTTGCAACCCAGCAGCCGCCCCTGCTCTGGCAGCGGATGGATATGGTCATCTACCAGCACAAAACGGCCGTTTGCCAGGGCAAAGCGATAGGAAACCACAAACGGCTCGTCGCCACCCGCCGCCAACGCCGCCACCACATCTGCATAATCATCCGGGTGCACATGCTGCTGCCAAAATGAGGCTGATGCTGTCCAATCTGCGGCCGCATAGCCAAACACCTGCTCCACTTCAGGAGCAATGTACAGATAAGCCAACGTTTTCAAATCCCCTTCCCAAATAATTCGGGAGCGGTGTTGGCTCGTTACGGAGCTTCGTGTTGCACTCTGCATAGAGGGTTCAAAATCCAGTCCATTGGGGATTAGGCGTTGTTATTACCATTACAAATATTCAAGACCGTATACGGTATGGAAAAAGTATAACAAGGAAACATTTAAGATTCCATAACAAAAAAGAGGATGTGGTACAATTTCACATCATTTTTGAATGGTTCATGTGAGGCGCTATGCGACAAAAAGGGGTACTCATTGCCGGGCTGGCGGCCATAGCGGCGACGGCCTATCTGTATGGTGAACGACTGCTGCGGGCGCTGCTGTTGATGCTATCAACGGCCGTTTGGGCGCGGCGGCTGGTGACAGAGCTGCCACTGGCGTGGCGGGTGGCGGGTCGTTTTGTGGCGGGGGAGGATTTAACGGCCGTTGTTGCCACCACCCGTCAACTTAACCACAAGGGACTCGTTGTCACCCTCAACTATCTCGGCGAAGCCGTCGCCGCCCCCGCCGAAGCCGAAGCCGCCCGCGACCACATCCTGGCCCTGCTCGACACCATTTACCGGCACCAGCTACAGGCCAACGTCTCCATTAAACCCACCCAGCTTGGTCTCAAACTCGATCCCCAGCAAACCCGCGCCCACCTGCGCCAACTCCTCGAACGCGCCCGCCAAACCCACAACAAAATCCGGCTCGACATGGAAGACAGCGACCTCATTGACCCCACCCTTCAGCTTTACCGCGCCCTGCGGGATGAAGACGGCTTTGACAACGTTGGCGTGGTTATTCAAAGCTATCTCTACCGCAGCGAAAAAGACATCCGGCAGCTTATTCGTGAGGGGGCTTGGGTACGGCTGGTCAAGGGTGCCTATGCCGAACCACCCGACCGCGCCTACCCTAACAAAGCCGACACAGACCGCAGCTTTATTGATCTTGCCCACCTGCTGCTTTCCGATGAAGCCCAGCAACATGGTGTCTACACCGGTTTTGCCACCCACGACGACAAGATGATTGAAGCTGTTATTGACTATGCCAACCGCCACAACGTCAGCACAGATTATTACGAATTCCAGATGCTGTATGGGGTGCGCGGGCAGCGACAGGAAGAACTGGTGCGCCAGGGGTACCGCGTGCGAACCTATGTGCCTTACGGCACGGCCTGGTACCCTTATTTTATGCGACGGCTGGCGGAACGGCCGGCAAACCTCTGGTTTTTCCTCAGCAACTTACTCAAAAGTTGAGTTCATTAATTTCGCCGCAAAGCACGCAAAAATTTAGCTTATTTGCTGCTCTTTCTTTGCGCTCTCTGCGAACTTTGCGGTTCAAATTCTGAAAGGGACAAAAACATGACAAACATTGAAGAATCAACCACGATTCGTGGGGTTTATCTCGCCCGCCTCCGCGCCTTTGGCGATGAGCGCGGGCAGTTTATGGAAACGTTTCGCAAGGAGTGGTTTCCCCAGCGCAGTTGGGACGTCATTCAAATGAACCGGTCGGACTCACAGGCAGGGGTGCTGCGTGGTCTCCATTTTCATCACAAACAGGTGGATTACTGGTATGTTCCGGCCGGCCGCATCCGCGCTGGGATGGTGGATTTACGACCAAACTCTCCCACTTATTTGGCGACGCAAACGGTGGAAATGGGCGAGGCAAACAACATCGGGCTGTTTATTCCCATTGGGGTGGCGCATGGATTCGTGGCCTTAACGGCCGTTACCGTCACCTACGTCGTGGACAACTATTACAACGGAGCCGATGAATTTGGCGTTGCCTGGAACGACCCCGCTCTCAACCTAGACTGGCAGCTTACCGCCCCGCCCATCCTTTCCGGACGCGATGCCGCCAACCCGCTGCTGGCCGACATCCCACCTCACAACTTGCCTCACACGTGATGATCTAACTTTCGCCACCCAGCACCGTTTGCAGTGTCGGCAGGCTAATATTGGCTCCGCACAGCACGACCACCACATTTTTGCCCACAAACGGAGCTGGGTTTTGCAGCAGGGCGGCAATAGCAACCCCTGCCGCTCCTTCAATCAGCATATGGTGGGTTGTCATAAATTGGCGCATGGCGGCAGCGATTTCAGCCTCAGACACAGTGGGGAAGGCATCAACCAGGGTGCGGCACAGGTCAAAGGTGATCGAACCCGGTTCCACGCCGCCAGCCGTGCCGTCGGACAGCGTGGGCAGCGATTCCAAATCAAGGATTTCGCCCGCCGCCACCGATTCGGCCATCACTTTGGAGTTTTCCGGCGAACAGCCGATGATTTGGGCAGCCGGTGCCACCGCCTTCAAATAGCCGCCAATGCCACCAATTAGCCCGCCGCCCCCCAGCGAGACAAACACCGCGTCTACTTGCTCAAGCTGTTGGCTAATTTCCAGCCCGATGGTTCCCTGCCCAGCCACCACTAGCGGGTCGTTGTAGGGGGAAACATAGACCAGATCGCGTTCGGCGGCATAGCGGCGGGCGTAAATTTCGGTGATACCGGAGTCGTGGCCGTGGAACCGCACTTCGGCTCCGTAGCGGCGAATGGCTTCGACCTTGGTGGGGGAGGCGTTTTCGGGGACAAAGACCACGCCGCGCATCCCCAAACGAGAGAGGCCGTAGGAAACGGCCGTTCCGTGATTCCCCGATGAAGCCGTCACCACCCCCTGCTGCCGCTCCGCCTCCGTCAACGACAGCAGCTTGTTCAGCGCCCCCCGCGCCTTAAACGACCCCGTTTGCTGCAAATTTTCCAGCTTAAAATAGACGTTGGCTCCCGTAAGCTGGCTGAAATAGGGGGAATAGTCAAGCCGAGTCTGGTAAACATGCCCGTGCAGCCGTTGGGCAGCGCGTAAAACTTCCTTTCCAATGTCCATGTCGTGATAAGAATGTGTCACGCAAAGGCGCAAAGGCGCAAAGGAATCTTGGCGGCTTTGCGCCTTTGCGTGAAATTTAGCCCCATAACCCCATTAGCTGGCGCAATACGCCCAGTTCGCCGGTGTGGTAGGCGTTGTGGCTGGCGATGATGTTGATTTCGCGCAGAATGTGATGTTGATGCTCGCCGCTGTTGGGCAGCGGGGCAAAGAGGTCGGTGGCGGGGTCGTTGATAATCTCAACCAGGGCTTGCCGGTCGGCGATGAAATCATTGATGGTTTGCTGCCAGAGGGTGGGGGTGGAAACGGCCGTTTTTTCCGGCCACAAATCATCGGGAAACGTCGGCCACCGGTAATCATCGCTCGCAATGTAGTCCAAAATATCCTTCTGGCAAATCCGCAAGTGTTCCAGCAAATGCCAAAAGGTGTAGTCGCAGTTGGGCGGCATGGTGTTGATGTGGTCGGCGGGGAAATTCGCCATCGCATCCTCAAAATCCATATGCGCCTGCCGCACGGTTAGCATTCGCACCAGTTGGTTTCGCAGTTCGTGATCATTCATAAGCTGGTTCCTTTATGGGACGCGGACAAACGCGGACAAACGCGGATGATGTTTGTGTGTCCCATATTATGATTTTCTCTATCTTGCATAATCGCGCAAGCTATCTTGCTTGTGATACTGAAATCTGATACTATAGCAATATGAACAATAGCCAAAAGCGCACTTTGGAGCAAATCTTCACGAATCCTGTGTTACGTAATATTGAATGGAGGCGCATTGAATCGCTACTTATTGCCCTTGGCTGCGAACTGATCGAGGGTAGCGGATCACGAGTTGGCTTCAAGAAAGGAGAGCTACGGGCCGATTTCCATCGTCCACATCCTGGCAAAGAGGCCAAGCCATACCAGGTTCGCGCTGTGCGCGAATTCTTGCGTCAATTAGAGGTAGAATCATGAAACCAATGAGTTATAAAGGGTATGCCGCTCGAATTGAGTACAGCGATGAAGATGAGCTATTGATTGGGCGCATTGTAGGTATTCGAGACATCATCACCTTTCATGGGGAAAGTGTGGGCGAAATACGCCATGCTTTTCAAGAAGCGGTTGATTTTTATTTGGAAACGTGTGCCAGGCGTGGGGAGCAACCCAATAAACCATATTCTGGCAAGCTGATGGTGCGTTTGCCGGTGGAAGTGCATGAAGCTGTGGCAAAGATAGCTGAGGTGAACGGCAAAAGTATCAACCAGTGGATTACAGAGATGTTGGCTGAGGCAACGGCTTCGCTGTGAGGGTGTTTTTGGGGGAAAGAACGGCCGTTACTTACTCAAAATCAGTTGTTTCCATATGCTCCTATCATAAATAATTTGATCTAGCGTTACCTCAAGCCAACAAGCCCTGCCCTTCTTCATTGCAAACTAAAAATTGCTGTAAGGTGCTACGTCTTTTACCGGACTACGCCGGTAAAAAAGGTATAAACACAGATGGGAGGAACACGGATAGAAAGTAGAATCATCTGTGTTTTTCCCATCCGTGTTTACAAAATTATCGACAAAAAATTGTCGATGCTGGTGCGTAAGTGCCTATCATTTCCCCTTGACAAAGTGTCTTATGGACACTACACTACAAAAGTGTACCAGAAACACTAATTATCAAAGGTGAAATAATGACCAAGCGAAACCTGATTTTGGCAACCGATGCCTATAAACATACTCACTGGAAACAATATCCACCGCGCACCGAGCGCGTTTATTCTTATTTGGAAAGTCGCGGCGGGCGGTTTGATGAAACCCTCTTTTTTGGGCTGCAATATTACCTGCGAGAATATTTGGCGGGGGTGGTCATTGAGCCGTGGATGGTAGATGAGGCGGAGGCGTTTTGCCGTAAGCTGTTTGGGGCGGATTATTTCAACCGAGAGGGGTGGGATTGGATTGTGCGGGAGCATAACGGCCGTTTACCCCTCCGCATCAAAGCCGTTCCCGAAGGCACGGTTATTCCCGTCCGCAACGTCCTCGCCACCGTGGAAAACACCGACGAGCGCGTCCCCTTCCTCACCAACTTCATCGAAACCCTGCTCATGAAGGTGTGGTATCCCACCACCGTTGCCACCCTAAGCTGGCAAATCAAACAGCGGATCGGGCAATATGCCGCTCTGACGGGAGCCGAATGGAACCCATTTTTCCTCAACGACTTTGGCTTTCGCGGCGTTTCTTCTAGCGAAAGCGCCGGGCTGGGCGGCATGGCGCACCTGGTCAACTTCTGGGGAACCGACACGCTGGCGGGCATCGAATACGCCATGCGCTACTATGACAGCGACGTGTGCGGCTTTTCGGTGATGGCCGCCGAGCATTCGACCGTCACCTCGTGGGGACGGGAACATGAGTTGGGGGCATATCGCCACTTTATCGAGCAATTTCCCACCGGTCTCATGTCGGTGGTGGCTGATTCGTTTGACATTTACCACGCCGTTGACCAGCTTTTTGGCGTGGAACTTAAAGATGAGATTTTGGCGCGGGACGGCAAATTTGTGGTGCGCCCAGACAGTGGCGACCCGCCCACGATGTCGGTGGCGGTGCTGGAACGGCTGTGGCAGCGGTTTGGCGGCACGGTCAACGCGCAGGGTTATAAAGTGTTGAACCCTAAAATTGGCATGATTTATGGCGACGGGATTGATTACGACACCATTGGCGACATTTTGGCGGCGGTGAGTGGGGCTGGCTTTAGTGTGGATAACATTGTGTTTGGCATGGGTGGGGCGCTGCTGCAAAAGCTGGACCGCGACACGCATAAATTTGCCTTCAAAGCAAGCGCGGTGAAGGTGGCGGGGGCGTGGCGGGACGTGTACAAAGACCCGGTAAGCGACCCCGGCAAGTCGTCGAAGCGGGGGCGGTTGAAGCTGGTGCGGGATAGCTGGAGCGGGTATGAGACGGTGGCCGAAGCGGATTTGCGGCCAGATGAGCTGGTGACGGTGTTTGAAAACGGGGAAATCTGCCAGCAATACCGTTTTGAAGAAGTACGGGAACGGAGTGAGATGCCGGAGCAGATGTTGGCAGAGCAATAACGTTGGCGCATAGGGTGTACAAAACTGTTGCGCCCTATGCGACCATCTCCCATCAAATTCGCCCGATCATTGACCCAGCATAGCCCGTCATTTCGATGTAGCCTTTGGCGGTGATCGGCCGGCCGTCAAGCGTACCGTTAAACTGGACGGCTCCTTCCCAATAAATAGTGGTGCCGGTTAGCTCCTGGTTGGGCATTAACGGCCGTCCTTCCACATCCAGCCCCAATTCCCTCACCTGCAGCCGCCACCCCATCGGATACGTCGCCCCCGATGCCTCACTCGTCCAGCGGTCCAACACATCCAGTTGCCAACTGCCTGCCGTCACAAGCTGCGTTGTGCCGTCGGGCTGTACAAAAATGCCGTCCGGCACAAAGGTAAGTGAGCCATCCTGCCGCCGAATTTGCACCAGCATCAACGCCGCGCCGTTGTCAAATTGGAGCGAGAACCAATCCCAGCCGACGGCATCGGCCGGCAGGGCGTTGGTGGAGTATTCATGGTCTTTCCAGGCCACGCCCGTTACCTCCAGCACCCCTTCTGGCAGCGTCACCGTGCCGCGCACCTTCTGCTGCACAATCGAATAATAGTAGGAAGCGTTGCCTGGCTCTGGCCCCTTTTGGCTGAGGCCACCGTCCCCCTGCAAAACGGGGGGCAGCGTTTGGGTAAGCAGCAGGTCAACGGCAACCTCCTCGGTTTTGGCCTGCAGTCGCACCTCTCCTGCTGTCGTTTCGGCCACTGACCAATCTTCCAGCCAAACGCGGTAGGGTTCGGCCTGCGCCCCGGCCAGCCCGGCGGCACCCCGGCTAAACCGTTCGCGCTCGTAAAAACGGCCGTTTTCCCCATCGCTCACCGTAAAATGCGCCAAATACACCTGATTCGTGCGCCAGTCGGAGGCCGTGTCGGTAGCTTCGGCAGTAAGAGCGCGGCGGAAGATGGTGAACTGGAAGCCAAACGGCCGTTTGTCAGCCGTCTCCAAATTCCCCGTGTAATACCACCACTCTGTTTGGTAATCCTCATGCGCCCCCAGATCGCGGGGGAACTGCACGGCGTTTGGCTCAGTGGCGCGGGCAAAGCGGCTGGCGTTGCCGTCGTCGGTGAGCAAGGGGAGGAAGGAGGAAGTGGTAGTGGTGGGAGAAACGGCCGTTTCCCCTCCACGCTCCCACAGCCACCAGCCAGTAGCCAGCAAAAACAGTAAAATCACAAACCCAACTCGTTTCACCATCAATAAACCATTCCCTTGGTCAATACCATAAAATCTTTCATTTGATAATAGCTCGCTTATCTGCCGCAGGGCAGGTTGCCATACTAACTATTGTGTCGTTGTCGCTCACCATCATTTCTTGTGCAGGCGCAGCACCATCTGATGCAGGTGCGATGTTATCTAAAAGTGTAACATAAATGCTGCCTCATTTTATTTTCATCGTCCTCTTATTCATGAGCAGGAAAATCTACCAATAGCATTCAGCGAGTGCTAAATCTTGCCATTGTATAAGGTAAACAGACAAAAAATGAATAAGAAAGCTATGTTGAATAAAGTACCCCAAATAACTCTTTTCTTTTGGGTGATTAAGGTCTTGTGTACAACCATTGGAGAAACAGCATCCGATTTTCTCAATGTGAATCTAAACTTTGGCCTTTATGGAACGGCCGTTGTTATGGGCATATTCCTAGCCGTAATGCTCATTCTGCAATTTCGTGCGCGAAAATATACCCCCAGTTTATACTGGCTGTCTGTAGTTTTAATTAGCGTTTTTGGCACGCTTATAACCGACATTTTAACTGATAATCTGCACTTTCCCCTGGAAGCAAGCACTATCCTTTTTAGTATCGCTTTAGCAAGCACTTTTGCAATTTGGTACTCGCAGGAGGGGACAATTTCAATTCATTCCATTTATACAACCCAGCGGGAATCTTTCTACTGGCTTGCCATTCTTTTCACGTTTGCCTTAGGCACAGCGTCTGGCGACTTAATGGCCGAAGGGCTAAGTTTGGGGTATCTAACAACAGGGCTGATTGTATGCGCCACAATCATCGCGGTGGCTGTCGCTTGGCGGCTGGGGCTTGATGGGGATCTCTCGTTTTGGATCGCCTACATTTTAACGCGCCCCCTGGGAGCATCCATTGGTGACTATCTTTCCCAAGACCCAGCTTTTGGAGGTTTAGGCTTGGGGGCAGCCATCACCAGTGCGGTCTTTCTCGCTGGCATTGTCGCCGTTGTAACCTTTTTGACCATTACCAAATATGATTTGGAAGCTACATCGCCCGCTGCTGTTGAAAACAAGCCCAAGAGATTCCCCGTAACGTGGCAAGTGGCTGGCGTTGTCGCCACATTGATGATTCTGTCCCTAGGAGGGTATTATGGGCGTTCGGCTCAACTGTCAGCCCTGGAAGCTGCCCATGCGGCATCCGGGGTCTCCTTAGGGGATTTGTCTCCTTTCCGCCAGATTACGAAAGATACACTAACCTTGGTGCAGAATAACGACTTGAATCAGGCCAAAACACGCATCGCTGACCTAGAAACGGCTTGGGATAATGCACAGTCCACCCTGAAACCAATGAATTCTGGCAACTGGTTTACCATGGACGCGGCCATTGACGATGCCTTAAAAAGTCTCCGTGCCAGTCATCCTGATGCCACACAATGTGCTGCATCCCTACAAGCATTGCTCAGTGTGATTGATTCCCTTGATCCTCAACCGGGGTGAAATTGGGGTACCTACTGTTATTATCTTTAATGGGTCACAAGTTTACGGCCGTTTTTCTGCAAAGTGTGTGAAGAAAACGGCCGTTACCCTTGAATGCAACCCAACCCTTTTGCCGACCGCCACCATAGCCGCACCATAGGGCGTATGCGATGCGCCCCTACTCCTCCCGAACGGCCGTTGCTATCACCATCCCCCCCAGCCGCCACGCTGGGTAAATGCCCGCCAGCAGCGCGGCGATGACGGCCACGGCCAGCGATTGGACAAAGTAGCCCGGCTGCAGCTGCATTTGCAGCGTCCAGCCAAATGAACGCACGTTGATGACGTAGATCAAAATCCAGGCCAGCACGTACCCCACCGGCATCGCCAGCACCCCCGCCACCGCCCCAATCAGCCCCGTTTTCAGCAGCGTCAATGCCCAAAGCTGGCGCAGCGTCATCCCCGTGGCGCGAAGAATACCCAGCTCCCGCGTTTGCTCAAGCTGCAAACTGAGCAGGGCGCTCAGCACCCCAATAAACGCGACGATAACCGCCAGCAGCCGCAGAGCCGAGGTGATGGCAAAGGTGCGGTCAAACACCTCCAGCGACGTTTGCCGCAGTGCCTGGTTGGAGCGAATGTCGAGGGCTTGACGGCCGTTTATCGCCCCCTGCATCTCCTGCACCAGCTTGTCCACATCCGTCCCCTCGGCCACAAACAGTGCCAGCGACGAGGTGGCCTCGTCCTGCCACAGCGCGGCATACTGCGCCTTGTCCATAAAAATGGTGCCTCGGTCGTTGGCGTAGTCGTAGATGACGGCCAGCACGGGGAAGGTTTGCGGACCAACGGCCGTTTGCAGCGTCAGCGGCGGCGGCGGAATCGGCAGCCCTTCCTTCAGCACCAGCGCCTCGGAAATAATCACCCCCTCGCCCAGCTCCAGCCACGGATTTTCCACCCCGTCGGGTTTCCAAGCGTAGGGGCGGTTCCCCCGCGACACGTCCCCGGCGGCAGCGACCAACTGCACCGTGCGGCCTAAATCGGGGGCAAACACTTCGGAGGGGCGGGCAACGGCCGTTTGCACCACCCCCGGCCACCCGCTCAATTCGGCAACAATGGTGGGGTCAATCGCTCCTATGTCGCGGGTGGCGGTGGCTCCCGGCGGCGACACGTAGATGTCGGCCTGGAGGGTTTGCTCCAGCCACTGGATGACGGTGCTGCGGAAGGAGCCGATCATAATTGAAACGCCGACGATGACGGAAACGGCCGTCATCAGGGCGGCAATGGCCACGGAGGTGCGGCTGAGCGAACGGCCGATTTCTCGCGGAGCCATCCGCCCCAGTACCCCCAGCAGCTTGTCGCCCAGTGGAGCCAGCCAGCGCATGAGAACGGCCGTTGTTGGCGGCGTGAGCAGGGCGGCAGCAATCAACACGGCAAACAGCCCAGCGAATGAGGCCACCAGCCCGCCTGCTTGCGCCCAGAGGAGGAACACGCCAACGGCCGTTAATACCGCCCACGCCAGCAGCAGCCACGGCAGCAGTTCCCGAATCCGCCCCTCGGCGGCCGAACGGCGCAGCGTTGTTTGCGGCGTGGTTCGCATCGCTTCCCAGGCGGGGATGACTGCTGCTCCTGCAGCAGCCACCACCCCAATCAGCAGCCCTTTGAGCAAGGTAGCGGGGGGAATGGTGACGCTTTGGACATTGACCACAACATAGAGGTCGTTGATGGTTTGGGTGATGAGCCGCACCGTCCCTTGCCCCAGCACAATGCCCAACCCCACCCCCAACACGGCTCCCACCAGCCCCAAAATGAGCGATTCGGCCAAAATGAGATGGAACAACTGCTGCCGTGTGACCCCCAAGCAGCGCAGCACGCCAAAAAGCGGCCGGCGCTGCACCACGCTAAAGGTGACGGTGTTGTAGATGAGAAACATGCCGACGACGAGCGCCAGCAGGCTGAGGGCGGTGAGGTTGAGGCTGAAGGCGGCGGTCATTTGCTGGATGGCGTTTTGCTGGGAAGCGGCCGTTTCTAGCCGGGCAGCGGCGGGCAAAATGGCCTGAATGGCGGGCAGCAATGCGGGATCTGGCACAATCAGGTCAATGTGACTCAGCCGCCCCACCTGCCCAAATAGCTCCTGGGCGGTGGCGATGTCGGCAAAGATGAGGTTGCTGAGGGCGCGGCGGCGGCTGTTGTCTTGCGGGGTGAGCAGGCCGACGATGGTGGTGAGGTGTAAACGGCCGTTAATCTCCACCACCACCTCATCCCCCAGCCCCAACCCTGCCGGTTCCGCCAGCGATTCGGCCAGCACAATGGCGTTGGGCTGAGTCAGGAAGGGGGTCAAGCCATCGGCATTCCCGTCACCAGAGCCAAAATAGTTGCGAAAGGGTGGCTCGGCAAAGGGGTCAATGCCCACCAATCGGATGGGCTGTGGTCCCAGCGCCGCTGCCTGCACATATCCCTCGACGACGGGCGCGGCCAGTTGGTAGCCCAACTGCTGCCGCAGCCGCCGGTAAACGGCTTCGTCCAGCCCATTTGGCCCACCCTCAATGCGATGGGTGGTACGCCCGGTAACGGCATCGGTGGAAAGGGCAAAGGCGCGGCTGGCGGAGCCATTGGCAAGGTCAATGGAGACCATCATCGCCACGCCAATCGCCACGCCAACGATGAGCAGGATGTACTGAAACGGCCGTTGGCGCAGCCGCCGCCAGGTGAGCCGCCAGAGGGGGGTGTTATTGGTCATCGGTAATCAGTGATCGGTAATCAGTAATCGGTAGTCGGTAATCAGTGGCTCAGACTGTTTACTGATAACTGATTACTGAATCCTGTACCCGCAGCACTCGGTCGGCCAGCTTGGCAATATCGGGGTTGTGGGTTGCCATGATGAGCGTTTTGCCAGCGGTACGGGTGAGTTCCAGCAGTAGATCTAGGACGCGCTGGCCGGTTTCTTCATCGAGGTTGCCGGTGGGTTCGTCGGCCAGCAGCAGCATGGGGTCGTGGACGAGGGCGCGGGCAATGGCGACGCGCTGCTGCTCGCCGCCGGATAGTTTGTCTGGGAAGGCTTGGGCGCGGTCGGCTAACCCGACGCGGTGGAGAAGGTGGAGGGCGTGGGTAGAAACGGCCGTTTTCTCCATCCCCGCCAACTCCTGCGGCAGCGTCACGTTTTCCAGCACCGTCAGCGTCGGAATCAGGTTAAAAAATTGAAACACAAACCCAATTCGATCCCGCCGAAACAGCGTCCGCTGGTGATCAGGCAGGGCGGTAATGTTCACGCCCCCAATTTCCACCGCACCGCTGCTGGGTGTCTCAATGCCGCTTATCAGATTAAGCAAGGTACTTTTACCACTGCCACTATGACCCAGCAGCACCACAAACGCCCCCGCATCTACCGTCAAGTCAAGCTCATCCAGCACTGTCCGCGTCTGTCCCCCTTCGCTAAACGTTTTCGTCAGTTGGCGCAACGTAATTAGGGGCACACCAGGGAGTGGTGTCTCATTAACAGGGAGTAAGGCTATATTGGGTTCACCCCACAAAGAGTGAAGTCGTCTTAAAAACCGATTTTGCATCTTGTCGCTCTAACCTATATTGATTTAGCAAGATCATAACACGAAAAGAAAGCAAAACCAGTACATCTGTACAAAATATGGACAAATCTCATCTTTCTTTTCCTACTAAGCCGGGAGCTTGTGAACTAAAGTACAACTTGTCAGGCAAAAACGACTGTGTTAGTATGTAAACAACCCTGCGGTGTACGTGATGAATTTCACGTGCTGAGCCAACGCGATATTTAAGGGGGTCGCAAATACAAGAGGGGATGTAGTAGCTGAAAGGCCAGGCAGTAACCGTTTGTAAAGACCCCCACCTGCGAATGCAGGTTCATGCAACTGAGTTCACACGGCACAGTGGGGCTTTGTCTTCTAAACACAAAAGAGAGGCTACTTAGCCTCTCTTTTCGCTTTTATTAGGTGGGGTACTTGATTTCCGCTATGACAGATCCACAAAGTAGGATTGCGCGGCTTGATCAACCATCTCTTTGCTCAACCGTGGCTCCACACCCAAATAAGCAGCAATATCCACTACTTGCTCTACGATGTCGCGGGGATGGTTAGCGCGCACCTTCCGCCCTTGCTTAATGTAATACTCTTGCAGCAGGTAAACAACGGCTTGGTTGTCGTAGGGGATCTGATATGCCTTGCATACCTTCTCAAATATTTCCCGATATTGGTCAAAGGTAGGCGAAACAACTTCGATTTTGTGCCGGATACGGCGAAGAAAGGCCTCATCAACGAGGTCGCGTGGTGGGAGATTGGTAGAAAAGACGATCAGCACTTCAAAGGGGACTTCAATTTTGCGACCAGTGTGGAGTGCCAGGAAATCTATGTTTTTTTCCATAGGCACAATCCAGCGGTTGAGCAAGTCGCGGGGGCGAATTTGCTGCCGGCCGAAGTCATCAATTAAAAACATCCCCCCATTAGCCTTCATTTGGAACGGGGCTTCGTAATATTTATTGATTGGGTCGTAAACCAATTCTAAACCGTCTAGGGTGAGTTCGCCGCCGACGGTAATAACCGGCCGTTTGATGCGTACCCAACGGCCGTCTTTGCGGCCGGCTCCTCCTGCATTGCGGTTTTCTGGCTCCGGCACCATCTCATGGTTAATTTCATCAAACACCTTGATGATTTGCCCATCTACCTCTACTGCATGGGGAATCCACATGTCGTTTTGCAGTACCAAGCGGCCAACACTTTCGGCAATGGTTGTTTTGCCATTACCGGGTGGACCATAAAGAAAGATGGATTTGCCAGAATTAACGGCCGGCCCAATTTTGCCAAAAACCGAATCCGACATAACCAAATGGGAAAGTGCTTGCTTCATAATACTGGGCGTTACCTGCAAACGATTCCCACCCTGCCCCTGAATCGCTTCCACATAAACTTCCCATGGCACCGGTGCCGGCCCCACATAAGCTGTGCGCTCAAGCTGTTCCCGCGCCCGCGCAACCCCTTTACTCGTAATAGCATATTGATATGCGCCAGCCCCCAACCCACCGGAGCCACGCACCTCACACATCTGCTCCCGCTTCAAAAACTCCATTACATAGCTAACTACCGTTTGAAACGGCAAGTGCATATGCTCGGCAACTTCAGAGCCGGTCAATTGACCACGAAAATACATAATCTTCAAGGCCAAGTCTTGTAGAAATCCTTGCTGCAAACCTGTATCTTCAATCCGGTTAATAGACGAAGGAGACCATCCCCCACGTTCTTCCAGAATTGATGACTCTATAGCCGTATTCATTAACATAATATCTCCTACCCGACATCAACAAAGTCGGCGAGAAAGGTTTGGGCGAGTTTGGGCGAAGCAACCATCATTGTCAATAGGGACAAAGTCATTCTCTAGGAAATTTCATGAACCTGGATAAGGTTGGTATGACCCGTTTGCCCAAAAGGAACTCCGGCGGTGATGACCAATTTGTCACCAGGAACCAAGTTAAACGACTTCATCGCGTTGACTGTTTCCCGCAGCATGACATCGGTATTGCTAAAGTCCGGTACCAAAACACAATCTACGCCCCAAATGAGTGCCAGCAGACGCTGGGTTTTGCGAGAGGGGGAAACTGCCATAACTGGCACATGTGGACGATGACGGGCAATGTGGCGGGCTGTGCCGCCGCTGAGAGTAGCACTGACGATAGCCCGCGCTACAATCTCTTCGGCAATGTCGCACGCCGCCCCGCTAATGGCTTCGGTAACGGTGTTGAAATCTGACCACCGCCGCCAGCGCTGGCTACGCCATTTGTCATAGGGGAATGCTTTTTCGGTAATTTCGCTGATGTGTTTCATCATCAACACCGACTCGACTGGGTATTTGCCTGAAGCGGTTTCGCCAGAGAGCATCACAGCATCTGTGCCATCCAGAATGGCGTTGGCAACATCGCTGGCTTCGGCGCGGGTGGGGCGTGGGTGTTCCACCATAGATTGCAGCATTTGGGTGGCAGTAATGACGGGTTTGCCCACGATGTTGCATGTTTCAATGATACGCTTTTGCAGCAGCGGTACTTCTTGCGGCGGCATGTCAATACCCAAATCACCGCGAGCTACCATCATACCGTCGGCAGCATCGCGGATATCTTCCAAGTGTTCAATGGCTTCGCTCTTTTCAATTTTGGCGATGATCGGAATGCGTTTCCCATATGTGTCCATTAGCGCACGCAGTTCGTGAATATCGTTAGCTTCACGCACAAAAGAGAGAGCAACATAATCAAGATCCATTTGGCAAATAAAAGCCAAATCCTCCTTGTCCTTATCGGTGATGCTGGAAATGGGCAGCAGCGTGCCGGGGATGTTGACCCCTTTGCGCGATTCGAGCAGACCTGCGACAGTCACAATGCAGCGTAGGACATTGTTGGTGTTGTCGGCAACGGTAAACTCGACTTCGCCATCACCAATGACTAAGCGGGCACCGGGACGGATGGAAGGAAACAGTTCTTCGTGCGGGAAATGAATCATGGCCGGCTGGCCGGGGTGGGAGGTAAGCAAGATTTCATCGCCCAGAGCGAGCTGTAATCCGCCTGTTTTGACCTGCCCCAGCCGCAGCTTGGGGCCTTGCAGATCGCCAAGTAGGGCAAGGACGCGATTTTCGGCATCAGCGACCCGACGAAGCGTTTCGATGGTTGCCCGATGGGATTCGTGGTCGCCATGTGAGAAATTGATACGAGCGACCGTCATGCCTGCGGCCAGCATACGGCGAATGGTTTCGGGCTGATTGGAGGCGGGGCCTATGGTTGCAACTATTTTTGTTCGAGACATACTTTTCCTATGTTGATCGTGATTTTTGGGAAAAGCGGGAATGGATTTTGCTTTGTTTGCATTCTACAAGCAAATAACCCTCCCATGGGCGTTTCGTTTCGTCCATGAAAAAAGGGTGCTGCAATAGATGCAGCACCCTTTCTCTCATCCCTATCTTAATTGTAATGAAGCGCGTTGATATGGCAACCCTTGTTTTGTGAAAGTCTCAAAAAGCAATCCTATAAGATGTTTTGCCGTCAACGCTCTGAATGCTTATGGATCTTCGGACTGTAAGACCAGCCAAATTCTTTCTACTTGTTGTCCTTGATCAGGTCAACGGTTATTTGACGGCTGACGCTTTCGGTGGCGCGTATGTAAATGGTGTCTTCGGCATCGAAGGTTTTTTCTAGCCACTGGTGGGCGGAGGGGCTGAGGACTATACGTGCCATATCGGAGGGCTGTAGCCGCCAAACGGTGCTTTCTTTGTCAACCTGGCTGCCAAATTTGAGAATGACAGAGCGGGTTTCGGAGCGGGCTCCTTCGGCAAAGAAGAGCCAATGTTCGGGGGTGAGGTTGATGAAGCCACGCCGAATGTGGAGTGGTTTGAGAACGGTGGAGAAGGTAAAGAGTTCCTGAGGGCCGGCCGTAACGGCCGTTTCCATCTCAACCCGCACAACGGGACGGGGCATGGCAGTTGGGGCTTCTGTGGGAGAAACGGCCGTTTGTTTCGTCGGCTTCGCGGGTTTGGGGCGCGGCCGCTGTCCAGCTACCCGGCCGCCCAACATCGTAATCAGCGGCATCATCGCCGCCAGCCGCTCCGACAACACCTGGGTCACCCCCCGCCCCATCGCTGCAATCTGCTCCGAAGGGATACGCTGGCTCAAGTAAATCGGCGTAATCCACTTTTCCTCACCATTCAAATAATCAGCCTTTTCAAACATCTCTTGAGCAGCCACATCATCCAGTTTTTTCGCCGTATCACGGTATAAATCCTGGTAATGAATTGGCTCATCAGAGCCTTCCACAAGCTGCATCTGCTGCACACGCAGCGTCCAACTAGGGTCTAGCTTGTTGATTAGCGACATCGTGTTGGACAAATTCCGCAGCAGCAGCTTCCAGGTACGGCTCAAAACCTCTTTGTCTGTCACCGCAACAAGTATTTCAAAACTCATTGGGCGTGCATTAAAGGTAATATGCATATCCTTTTCGGTGTCAGCTTCAGCGGCCAGATAAACCGTACGATTTTCCACGCTCAAACCATAATGGGGAAAATCTACCCGTGCCGAATGCGGCAAATTAGCATGAAGTTGTTGGATAAACTGCTCAAGTTGGGAAAGAGCGTATTTAATAGCGTTTTCCTGACCTGCCCAGCCAAAGGCTGTAAAAACAGGCATGGTTAAACCCGTGAACTCTGTTTTCTCGCTCATAATTTTAATGAATCCTTGCGAAAGATCTGTTTGGAAGTATCAACTTACGAACAATTTTGGGGATTATCTCTGACTATTTAAGTAACAAATGATCGGTGCCTAACGCCTCATTTATAAACGGAAGTTGCTAAGTTGGCAAGTGCGATCCCTTCACAAATTAGACGAGCCTGGGCAAATGATGATAATATCCTAGTAAAGTTTATGATAGGGGAAAGAATCATGCCAAAATTACAGGTGAACGGAGCCAATCTGCACTACGAGATAACCGGGGATGGCCTAGAAACAGTGGTGTTTGCTCATGGGCTGCTGTGGAGCGGACAAATGTTTGCAGCACAAGTAGAAGCCCTACAGGAGCGGTATCGTTGTATTACGTTTGATTTTCGTGGACAGGGACAGAGTGAAGTAACGGCCGTTGGCTATGACCTTGACTCGCTAACCGAAGATGCCTGGGGCGTTATAAAATTACTCAATGCGGCTCCCTGCCACTTTGTTGGGCTTTCTATGGGGGGCTTTGTGGGGATGCGGCTGGCAATTCGCTACCCGGAGCTGCTGAAATCGCTGATTTTGCTGGAAACTTCGGCTGACCCAGAGCCGGCCGAAAATGTAGGGCGGTACAAAATGCTGAACTTTGTCGCCCGCTGGTTTGGCATACGACCTGTTGCCGACCGTATTATGCCCATTATGTTTGGGCAGACGTTTTTGCACGACCCGGCGCGGGCGGTGGAGCGGGAGCTTTGGAAGCAGCGGCTGATTGAAAATGACCGCATCGGCATTACGCGGGCGGTGATGGGGGTAGTTGAGCGCGAAGGGGTGTATGAACAGCTACCCCGCATTATGGCTCCAACACTAATCATAGTGGGAGATGAAGATGTGGCAACGGTGCCGGAAAAGTCGCGCCGGATTCAGGCGCAAATCGCTGGGTCGAAGCTGGTGATGATCCCCAAGGCGGGGCATAGTTCTTCAATTGAGGAAAAAACGGCCGTTAATCAAGCCATCCTCACCTTCCTCAACGAATTAGAACCCTGACACCATGCGCGACGACAACAACCCCGTCGTCCTCCTCAGCGGCGACCAATGGCACATCGTAGACGACAGCCGCCAATCCACCCTCGCCCGCTGCGGCCAGCCCATACGCCAGCGCCGCGCTCACTCCCGCCTCAAAACCATCGGGCTAGAAAATTTGTGTCCTAAGTGCCGGGTCTTGGTTGAAGACCAGTGAACAGTAATCGGGAATCAGCAAACCGACTGATTACCGATTACTGATTACCAATCACCCTTTCCCTTGCCCCATCCCCGCACTCTTGCCATAATCTCCCTATGAAAGTTTTTATCGTAGCTGAAGATCAGGAAGAGCGGGATATGTACAAAATGACCCTACAGCGCACGGGTCTCAACGCTGTGCCCCGCGTTGGCTTAAGCGATGTTCTGAAAGATTGGATGCACGATTGGGCAGACCTACTTATCCTGGCCTATGACAAAACCAGCACCATGCAAAAAGACGTGGCGCGGCTGCGTAATGTGACCCGCGTGCCACTTTTTGTCATTTCCGACCCCATTCCTGAGCATCAACAAGTTGCCATTCTTCAGGCCGGAGCCGACCTATTTTGGCCGCGCCCCGTCTCGCCCCGGCTGCTGGCAGTTTATGCCAAGGTTCTGCTGCGCCGTATTGAGGCAATTCCAGCGTTTGTGCTGCCCAGTCTGAAAAAGGAAGAACTCATTGCGCTTGACCCGGAAACGCGCACGGTCACGGTAATGGGCAGGGAGCCACAGCGGCTGACGCGGCTGGAGTTTTATCTGCTCTATGTGCTGATGACCAATGAGGGGCAGGTGGTGCCGTTTGATGTCATTGTGGAGCGGGTTTGGGGGTATGATGAAGGGGGCAGCCGAGATTTGGTGCGCGGCTTGGTTAGCCGTCTGCGGCGCAAGCTGGAGCCAACGGCCGACGACCCTAAGTTTATCCATACGATTCCTGACCTGGGTTATCGTTTTGCCTATGAGGAAACGGCACCCTTAGAACTGGTTTGAGATTGGAGAGGGAAGCAACCTCTACTCTCCGATCAACGATTCCCCCCATTTTGCCAAGGCTTGGTTTACAAACCATAGATAATTGCGATGGATTGTCTGTTCGGTGATGTTGGGGCGATTGAAGGGTTGGTAGTATGCAGCCCAGGGTGCTAAGTTGGCTTGGGTAATGCGAATGAAGCGGAGGGCGGCGCATAAATCCCAATAGGGAAGGTTGGTAAGGGAAACGGCCGTTAATTCCCCATACCGCTTTGTAAACACCTCCGCCGTCTCCGGGCTAAATATCCAGGCCAAATCGAGTCGGCTAATTGCCAGATCGAGGAGCGGGTCGCCTACTTTGGCATCTTCCCAGTCGAGAACGGCCATTAATTCCCCCCCCTCCCACAGCACATTCCCCGGCCAAAAATCCCCGTGCAGCAAGACCAGCTCGTTTTGCGGCTGCCACAGCCCATATTTTGCCAACGCCGCCCGAATCGGCTCCTCCCCCAACGCCGCGTTAGCCTTGGCAGAAGACGTTTGTTCCCAACAGCCTTCTGCCAAAGGCAACCCCAACCCTTTCCAACCCTTCATCCGATGAATTGCCGCCAACTGTTCGGCCATTTGCACCGCATAACGGCCAGCGTATTCCAGGGCAAAGTCCATCTTTCCCGCCACGAACGCCGTCACCACATACGGCGTTGGCAAAATTTTCGCCGATTCATCCAGCCACAGCGGCTGCGGCACAGGCACGCCAGCCGCAAAGAGAAGCTGTAACAGCCGATACTCCACCGCCGCCGCCCGTGGATTATGACGCAACACCGCTGGGTTGGGCTGCCGCACCACCAGCCTTTGCGTCTGTCCATTGGGCAGCAGCAGTTGCAGTGCCGTCAACTGCGCCGACATGCCACCCGTCAGCGACCACACGCGCTGCAATGTTCCCCCCGGCACAACCTGTGCCGCCAATTGCGACAGGATTTTTATTTCAGGGTGCAAAGCGCCTGCCGAATTTCGCCCAGGTGATAGGCGCAGTGAGCCACCATGCCGATGGCTCCACCAATTTCGGCTTCTCCCCAAGCAGGCGTGTCCTTTGCCAGTTGGATAATCTCATCATAGCGCAGCCGCAGTTCTGCCTGAATGGCTTGCCATTCGTCGGCAGTAACGACATTGACATTGCGCCAAATTTCGCCCCAATCTGGTCGAGGAAAGTTGGGATTACGGACGGACTGGTTCATGACGTGGAGATAGAAAGCAGTGTGTTTGACCTGCGCCGCCAGCGTAGCACATTTGCCGCCTACGGGGATGGAGGCTTCGGCGGCGGAGACGGTTGCCAATGTTGTAAAGAGGGAGTCGCCGCCGTCTAAATAAAAGCCATTGACCTCATCAAATGTTTCACCCAACACGTTGAGTAGTCCGCTTAAAAAATCTTCGTTCCGAATGTCGCTCATGGTTTTACCTGCCTATTTTCAAAAATTGTTGCCTCAAAGCGTGATAACAACGCCTTCAAACGGCCGTAAATCCAGCCATTTGCCCACTGTTCCTGCCCGATCTAGATGGGTGGAGAGGAGAAAACGCCCGTTTTCCCCCACATCCAACCGACACGGCGCATCGGCAAAATTCAGTGCCACCAGCAGCCGCTCACCGTTCAGTTCCCGCACATAAACAAAGCAATCATCATGCAAATTCAGTGCCCGATAGCTGCCCCCTTGCAGCACTGCCGACCCCCGCCGCAACCACAGCAGCGTGCGGTAAAACGTCAGCATCGAATCCGGCTGCGCCCCCTGCACTGCCACGTTGCGCGTTTCGTAATCGGCTGAAAGCGGCAGCCACGGCGCCACCGAGGAAAAACCAGCCTGTGCCGACGCATCCCACTGCATCGGCGTTCTCGTCACGTCCCGCGTAAACGCCACCCCCAGATTAATCCCCTGCGGGTCGTGCATCTGCTCCGGCTTAATGTCGCCATTTTCCAGCCCCAGCTCGTCGCCATAATACAGCGTCGGCGTACCGCGCAGCGTCAGCAGCATCATCCCCGCCAGCCGCGCCTGCGCCTGCCCACCAAAGCGGCTCGCCAGCCGAATGCGGTCATGGTTGCCCAGCACATAGTTCGGCCAGGCAAAATCCGGCAGCACCCCTTCCATTGCATCCACCAGCCCCTGCATCGTTGCGGCCGTCCATTTGCCCTCATCCATCAGCCGAAAATTAAACGGCAGGTGCAGTTCCTCCCCCTGCTCACCATAATATTTCACCCAGCGATCCAGCGGCCCAAACAGTTCGCCAATCGCTACCCGCGCCTCGTATTCATCAAAAAGCTGCCGGATTTCCTTCATCACCTCGTGAACCTCATCCTGATCCATGTTGTAGACTTGCTGCAAGCGGTGAAAGGTGGCGTTTTCGGGCAGGTTGGCAGGAGCGTGGGGGTTGGCTGGATTGTCGCGCAGTTGTTCGTCTTTGATAATGAGGCCAATGACATCCATGCGGAACCCGTCCACGCCGCGATCCAGCCAAAAGCGCAAGGTGTCGAACATGGCAGCTTTTACGTCAGGGTTGCGCCAGTTGAGTTCGGGCTGCTCTGGCACAAATTGATGCAGGTAATATTGCCCGGTCACTTCGTCCCACGTCCACGCTGGGCCACCAAAAAAGCTGCCCCAGTTGTTGGGCAGCGAGCCGTCGGGTTTGGCATCGCGCCAGATGTACCAATCCCGCTTGGCGTTGTCGCGGCTGCGGCGCGATTCAGCAAACCAAGGGTGCTGGTCGGAGGTGTGGTTGGGAACCCAGTCAATGATGACCCTGATGTGGCGGGCATGGGCAGCTTCAACAAGCCGGTCAAAGGTTGCCAGGTCGCCAAACATGGGGTCAACGTCACAGTAGTCGCTTACGTCATAGCCAAAATCTTTCATGGGCGACGGGTAAAAGGGGCTAATCCAGATGGCATCAATACCCAGCGAGTTGGGTGTGCCGTCGTTGAGATAATCGAGCCGCTGGATAATGCCTTCTAAATCGCCAATGCCATCGCTGTTTGTGTCTTGAAAGCTGCGTGGGTAAATCTGGTACACCACGCCACTTTGCCACCAGTGTAATACTTGGGATTTGTTCATTGTTTTCCTTAAATAGGACGCGGACGAACACGGACGAACACGGATGAATCTGTAAAATTTGCGAAATCTTTGATTTTCATTCGTCGTGGTGTGCAGCCGCTTATGAGAAATCTCACTGTCGTTTGTTTCAGGTTGGAATTTGCCGTGCCAGCAGCAGGGCTTGTTGTTTGTAATGTTGGGCAGCGATGGGGTCGTGCAAACGGCCGTTTCTGATCACAATATACTTTTGCAGTTCATACAGCAGGTAAAACCGCTGCCGAATTTGCGCCGCTGGCGACCAGTCGCGGGGTTGGCCGTACCCTGCCCAAAACGGCGGCTCGGAAATGCCGCAGTAATCCAGCACGGCAAACTCAATTTCCGAGTCGCCCCACAGCGCCCGATCCCAATCCAGCAGCCCAGTCAGCGTGCCGGTGTCGTCTACCAAAATATTTTGCGCCCACACGTCCATGTGCAGCAGGCGGGAAGTGACAGGGCGGTCAAACAGCGGCAGGTGGCGTTCCAGCAGGTGGCGCAGGTAGCGACTTTCGGCGGCATCATAAAACCCCTGTGCCACCACGTCGTCAAGCAGCTTGTGCCACATAATGACAAACGCTGCCGCCCAGTTGTCCTGCGGCTGCATGGGGTGGTGTTCGCCCAAATAACCGTGCTGAACGGCCGTTAAACCATGCACCTGCGCCAAGCATTCCCCCACCTGCCGCAGCACCTTGGCCTTGTTGACGTGGGGCATCTCGCTTAACGGCCGTCCCGGCAGCCGCCGCAGCAGCATATAATCGCGGTCAACCACCGTTTGCGCGTCGTCAAAGGCAACAATTTCCGGCACGGGCACCGTTGTCTCGGCCCGCAGCCGGGCGTGGAGCGATGGCTCCTGGCGCATCATCTTGGCCTCGTAAAAGACGTAGACGGCATCGTTGGGCGGGGCAATCCGCAGCACCAGCGGCTCGTCGTCGGCCTGCACCCAGTAGGAGCTGTTGAATTTGCCGCTGGCGATGGGGGTGATGGATAAACGGCCGTTTGGCCGATACCGCCGCACCATAGCTTCTAAAACCGCATCGGAAAAAGTCATCATGAGCCGGAGGCTGGAGATTGGAGATTGGAGATTGATGAAGGTGCACAATCTCCAATCTCCAATCTCACGCTTACCGCTTGCCGTAAGCCCAGCCGTTTTGGGTGAGGGTGGTGTAGCTTTGGGAAACGGCCGTTAACATATCCGTCGCGCACCGATCCAGCTCCACCACCGCCCACTGTGGGCTGCTGGCCGCCGCAAACACCGCCGCAAAATCCATGACTCCAGTGCCAGCCGCCACCATGTCGCCAGCGGGCGTGGCCGGGCCATCTTTAATGTGGAGCAGCGGGGCGCGGCTGCCCAATTCTTGCAACACGGCGGCGGGGTCTAAACCGGCCGTTCGCACCCAGTAGGTATCCACCTCAAAAAAGATGCGCTCGTCCATTTCCGCCTGCAAAATGCGGTATGGGTAGGTGTCGCCCACCGGCTCAAATTCCCACCAATGGTTATGGATGCCCAGCCGCAGCCCGTGCGCCTGTGCCACGGCGTTGGCCTGGTTATACCGTGCCGCCAGCCGCTTCACCCCGTCTAGGGAACCATAATCATCATGGCGCGGCCAGCCGTGCCAGACGCACAGCTCGCAGCCAAAGGTCGCCATCCTCTCCAGCACCGGCTGCTGGTCATCCCCCAACGGCAGCTCGCAGTGGGCGGCCATAATCTGCAGCCCGTTGGCCTTGATGATCCGGGTGGCTTCGGCGGCGGTGAACCCCTCGGGGAAGAAGGCGGTTTCCACGCCCACAAAGCCGATGTCGGCTATTTTTTCAATGCCACCAGCAAAATCCTGCGCCAATGCGTCGCGCAGCGTATATAGTTGCAGAGCAATCGGTATGGTCATGGGTTATCTTTCCTCCAAAATATTTATGACAGCGTTTCCAAAATAAATGCCACATCTTCCCGGTCGGTGATGCCGTACAGTTGGAAAACGAGGGTGTCAATTTGACGGTCGGTCTGTTCAAGTTCCGCTTCTATTTCGCCTAGGTCGAGGATGTCAACTGCCGGTAAAGCCTCTGATGCGTTCTTAGCCCAAGCGCGGGCCACGCGATGGCGTAGTTCCTGCATAAATTGGCGAATTTGTTCCAAATTGGCTGCTCCTACCGCTTCATTTAGTACAGGAACGGTGAGTGCTGCCAGTGTTCCAGCTAATAAGCGTCCTTTAGCCCAGATTTGTTTGCGTTCGTTGGCAAGCAAATCGGCGCGGAGTGCCAGAAAAAGAAAATGGCGGAAATCGGGGTCGGGTACTTCTAATGTAATCAAGGGGATGATACCAGCCTCAGCTTCGGTGATGGTGAAGCGGATTTGGCTGCCTACTTCGCGCACGGTGATGCTGGTGACGGTGCCTTTGGCGTTGGCATCGGCCGGCCCTGTGCGGTAAAGGGCGTGGCCGCGATATTCGCTGTGGCTGTAATATGCGCTCTCAAAATGGCGGGTGGTGTGGTTGGTGGCCTGCAGCATTTCGGCAAATTCATCGTACAGCAGTTGGCGCAGACGGTTGCCATCCAGCATCTTTTGCGCCAACGTCACAATCTGTTGCTGCACGCCATCGGTTGCCAGTTTGATCGGCACCTTTTGTAAACCATTTTTGAAATATTCGTAGCGATAGTCTTTTGCTTTGCCGATATAGCGGAATCGAAAATTGAGTACTTTGGAGTTTAACAAAGCGAGCAAGTACCGTAAATCTGGTGAATCTTGTTGGGGAAAAATAGCATAAGTATCAGTTAGTCCAATACATTCGGTGGAAAGGTCAAGTGCAAAGCGATTGTTAGGCGCAATATTGGGGTTAACAATTTTTGGGTATTGGTACCACTCTTTTTGACGAGGCCAGGTAAAACGCCACCACTCGCGCCCGCCACGTTGAAAAGCTGCTCTTGCTTCTAGCTGGTCACGATACTTTTCAAGATAGTTTTTTGCGTTGGGGTAATCTTCAATACGCTCAATTTCTTCTGGATAAATTAAATAAAGACCGCGAAAGGCAAGGTTATAGCGTTTAATATCTTGATTTTTGATATTTTTGCGGATTAGCTCCGGCTCTATTTGATAATGTTCAATTGTTTCTTGATTTACTCCAAATATATCGTTTCGTCCAGTTTCCATCCCTGTGTCAATATGGGTCAAATGACCCAAAGGGTGAGTGTCTCTATCTATGATGTCAATAATTTGGGCTACTCTACGGCTAAACAGGTTCCAACTATCTTCTTGTAGATCGGCTTGGGATAGTGAGTGTGATGTATCAAAAAAATTGGCTAAAAACTGATAAACATTAATTGATTTATGAGGTGCTTTGTCAAAAGTAAACCTGTGATTGGCTCGAATTTCCGCATTGGGTTCACGCTGCAAGAGAGTAATACACGTTTTTGTACCGATGCCAGGGAATACTGTGTAGCTACCAAAATCTACTATTTGCTGAATTACAGCGTCTTGTAAGATTGCTCGGCGAATATTTGGAGCGTAATATGCTTCTAAATAATAGCGGGCAGTGATAAGACCTAATTGACCTTGTGGAACCAACAAGGTCAAACCACGACGAATAAAGTAATAGTATAGGTCGCTTTTTCGAGTCCAAACGTCGGCAAAGGCTTCTTTGAGGTAGGCGGCATCGGGGGAGTTTTTGCCCCAGGTGTCGTCTACGCTGAGGTAGGGGGGGTTGCCAATGACAAAGGTAAAACCGGCGTTGGGGCGTAGGTTGCCATCGGCATCGAGGAAGCATTCGGGGAATTCGATGATCCAGTTAAACGGCCGTTTTTCCCCCACCTCCTCCCCAAAATAAGCCGCCAACGGTTCGTTCAGCGCCTTGTTGATCTGCTGCGCCAGCCTTTCAAATTGGCCTTGCAACCCAATCACATCGGCATTACTTTGGCTATGCCCCTGCTGCGCCAAACGAATGCGCCGCAGTTCCGCAAGCTGACTGCGAAACGGGGACAATACTGCATCTGCCTGCTCGAATACAAGCGACAACCCGCCCACAAGCGAATTACCCACCTTGATGTTTTGATTCAAAATAAGCGGCAAACGCATATCCCGGCTCATGGCTCGCAGCATTAGGTTGACCGCTGCCAGTTCCGCCGCCTGCGGGTCTAAATCTACTCCATAAAGGTGTTTTTCCAGAATCTGGTTTTTGTACCCAGCCAACTGCTTCAGCCGCTGCGTTTGATTAGCTAATTCGATTCGCAATTCCACAGGTGACAGCCCTTGTTGGGTTAGGGCTTCTACCTGCTGTTCGTATTCTCGCTGCAAACGGCCGATTTCCCGTTCATAAAACGTTTCCAGCACATGGTAGACGTTCATGAGAAAACTGCCCGATCCACAGGAAGGGTCGAGAATGGTGAGCGGGGGCAAGCCATTGGAGCCGTCAATCTCTTCCAGCCGTTTGGGCTGCTGGCCGGGAAGGGGGGTACCATCTAAACGGCCGTTGTCCGTTCCATACAAATAACGCCCAACCGTTTGGTCAACAATATAGCGCACAATATATTCTGGCGTGTAATAGCTCCCCTGCGCCTTGCGCGTTTCCAGATTATCTATTGCCTCAATATTGCCATTGCGAACTGCCAGAGTTTGGCCTAAATATTGTTCATACGTATTCCCCATGATGTCGGCCGACATAGCACGAAAGCGAGCATCATAAAGATTAACGATGATAGCATGTAGAACATCCTCACTGATCGTCAACCGATCACAAAGATGGGCAGCAAATAACGTCCCATTGTGCCGCACATTAAACTGCTGAAAAAAGTGGCGTATTTGATCCAGCAGCGGCACCCCATAATCTGTCCGCTCCCGAATCTCCACAATCGAGCGCAGCTGATCCGCCTTAATCACAAACCGATCTTCGGCATAGCGAATGACAACCAGACGGTCTAAAACCCGCTGCACCGCCTCGCGCAGCTTGTAAATATCCATTGTGTTGCTGTGTGGGTCTGCCAGCAGCAGCCGATTTTCCCGATGCGAGATAATGTCCTGCCCCAAACGCAGCCGCCAAATGGTGATCAAACGCAAATATTCTTCGTCAATATCAAGCCGTTCTCGATAACCCCGCAAACCGTCCAAGCTGCCGTGCACTACTTCCGTAAAAGAAAGTTGCCAAAGCTCATCAAATCGCTCCAGTAAATCTACTGGGCTGTCAAAATTGAGAACCAGCGTGTCGCGTCGGGCATTGAATAGCCGCAGCGACGTAAAATTGGTCAAAATAGCCCAATGCATTCCATTTTGGTAGGCATAGTTAATCGCCTGCTGCTCTTCTTTGGTGCGATCTACCGACATGCCCGGCAAATTCAAGCGCAGCTGCGCTACGTCTCGATTGCGTCGCTCCTGCACCCGTTCCAAAGGTTCAATCGCTCCAAACCGTTTTGCTTCCACAAAAATAAGCGGAGTGGCCGCCGCCGGGTCGAGCGTCAAGGCAATATCAGCAAAACCAGCACCCCGCACATAGGTTTCGCGGTTGTAATGGTGGGCATCGTTTACAGGCCAATTGAGTGCAGCAAACAGGGGATCAATGAAGTTCGCACGAACATTGGCTTCACTCTGGTTTTGTGGATTTTCCAATGCGCGATAATCGGCAAGCAATTGCTCTATTTGCTTTCGGGCTTGTTCTTTGGTCAGGGTTTTCATGATGTTGATTCTAGCTTACGAGTTTAAGATTGACACGCAACTGGATTGTGAGCGCATCGGGCAAAATGATAAAACGTTACCGATTTAAGGGATGCGGTGGCGGGGTAATTGAAGGGGATGCTGGGGGAAACGGCCAACTATACTCAAATTTGAATGAAACCTATGGTTTTTTGCCTGACAGGTACCAAAAAAACCATAGGTTTCAAATTGCACGGAGTATAATTTGCGAGGTGATTACGGCAACGTCGTAATCGGCCGACATTGCAGCAAGTACAGCTCGCCGCCAGCGTAGGCACACTCAATATCAACGGGGTAGCCCATCGCTTGCTCAAGCGTGAGGGCAAGTTGAGCCATTTCCAGCACTTGCTCATCATTGAGCGAGGCTTGGCTGCGTAAAAAGCGCGGCACGTCTACCTCGGACGTGCCACCTGGCACAGAGACCGTCATGTGCTGCTTGTCGGCAATGATGCGGCTACTGATTGTCTGGTCAGACTTGCTCACGACGAAGGTGTCTGGCGTGACTGTGCCGCCCACAATGCTTTCGCCTAATCCCCAACTGGCGTTGATCATAATTTCGTCCCGACTGCCCGTAATTGGATTGGCGCTAAAGACAACGGCCGAACTATCCGCCGCTACCAACTGCTGCACCAGCACGGCAATTTGTGGCCGTTCTGAGGCCAGCCCTTGTTGGCGACGATAGGCCAATGCCCGCTCCGAATGTGCCGACTCCCAACATTGGGCGATGGCCTGCACAATGGCCTCGACGCCCACAATATTGAGATAGGTTTCGTGCTGCCCCGCAAAGGAAGCGTCGGCACTGTCCTCGTCTACGGCCGAGGAGCGAACGGCCGTTACCAATTCAGCTAACCCATGACAAGCCATCAGCGCAGAAACGGCCGTTACCACATCATCATACAAGTCAGAGGGATGCATCTCATGCAGCACCGTCGCGGGGATACAAAAGCCATCCGGCACACGATGGTAAGCCCGAGCCAGGCGGCTGAGATTGGCTACTTTGCCGCCCACCAGAGCCGCATCAAACGATTTGGGATCACCCAACCAGAGCAGGTTCATGAGATGTCTCCTCTACCAGAATGCGTACCGTGCCGTTACTGCCATCCACTTCCACAAGCTGTCCATCGCGGATCGTTTTGGTGGCGATACTCGCCCCAACGACGGCGGGAATACGGTACTCACGGGCGACAACGGCCGTATGGGACAATACGCCCCCACTATCCGTCACCACCGCCGCCGCCGTGGCAAACAGCGGTGTCCAGGGTGGCTCCGTCGCCCCCGTTACCAGCACATCACCGGGCTGTAATCTACCCGCCTCATCGAGTGAGTGCAGCACCCTGGCCGTTCCTTGCACCACTCCCGCCGACCCGCCCAACCCCTGCAATAGATTGGCTTCGGGTTGGCTCCCATTGGCTTGTGCCATTTCGCCCTTAAAAATAGCCCGAACCATAGAGCCGCCATTCGACAGATCAAACGGCGGGGCTGTACCTAGCATCGGCGGCGGGGTCATCTGACCGAAATGAGCCATCTCGGCCTGACGCTGCTGCACCAATGCTTTCAGGCAATTGTCACGGCTGGTCTGTAATTCTTCGGGTGTGAGGTAGAAGATGTCAACGGCCGTTTTGATGCAGCCAGCCTGTGCCAAACGTGATCCAAATTCCATGATGATGCGATGGATGTGATAGAAGAAGCGTTGGTCAATCCACACGTTGTGGTCTTCATGGACAACGGTGGCAAGTTGAGCCGCCTGCAACAGGGTTTCAAAGCGGGCGACCACGGGTTGAGGATAGCCAGCAAGTTTGGCGCGGGCGGTGGCAACGGCCGTTTCCCGCTCAACAACCGCCACATCTTCCAGTTCAGGCTGACGATCAGGCAGCGTGATATATGCCTGCAAATTTTGGATAGCTGGTGACGGTTCCTCAATCCAGCTTGGCTCGTTTAGGCCAAAGACAGAATTGAGACGCTGCCCATATTCAGCCAGCCAGCCACGCAGTTCAGCCAAAAAGGGTTTGCTAGTAGGCGATTTTTCTAGCGCGGCGATGACTTCACTGGCTGCGTGTTCGGCGAGAATCGTATGCACTTCGGGGATGGCACGGGCGGTGCGGCTCAAGCGCCACAAAGCCTCGTCGCTTTTCACGGTCAGGTTGTCAAAACCCTGCGTCAGCCGCAGCGCATCCAGCGTCGTGACCCCGTCGAACAGCTCACAATAGAACTCTTCAAATTGGCTCATAGCAAAGAGCATTGGCATCAAAATCTTGTGATGGATGGCCCCGATACATTCGGTACGTCGCATGGCTTCTGCCAGGTGGGCGCGTAGTTGATCCAGGCTCATACCGCGCAGATCACTGCTCTCAAAATAGGCGAGATGCTGTTTGATTCCGGGCAGAAGTTCATCGTACCAATAGGTATCAAACTGTTCAATGATGGGGTTGAGAGCGGCCTCTTGCTGTTTGGACATGCCAGCACCCACCTTGCCCATCATCACTTTGAACATGCTGGGCGCGGTGCGGCTGATGAACCCCATCGCTTTCATCACGACCTCTGGTGGAGCGGCTTTGGGTGCCATGCCGATATAGGCAAAGGTGTTGATGCGGCTCATCCGCGCTTCAAATGGTAGTCCCGCCTTCTCTAGGCCAATGTTGCCGCCGACGGTGAAGGCGTTGATTACGGCATAGATTAACGGCCGTATTGAGACTCTGTATGGGGAAAAGGTCAACCAAGTGATCTTGGCATCCTGCGGATCATCCCAACTCACTGGAAAGTCAGGGGGCGGAAGAACCGGTTGACCAGGAACGATTGTTTGGGTTGCTTTCTCAGACATTGTAACCTCCGAATGTTACCAGGGTTCGGTTAAAAATCAGTTTGGATTTAAGGGGGCGGGTGCTCTGTTCACCTTCCATGTGCGAAATTCTCTGTGCAACAGCAGCAGCACCAGAGCAATAGTCACCATGAGAAAGCCGTTAACCCGCAACGCTGCCAAGGGGCCAAAGGCATTACCTATCCAGCCCACAAAGAGCGCGCCCAGCGGCTGCGCCCCCGTCGAAAGCATGGTAGACACGCTGAGCAGCCGCGCCCGCATATCGGGCGGCGCCAGCATTTGGATCAGCGCAGCGACGCTGGCCAGCACCACCGGAATGTTCAGGCTGAAGCAGAAGATGCCCAACAGCGTCAATGGGGACCAGGTGAAGAAAGAGGTGAGAATCAGCCACAGGCCCGACCAGAGCAGCGCGACGCTCAACGCGGCGCCAGCTCGTTCGAACCGCTGCACTTGGGGCGCGATCACCAATATGCCCACCACCGCGCCCGCGCCCGATGCGCCGAGCATATAGCCCACCAGTTGCGGCCCGCCATTGAGCACCAGGTCGGCAATGGGCGCGGCCATCTGCAAGCTGGCAAAAACAAAGAGCATGATGGACAGGCTACAGACTAGCAGATCAGCAATGCGCGGCTGCTGACGCACGTAGCGCACGGCCTCGCCAAAGTTTTGCAGCAAGTTGCCGCTGGGCGGGCGGCGCATCTGCTCAGCGCGCACAAGCGACAGCGTAAAAATGACGGCGCCAAAGCTCAGCCCATTCAGCAAAAAGGCCGTGGCCGTGTTAAATTGCGCCACCACAAAGCCCGCTAGCGCCGGCCCCACAAAGCGACCTATCTCAATGGCCAGCGCATAGAGCATCATTGACTTGCGAATTTCGGCCATGCCGCTCAGGTCGCCAATAAACGCGCCCTGAGATGGGAAGGTAAACGACGCCGAGACGCCCAAAAGCAGCGCAAAAATCAGCACCGGCCAGACCACTTTGATCCCCATAAAGATGAGCAGCGCCATGCCCAGCGCCAACACCATCTCAGCAATTTGCGTGGTAATGAGTAGCTTGCGCCGGTCTACGCGGTCGGCAATGGCGCCGCTAAAGGGCATGAGAAAAAAGGTTGGTGCTGAGGTAACGGCAGCCACAATGCCGATCCAGCGCGTATCCTGTGTAATTTCCCACACAAACCATTGCAGTGCCATCTGCTGCATAAAGGTGCCAGCCAGCGATACGCCCTGCCCCATCAAATAAGTACGGTAGTTTACATTTTTTAACGGGGTGAAACTGTCAAGAAAGGTTGAACGTGTAGTGGGCATATGGAGCCATCCTAAATGTTGCAGGGGTGCAGCATTGCAAAAACAAGCTGGGATATATTACAAGTGAAGAGTCGCGGCCAGATGAGCGCGAAGCATCTTCAGTTTGTTACGGAGCGGAACGCCTGGATAACTGGGGACATCATGGGAGACAAAGGGCTGTTCCGGGCTGAACTTGGTGAAATAGCGCACTTCCAGCGGCGGCGCATCCGGTCCGAAACGGGCACGGATGATTCCCGTAAAACGGAAGTCTTCCCTTGAGCTATACATGGCCGTGTTACAGCACTTGGCCATCATGCGGCGCATAGGCGACTCCGGCTTGAGTTTGAACGGTTGCAAGAGTTCCTCCCCCTGCACAACACGAACTCGATCATTACGGAAATAGAGGCCTTCGATCCCGCCCCTGTCGTCCAATACCGGTGCAGCGTTCTCAAACGCCTCAATCCGCTTCCAGCCCGCCTGACAGTCATCGCAGTAACAGGCAGCGACCATGAAGGGTTTTCCGGTAACTTCCAACTGCACTTGTCCACATTTACATGAAACGATCATCTTTTTATCTCCTTTTGTGGTTCTGTTGATATTTCAACTTATACATTTTCCTTCTCCGGTGCAGCGTAGCTTGCACCAGATTTAGACACAATGAAATTGACAGTTTTACCTTTTGACGAGTACCAAAGAAAAAATTTTATTACCAAGCCAGCGACCTCAGAGGCTACCGGTATATATGTGCTTTTATATGATTTGAGCTTATTAATGTAAACATCTGGTAACTCGTGTTCAACAGCACCACTGATTAGTTTACGCAGGTAGCGACGTGATGGTCTTAAACCGAGTTTTGATTCTCGCCCAATGTATGCAAAACATTGAATAAGGCCATTTACATTACCTTGTACTTCAATGGATCGCACTTCGTAACTGTCACCTTCTGTATAATGAAGCCTCTCAAAATCTTCTTTCGATAGTTTGTATAGAACTCCCCATACTTCGCTATCTTTGCTCTCTCTTATTGATGCAAATGCTGGTTCGACAACTGGAATTCCCTTTTGGTCGAACAGTAATTCAAAGCCTGACAACCGAGCTACTTCCTTTGATAAAGGCGACATTTTGCGAGAATTAATAAAAGTTTCTGAATCCATATTTGAGCCAAAGGCAAAATACCAACAGCTAGAATCTTCTTCTCTCATTTTCATCTCTCCTTATATGTAATGCTACATTCATTCGCCCGGCGAATGCGGCGCAAATTGTGTCTTAGATGAACCTATGGTTGTCGTGGCGACCTTATATCAATCCAGTGATAACAATCCCAATGGCAAAGATAATGCCCACTAACAGAGCAGGGGCAAGACGCAAAATGATGCGTGCCGCCTGAAGTTGCCGACGCATTGTCTTTTTGTCATTGACATGCGGGAATGGAGTATCAGGTACAGGAACGCCTAGAAATTGACAAAGTGGTTCCCAACCCTCTTTGACGCTAAAAACAAGTAGCTGATCGGCAGGAACCGTGCGCTTGACTTCTTCTGTCCGCTCATTGAATATTTCGATGGCTCGTTGACGGTTCTCAAACTGACCTTCAAATAAGCCGTTCCAGATCAGTGTGTCTGACATGGTGACCCATTGACCAAACATCTTGACCATGCGTTGCACCCATTTGGGGAACACGTTCGAGCCGACCGTTAGATAAATCGTGTCCATTGTGCTGGCGTACCATTTTTCTGGTTCACGAACTGTGTGAACGACTTTGGCCTCTGGAAAGGCAGCCAGAATTTCTTTGTAAAGAACGCTGGCGGGAAAATCAACGGCCGATTCATAATTTTGAAATATTTTTTGCCAATTAGCTGGTTTGCCCTGTGAGATATGGTACCAGGCTTCAGTGCGTTCTTTGTTAAGCGCCACCTCATCCATATGGTAGCAAGGTCCAAACCCAAGCTGTTCTAAGGCTGCTTTCATTGACATTGTGCCTGTTCGTCCAAATCCAGATCCGATTACTTTCATGATGTTGCTCCTTGTTTTGTGTGTTGATGACAGTTTACAGGGGGTATGAGGAGGACACATCGGTAAGTTGCCTATATGGCTTGCCTATTTAGGTTACCTATTTGGGTTTGGGAGAAAGCCTATTGTCATTTCGAGCCGTCTTCGGCGGGGAATCCCGACGGACTAGCTGATCCGTCGGGATTCCTCGGAGGACCTCGGAATGACAGTTGGTAGGACAAGCTTTTGCCGTTTTGAGTGGCACTCTTTTGCTATGAGTCTCTCGGAATGACATGGGAAACGGCCGTTTGCCTCACAAACCATTGCCTATTTGACTCTAAACTTGGGGGACGGGCGGGCACAAGGCCACGCCCCTACGGCAGTAAACTGCGCTCTTGAGCCACGCGGAGGGCGGCATCACGGGATTTGACACCTAGTTTGTCATAGATTGAACGCAGGTGCGCATCCACCGTGCGGCGGCTGACGACGAGCTGTTCGGCAATTTGGGGATTGCTCAATTCTTGGGCAAGGAGTTGGAGGACATCAAGCTCTCGTGGCGTTAGGCTGTCAATTGAGTGGGTTGGAGACGTTGACGGGTTTGGAATGGCTTGGAGGTCGGCGATGCTCATTTGTCGGCCAACGGCCAACTCTCGCGCAAACGCCTCTGCGCCTAACTGGGTACGTAAATTATCATAAAAGTTGCGGGATATTGTGAATCGTTCAAGGAGAGCCAGATTGGGGTTGCTATGGCCACCGTCAGCTCTAATATTTGCTAGGCCAAGCACCCTGGCCGACCATATTGCCAGATTTTGTTTCCACAAAATGAAAGCCAGATTGACTAAACTAAGTTCTAACACATGATCTTTGCGCCTATAGGTTGACTCGATGATCTTATCCAAGCGCTGTCGCGCCACGTCAAATTCTGCCTGAATGATATCCAGATAGATATTGGAAGTATCAGTACGCGTGCTGCTATATTCAGTGCTAGATTCCTTTAATGACTGTTGCACTTCATTGGCTAACGAGATTGCCGAGGCTACATCACCTTGTATTAAAGAAAGGGTAGCCCGTTGGAGAACTGCTAGGGCTAGCTCCGTGCGATCCTTGAACTGTCGAGAGAGCCTTTCATGCTCCGCTTGATAACGGATGTTTGCCTCGGTGAGGGGATCGAGACTGTAGATAATGCTCAAGAACATATCTTTATAGGCTCTTGCTTTCTCGATGGAGTCCGGCAAGGTGCCAATCAGGGTGGCCGCCTCGGCTAGGAATGCCCTCCGTGCTTCTTGGTCTTCTTGATATAAGGTGATGCGGGCTAAGCGGACGATTGTCATAACCATCCAGAACTGGTTGTCGAGGGTGCGATAGAGAGCCAGGCTTTGTTCGCACAGTCCTCGTGCTCGGGCATAGTCACCTTGATATTGAGCCAGATAGCTGGCTTGGTACAGCACCTTGGCGCGGCGGGTTGGGTCTGGTGGCACATCCGTCGGCAAAGCCAGCACTTCTTCTAACAAACGGCGGCCTTCTGTCCAACGGCCGTTTACGAACCAAAACTGCCCCAGTGCGCCAGCCAATCGGTAGGCCACATCCCCATCGCGGGCCTCTAACGCCCAGCGAAAGACCGCCCGAAAATTGTCTTGCTCCACTTCCAGGCGAGGCAACCATGTTTTTTGATTGGCTCCGAGTAGGTGGGGTTCGGCTGATTCGGCCAGGGCTGTGTACCAGTGGGCGTGGGTGTGACGGGTGGTGGCTAATTCGGCCGTTGATTGCAACTGTTCCCTGCCAAATTCACGAATCATCTCCAACATGGTGAAGCGGGGCGTGCCGCCACTGCCCGTTTGCCGAATGAGGCTTTTGTTAACCAGGGAATCCAGCGTCTCGAAAGAAGCGGGTGCGCCAAGCACGGCCAGAGCCGCCTCCAGCGTG
>JACKCD010000014.1 GCA_020634215.1 Ardenticatenaceae bacterium | reverse complement strand
TTTCTCGGTTTTGGCATCCAGCCGCCGACCCCGGAATGGGGGGCGATGTTGAGCGAGGGACGGCCATATTTGCAAGAAGCACCATGGATGTCAACCTTTTCTGGCCTATCCATCCTTGTAACCGTGGTTGGTTTTAATTTGCTCGGCGAGGGCGTGCGCGATGTCTTGGATCCGCAGCAGGGAGCGTCAGTCTAAACACTTGTATCTGATAGTGTTTGAACAACTATTGGTTGAGTTTGAGCGTGCTTAGCAAGCTGAACTGGAGAAAGGTAAGCGACCCAAAGATAATGCGCAACAGCGTGTGCATTACAGTGGCAAGAAGTACGCCCATACAGTTGAGAATCATCTGGTTTTCCATCCCGAAAGCAAACGAGTTGGCTATCTTAGTAAGACCGTTGCTGGCAAAATCCAAGATAAAAGAGTGGCTAATGTCTATTATCGCCATTGTGAGCCACAAGGGTGGCACGGGCAAAACCTCTTTTGTGCAAAATCTGGCTTATGAGCTATCGGCCACGCGGCGCGTTTTGGCGGTGGATTTTGACCCGCAGGCCAATTTGACGTTGGGCTGTGGGCTTGACCCGGCGGTAGAGCGAACGACGATTTACCAGGCATTGCATGATGTGGGACGGACGAAGGAAGCGATTGTGACAACGGGTGAAAACGGCCGTTTTCACCTCCTCCCCAGCCATCTCGACCTCGCCCTGGCCGAACAAACCTTCGCCGCCCACTACGACCGCAACGACAAACTCAAAGATGTGGTGCAGCAAGTCGCTGCCAACTATGACACCATCATCATAGACAGCCCGCCCAGTCTCGGCTTTTTCGCCTTCAACGTGTTAACCGCCGCCACTGAAGCCATCATCCCACTGCAATGCCAGCCCTACGCCTTCCAGGCCGTGGACAACACCTTGAAGTTGATCGAACTGGTACGCAAAGGCAACCCAACCCTCACCCTCAAAGCCATTGTCCTCACCCTGTATGATCGGCGCGTCACCTTGACCCAATCAGTGGAAAATGCGGCTCGCGAACGCTTTGGCAATCTCGTCCCGCAAACCGTTATTCCCACCAACATTGCGGTGGTTGAAGCCTCACTTGATGGGCAGCCCGTGGGGGTGTATGCGCCCCAATCAACCGGGGCCAAAGCGTATCGCAATTTGGCCGCAGAACTCTATGGAGCCTAATCAGATGGCAAAGAAACAACAATCGCTAGAAAAAAAGTTGGGCAGTTGGACAGACCAAGCCAAATTAACGCGCACGCCAGAGGCTTCGGATGAAGAGCCAGTCCCTCTTCGTCAAACTTACCACCTCAACCGCAGCCTCATGGATCGCATAGCCGAGTTGGCGAAGGCACAGGGCGTGAGCGAAAATGAAATTATCGGCCGTTTGCTCACCTGGGCTTTAGACCAAGTTGCCAGCGGCCGGCATCCTTTAAAATAACCTGCTCGGCAAAATCAGTGCCTTGCATTAGCCATAGCCGACACTCTACCTGACGGAGGAAAGCTCATGATCATCACCAACGCCTTGTTGCTAGGCGGAACCTTGTACGCTTCGGCACAGCAATGGCGTAAAACACGGCAGTTCGAGATTGTTAAGTCATCACCCGAAGCTGCCTTACAGGCACACACAGAAACAGCCCAACATTATGCAGCCATATCCACGCTTGGCGTGGGTCTGACGGTAGCAGGCTCCATCACCGCTTTCCCACCGCTTGCCTTGTCCAGTATCCCGCTGCACATCTATACCAACCTGCCCCTCTTTGAAGAAGCCATCGGAACCCTAACAGGCAAAGAGGAAAAACGCGGCTCCATCCTCCTCGCCCTGGTTCTCAGCAGCATTCTGGCCTCTAACCATCTGCTCACAGCCAATCTCCTACAGTGGGTTGTGCAGCGCACGCGCTTGCTGGGAGCCAAAATGCAGCAAAGAGGCTATGAGCTATCTCATGTCTTTGGCGAAGGGGTGCAAAATTGGGTTGATTTAGCATCCGGTAAGAAACCAGAGCAAGTATGGCGAGTAGATGGTGACAACGAAATTGAAATTCCCTTTGCACAGTTACGAGTTGGGGATGAAATACTCGTTCGGGAGAGAGAGTTTGTCGCCGTGACCGGCAAAGTTACCCATGGTGAAGCCGAAATCCTGGATTGGTCTCTGATTGAGAATATGGGGCGCTATCCGTTTGATCGGCCGCTACATTTTACCGTTGGCGACACAGTGCGACCACGCATGATGCTCCTCAAAGGTGAGCTATATGTGCGTGTTGAAAGCATTGCTTAGAACGTTTTAGCCTTGTACAGGCATTTGGGTCAGAAGGAGGTTATGTGGTAAATAGTATCACTGGCAATATTGACAATCTACTGGGCGGACTTGCCCTGCTATCAACGGCACTCTTTATCGTTTATGTTATTGCTCGTTTTGTGTTATGGGCGCTAAACGAGGGCATTACCATTGCGTTACTGCGCCTTTTCTCTTATCGTATCCTGCTGCCCTTCCTGCTTGTTATTGGGCTGAACTTGTTAAGTATGGCAATCGTCTTTGTGCTGCCCCAGCAGGTTGGGGTGGTGGTATCGGCCGTTTCCCCAGGTGGGGTGCGCCCTTTGCCTCTGCGCGGCGGCTTCCATTTCATTGTGCCGTTTGTTGAAAGCGTCGAACTGTATCCCATTTCTTGGCAAACCTATACCATGTCGGCCGGCTTAACCGAAGGGGATGAAGTTGGTGATGATAGCATCCGCGCCCGCACCAGCGACGGGCAGGAAGTTTTTCTGGATACCTCCGTTATCTTTCGCGTCAATGTAGACCAAGCTGTCTTGATCCACGTTGATTGGCAAGAACGCTACATTGAGGAGTTTGTACGGCCGCTTATTCGCGGTAACGTTCGTACCCAAGTGTCACAGTTCAAGGTGGCAGAAGTCAATAGTTCTGCCCGTAAAGATTTAGAAGCAACGCTGGAGCGCATCTTGCGCGATGAGTTTGCTCTGAAAGGGTTAGTGCTGGATCAATTCCTGCTGCGTGACATCACCTTTTCGCCCGAATATTCAGCAGCTATTGAAGCCAAACAGGTGGCCTTGGAAGACCAGGCTCGTGCCTCGTTTAGAGCTGAAGAGGTGCGGCGATTGGCGCAAGGGGATGCTGATGCCATCCTGATTCAGGCACAGGCACAATCAGACGGGCTCAAACTGATAGCCAGTGCCCTGGCTGAAGACCCGAATCTGATCACCTATGAATATGTGCAAAAGTTGGCTCCCGGCATTCAAGTCATGCTCGTTCCCAACAACACGCCGTTTCTATTGCCCCTGCCTGAATTGAATGCCCAATCCACGCTGACGGCGACGCTACCTATTTCACCAACGAACAGTGTTGCGTCACCTAACACAACTGCAACAAACACGGCTCCTTAAGAATTAGCAGGCAATCTATCGTTAATTGGTGTTTAGTGCTAGTACAAACCACTGAGCACCATTTACCCAGGAGAAAAACCATGTCCTATTTACCGCTTATTGTCATTGGTATCATAGTTGCCCTCGTGGTTTTTGTGATTGAGCGGCGGCTGGAAGCCAGAAAACAACCAAAACCCCATGTCCTGTTGCAAGATTGGGGGAGACAAGTGCTGACAGAGCCAGCGGCTAGACGATGGTTAGCTGACCGCAGCCCCAAAGAAATGAAAGCGTTACTACGGCACATGCGTCGCTTTGGCAAGCGAGAGAACTTTGATGTTTATATGCTTTTGCAAGATAAGTTTGGCAATGATGAGGAGCTGAAGAAGCGGGCAACGGCCGTTATGACCGATTATTTGCACGCTGTCTGGCAGCGTGCCGACATGCAAGAAGATTTACACGCCCACCTCTTTTTTGCTGCCTACCAAAAGCAGCCAAAACGGCGCAAATACCGCAACTTCAACCTTGATCTCTACGTGCGTCTCATTCAGGCAGGGCTAGTACAGACACCATCGCTGACCGATTCGATTATGGCATCGGAAAAGAAGCAGCAAAAAACAGCCCAAACCGCCATCTTGCAAACGGCCGACCGCCACCGCCCCGCCTTCAACCAAGAACTTAAAAGCACGCTAAAAGCGCAAGCAGAAAGCAAGTCTGACACAGACCAAGCGGCCAGCACCCAAACAACGGCTCCCCTATCAGAAGCGATGACAGCATCAGCTTAGGAATGCCTAGACGTTCAACTTCTCCGCGAAGTTGAACGTCTTTTGCACTTTATTCCTTAATGGTAAATTATGGTTGATAGGGTTTGTCCCAGAAATAAACGCAGATTCTCTTGCTTGTCCAGATCGGTTGAATCAGGAAAATCTGCGTCCTATTTTCATTCTTCGTAGTGGGCCACTGCCCATGTCTAACACCTATGTTATCAGGTTATCATCGTTGGTTCCTATTCCTGCTCTTGCTGTTAACAGCCTGTAGCAGCACCTTGAGCGGCAGCAGCACCTCAGCATCCAGTCGTATCACCGTCTATTCCTCGCTGCCCAGCGACAGCATCGAGGATTTTCTGGCTGTTTTCCGCCGCGAACATCCCACCATTGAGGTAGACCTTGTTTTTGACACGGCGCAACAATTAACAGACGACATTATTGCCAGCGGCGAAGCGCCCGTCGCCGACGTGATTTGGGGGCTACCAGTTGCTAACGCCCTGCAACTTGAATGGCTGGATCGGCTCAAACCTTATGCCCCAGCCAATCTACAGCGGGTTGACCCCCGCTTTCGTGATCCGGCAGACCCACCCCATTGGGTGGGAACGGCCGCTCGGGTGCTGGTTTTCTGTGTCAATCGGGAACGCATGGCCGAGTTAAACCTCCCTATCCCCAACTCTTGGCAAGCACTCAGTGACCCCATGTATCAGGGTCAGATTACCTTTCCCTTTCCTCCCACGGCCGGTTCTGGCTACCTGGTTCTGGCAACAGCTTTTCAACAATTTGGCAATGCCGATGGTTGGCAATATCTGGAAACCTTAGACAGCTCTGTTGAACGCTATTCGGAAGATGCACGGGTGGCGTGTGAAATTCCGGCTAGGGGGGATATTCCGATTGGCATTTCGTTTGATTATCGCGCTGTCCAGCGGGTGGAGGCTGGCGACCCTATCGAAATTGTCTATCCGACTGATGGCGCGGGCTGGGATGTGGAGGTGAATGGGCTGGTGCGTAAGCCGATTATTAACCCGTCGGCTCGCATTTTTCTCGATTGGGCTATTAGCGAAACGGCCGTTAATGAATATGCCAAAGTGCGTGAAGTATTAACCATCAACTATGATGACACAGCCACCGCAAACCCCATTTCCACAGATGCCCTTCTGGACGAAGACATCCCGTGGATTGCGGCCAACCGCGAACGCATTATGCGTGAATGGACAGCTCTCTATGCCGATAAAGCACAGGTCATCCCCCTATCAGACATCGAGTAGTTCATGAATCTAGAGACAACAATCTTCTGGGGCAACTCGCTCCAGCAATGGTTAACAGCGGGTATCTGGGTCGTTGGTGCAGGTATTGTTGCCCTAATTGTTTACAATATTATTGAACGGCTGCTAGAACCGTATTTGCATCGCTTAGGCCGCCTCAACCAAGCCCTCTCCAACCTCATCCAATTGGCAATTACCATCGCCATCCTCTTCTTTGGGCTTTGGCAAGGGCTAAACGCCCTCTCCGCCTCCTTTCTCGTTCTCAGCCTCATCGAAGCCTTTGGGCCAGTTATCGTCGGTGCAACCATCCTGTGGTTCGTGTTGCGACTACTCAGATGGGCCACGCCCGATAATTTCGTTAACCAAATCCTGATCAGCCAGATCATGCCCATCGTGGGACTGATTGTAGCCTTGTTCTGGCTCGGCCGATTTTGGGTTATTCGCCCCTTAACCTGTGTCCCCAACTGCACGGGGCGCAACACCATTAATGCCGATTTGAGCAACCTCAACCTAAGCCAAACCAATCTGGTGGAAGCCAATTTGCGCGGGGTTGACCTGAGCGGCACCGACCTAACGGGAACCGACCTCTCGGGAGCCAATCTAAGCACGGCCATTTTACGCAACGCCAACCTCACTGAAGCTACCCTTATCGGTGCTGACCTCAGCAACGCCGACCTGCGTGGTGCCATTCTGGAAGATACCGACTTTGGTGGTGCCATTCTTACCCAAGCCGATCTGACAAAGGCCGACCTAACTCATGTCAATCTCAGCGGCGCAACCTTGACCCAAGCCAAACTGGTTGAAGTTCGTTTAACGGCCGTTGATCTCTCTGGCATCACGCTCAGAGGAGCCAATCTCACCGGTGCGGATTTGGCAAACAGCAAGCTAAACGGGGCTTACCTAAGCGGTGCTAACTTGAGTGATGCGGTGTTGACCAATGCCGAACTGACCGGAGCCTTGCTCAACACCACCAACCTGACGGGAGCCAATCTCCGTGCCGCCAATCTAGCAGGCGGCAGCTTTATTGGTGCCAATCTTACCTCGGCCAATCTCTCACAAAGCAAATTGGTGGGGGCCACGCTCATTGGCACCGTCTTAAAAGGGACAGATCTGAGAGCAGCCGATTTAACGGGAACACGCCTGCTGCAAAGCGAAATATTACCCAGCGACACAACCATTGATACCGTTCTCTTTGAACTCAACGACCTCCAGCTATCCCAAATTGTCACCGATGCCAACCTAAATGGCGTGGCCTTTAACCAAGCAACCGTCTGGCCCGAAGGAAAAAACGCCTTTCTCTCTAGCTTAATTGGTGTCTCAGCTACCATCGGCGACGGTGAGACCACGGAGGAAGCGGTGGAAGCCCCAGAAGTGGTTGTCCCCGACTTTCGCATCATTGGGCAGGCAGCGACGGCCACGCTCAATCAAACCATTGCCAATCGCGCCGCTGAACAAGATATTGTGGTCACCTTTGAAGGCATTGACCCAACCCTCGCTTTTGGTGTTCTTTGCACCGATGAAACGGTGGCGATGGCGATTACGAATCAGTCGATCCGCGAAGCAGAGGCGAACGCTTGTGAAGCCAGCGAGCAATTTCTCGTTGAAATCCTCATTGCCACGCAAGCTTACGTTCTCGTTGCCCATCCGCAAAACGACTTTATTGAACCCCTCACCGCAGAACAAGCCCAAAAACTGCTGACCGGTGAGCGATGGTCAGACGTTGATCCCCGCTGGCCCAGCGAGCTACTAAATCGTTACCTGCCCGGTGTCGAATCTGCAGAACTCGCTCTCTTTACCCAATGGATTAGCCCTGAAGGTGCAATAGAGATAACAGACAGCCCTAATACACAGTTTAATAATGATCCTGTGGAAACGATCAATCAACTGGGCGAAGATCCGTGGGGGGTAGCCATTCTGGATTATGGCACCTATTTGCAAAACAGTGATTCACTCCACCTTATAGAAATTGAGGATCAGACAATTTCTGCGGAAACGATTGCCAGTGGCACCTATCTTTTTGTTCACCCCCTTTATCTCTATGTTGATCGCAAGAACATCACGGATAATGAACAGGTAGCCGCTTTCCTTGACATTTATCTCAACAATGTGAGCGAAGTGGCTGAAGCGTCGGGCTATTTTCCCATTGACCCGGCATTGATGACCAAAATTCGCGCTGCCATTGCCCAGGCACAGGCTGGCGACCTGCTGCTGGGGTCGCAAATTATTGAAACGGCCGCTATTGCGCCCGATGCGCCCAAACCTGATAACACACCGCAGCTAACTGTCACTAAACCCGTCACCACCATGATTGCCGTTGGCGACAGTGCGGTTACGCCATCGCTGCTGGCTGCTTATGGTCAGTTTGCCCCTACGGACACAGGGCTATCGTTATTGCCCCAATCGGTGGAGGCTGCTTTCCAGCAGCTTTGTGTCATGCAAACGGCCGATCTCGTCATGGCGACTGCTATCGCCAATACGGAGGCTTGTGCAGCCGACAGCTTAATTGCCGTTCCGGCCGCCACCGACGGTGTCGCCCTGGTGCTGAATCCCACCAACAGCTTTGCCACCAACCTGACAACGGCTGAACTCGCTGCCCTTCTCGGCGCAACCATGTGGTCGGAGGTCAATCCGGCTTGGCCGTCTGAACCTGTGACGCGGCTTGTCACGAATGCGTCTCTTTATCAACAATTGGTATCGCAGTTGACCGAGGATGACCCTAATTTGCGCCTAAGCCTGACGGAGGCCGCTGTCCAATCGTTCGCAGATGTCAAGCAGCTTGTCACTACGCTCACTGCCGACCCGTATAGTGTGGGTGTTGTTTCCTTTGCGGAAATACGGCCGTTTATCGCCCAGGGGCTGCAATTGGCGACCATTGACCAACAGATCATCAGCAACGAAACTATTGCCGACGGTTCCTATCCCTTTGCCCACTCCCTTTTCTTCTACACAACTGTTCAAGCAATCCAAAACAAGCCTTTTGTGGGTACTTTCCTCACCACCTATCTTACCGATATTACTCAAACCAGCGTCACGCTTGGCTATGCCCCGCCAGCGGCCGGCCTTGTTCAACGCGCCCAAGTGCGTCTTGATGAATTGAATAATGACTCTGAATAAAAAACAATTTGCTTCAAACCGTCTTCTTTGGCTCATCAGCCTCTTGCTCGTGAGTTGTTCTGGGCAGTTTCCTTCGGGTTGCCCCCCAACCTGTTCTGAACTCACCCTACGCCGCGCCGATTTAGGCAATGTCAACTTAGAGGGTGCCACGTTGACAGGTGCTATCATGGTTGGTAGCCAACTGCGGGGGGCCAACCTCCGCAATGCCAATCTGTCTGGTGCTGACTTAAGCGAGACCATCCTTGTTGGGGCAGATCTGTCCGGTGCCTCCTTCCGTGGTGCCAATTTAACAAACGCCATCCTCAGCGAAGCCTTGGTTAATGGAACCGACTTTTCTGGTGCCAACCTGACCGGTGCCACATTGACCAGCATGAACTTGACCAACGTCAACCTCAATGCGGCCATCCTTAATGAAGCCAAACTGATTGGTGCTAAACTATGGGGTACAGAACTCAACGGCGTAGAATTGATTGGAGCCGACTTGCGCGGTGTCAATCTCGTTGGGGCCAACTTATCCGGCGCGACCCTGGGCGATCCGCTCATCCCGAATTCTGGTGCCAATCTTAGCGGCTCTGACCTGCGCGGCATTAATCTAACCGGGGCCACCCTTTATAGAACAAACCTTGCCGGATCTGACCTCAGCCGTGCTATCCTTGTGGGTGCCGATCTCACGGGCGCGTCTATGTCAGGCACCAACTTGACCAAGGCCGATCTCAGCCAAGCTATTTTAGACAACACTTTGATGAGTGGTGTCATTTTTGCCGACGCTGTTTTCCGCGAAACCAAATTCAATACTGTTCTCTTAAATGGCAGCGACTTTCATGGGGCGAATCTAGATGGGGCTGTGCTTGCAGATAAACCAGCCCCATCTGCGGCTGACGACACAGAGGAGGGAACGTTGCTTAATCAAAATAGCTTTAGCGGGGTGCGCTACAATGCCGACACCATTTGGCCGCTGGGTTTTGAGCCACCCATTAGTGCTATTGAGGAGTAGACAATGCAATGGTTTGCCTTACAAACCAAGCCACCTTATTTTCCCGGCTATATGTTTGTGAAAGTAGATTTGGCGGAAATGAGGCTAATAAATGCCCTAAAGTGGATGCAATGCTGGGAATGTCGGTTGAGTTTGTGCTTAGTGCAAAACCCAACCGACATTCCCCTTTTCTAATGACCACTCGGCGCCCCGCCAGGCCCGCCAGAACCATCTGGTGGCGGCCCGACAACCTTCAGATCAAGCTCACCTGCCTGTGTCTTCTGCATCAGTCGGTCAAAACGTGCTGGCCCCGGCTCGGCTGGGAAAATGTAGCCCTGATCATATGGTGAGCCTAGGGTGTGGAAAAACGGCTCAAAGATGCCAGGGGATAACACCGAGAAAAAGCGTGTGAAATGGGCATCCATGCGGAAGGAATGCACCGTCCCCGCTGGGACATGCAGAAAATCCCCCGGGGTTAGCTGATGTTCCTGCCCATTACCCCACATCGTCATTTGACCGCCCGTGCAGAGAAAAGTCTCTGTGTGTTGCTCATGAAAATGTTGGATGATGGCATTCCCGGCCGGCCCCATATTGTCTAGTACCAGAAGCTCGCCGTTGGTATTGGCATTTGTAGCCAGCAAGATGTAGAGTTCACGTCCTACCACGCGATGAATACCCCCGCCCGAAGCTATCACATAAGGGACAACCCCATCGGGAACCTCAACATTGGTAACGAGCTTGGCCTCGCCAGCAGGCGTAGCATCCACCAGTTCAATATCCCCACCATCAATCGGTTCGGTTAGCAGAGCGGCCAAATCAACCGCTTCGCCCTGTGGTGGATGCACATGCAGTTCCGTTGCCGTCCCCAAGTGAGTATACACCTTGCCTACTTCCCCCTTAGAGGTCACAGACAAAAATCGCGCATTGTGGCTGCGCATGGTGTAAGCATGGGCCGTACCTGCCGGAATGTGGGCATAATCTCCTGGGGCCAATAGATACCGTTCATCACCAAGCATGACCTCAACTACCCCATCCTGCACATAAATACCCTCATGGGCACGAGCATGACGATGGGCGGGGAAACCATCACCCGTGCAGCCTGAGATAGATACCAGCTCAAACAGGCTGCCACTGCTGGCAGCCGAAGCAATAAATGTGACCAACTGCGTGCCCATCAGGTAACGATTCCCTTCACGGTCACGGAGCAGATAGGGCTGCTTCTCTGTTGGCAATGTTGTATGTAATTCGCTCATAAAAATGCCTCCTTCATCCAAATATTTTAAGAAAGTCTGAACAGCTTTTTAGCATTCGTTTGATAAATTTTCCGTCTATCCTCTTCACCAATAGGCGCATTGTCCATGAAATCAACGGCTTCCTCAACTGATTCATAGGGATAGTCGGCAGCAAATAGAATCGCATCGGAGCCAAGTACCTCAAGGGCATGGCGCAGTGCGGGCTGGGAGCAAACACCACTGGTCGTGATGACAAAGTTGTCGCGGAAGTATTCGCTGGGCAAACGGGGCATTTTTTCCACCGCGCCAATTTTGACTTGCAGTAGGTAACGGTTATCAAGCCGCTGCAGCCAGTAGGGTAGCCCTTCTCCCATGTGGCCGAGAATGATTTTGAGCTTGGGAAAGTGGTCAAAAACACCGCCCATGATGAGACGCAGGGCATGGGTAGCGGTTTCGATGGTAAACCCCCAGCCAGCGAAATACAGTCCATAGTCGAGAAAAGGGGCGATCATCACTGGGGACGGGGTGCGCGGATGGAGGTAGATGGGAGCTTCATTGGCTTCCGCCGCCTCAAAAATCTCCCAATACTTTTGGTCGTCCATGTATTCGCCAAAGGTGTGGGAGTTGATGAGTACACCTTTGAGGCCAAGCTGTTGGGCGGCACGTTCGATCTCTTGGGCTGCTTTGGCGGGGGCTTGGGGCGCAACGGCCGTTAATCCCGCAAAACGATCCGGGTGTGCCTTCACCGCCGCGCTCAAACAATCGTTGGCGTGCCGCGCCAGTGCCGTTGCCAACCCCGCCTCAAACACCTGCACCCCCGGCGAGGTGATCGAAATCACCTGCATGTCAATCCCCGTGGCATCCATGTGAGCCAGGCGACCCTCGCCCAAATCAATCAACCGCTGGTGAATGAGGCGGGTGCCGGGACTATCGGCCAAAATCGTTTCACCCATCTTGCGAAAGCCCGGTTCATGGGGTGCGCCGCCTGCCAACACCTCAGCCCAGGCATCGGCAATCTCCTGTGTTACAAATGCTTCTTCAATGGCAATGCGCCTAAACGGTTGGTTCACGCCTCATCCCCTGCCGTTGCGGAAAACGTTATGCCAAACTGTTCTGCCAAAAACGCTTGCGTCAGCAATGCTACTTGCGGATCGGTAAAACCACCGTGCCCACCCCCTACAACGGTATAAAACGTCACGCTGACCCCCGCTTTTTGCAAAGCTTCAACCAGCAGAGGGCTTTGCTGATACGGCACAAGCAGGTCACTATCCCCGTGGACAATCAGAAACGGTGGCGCGTCGCTAGTTACATAGGTGATGGGGCTGGCTTTGGCAACTTTGTCTGGGTGATCTTGAATAGCACCGCCGATTAGCTCTGATTCGGGCGAGTCGGCCGTATTGTGAACCATGCCGTCTGGCAGCCGCTGCGCGTCCATTTGCAAAAAGTCTGTCGGCCCAAAGTAGTCAACGACGGCTTGTACCTGGCTTGACATTGCCAAATGTTCGCCAACATCAAACTCGGTCGTGTGACCCGTTGTGCCCAGCATGGCCGAAAGATACGCCCCGGCCGATGGCCCCCAGGCGATAAAGCGTTCTGAATCGAGCTTAAAGTGGTCGGCGTGGGCACGCAGCCAGCGAACGGCCGTTTTGCTATCTTCAAGTTGGGCAGGGAAAATGGCGTGCTGGCTCAAACGATAGTTGATGGCTGCTAGGGCGAAGCCGTGGGCGAGATAATCAACGGGCAGTTCTGGGCTTTCTTTGCTGCCCCGGCGAAACGCACCGCCGTGAATCCAGATGATTAACGGCCGTTTCTCCCCCCCCGCCGGTAGGTAAAGATCGAGTTTCTGCCGTTCATGGCCGTTGGGCACATAAGCCACATCGCGGTGAACCGTAACCCCAGCCGGAAGTTGTTGTTGGTCGGAAGCAGTAGACATCAGTTTTTACTCCATGTGTGCCAGCACGTTGGTGCGAGCCACGTTGCCCAACCAGTACGCACTTGGCTTGGGTGTGCGCTGCTGGGTGGCGCGGTCAACGGCAATGATACCCATTTTGGGTCCATAGCCACCCACCCACTCAAAATTGTCCAGAGCTGACCAGGCCAAATAGCCACGCACATCAACCCCGTCCGTCAGGCAATCCGCCATACTTGCCAGCGCACCGGCAAAATAGGCCAGTCGCTCTGTGTCATCTTCGGTCGCCATACCGTTTTCGGTTACATACACGGGAATGCCCGTCACCTGCGCCGCGTAGCGAATCGCGCCGCCCAACGCTTGCGGGTAAATCTCTTCGCCCATCTGGTTTTTGGCAACGTCATCACCGGGGCGCACCAGCCCCTCTGCGCCAATCACCATCCGCGCATAATTCTGCACACCCACAAAATCATCGCCGCGCAGCGGTTCCAGATACTCATCGGCCAGCCGACGGCGGATTTCGGCCATTTTTTCTTCGCCCCCTGCGGCCGCCTGGAAATCATGCAGCGCCAACGTCAACCCCACCGGAAATTTCCCCGGCCCGGTATGAAGCACTTCAAAAGCGCGTCGGTGTGAGGCATAAATAACCTCGCGCATTTTGGGGCTGGTCACAAACTGGAACAGCCCTAGGCGGTCAGTCGTCACGCCAAACGCCTCGGCCGCTTCCTGAAACCAGGCACCGCCCGTGATGTTGAATGGCAAAATGGCCTCCAGCACCAGTGGCAAATTTGGCTCATTAAAGGTGCAGGCAGCGGTGATCAGATCGCCCAAATGCGTTACGGTCTTTTCGCAGTAGCGGGCAAACCGTTCCGGGGTTTTGTCGTCCAGCCAGCCGCCGTGACGATGCAGCCAGCGCGGCGAGGTAAAGTGATGGAACGTGACCACGGGCTGGATGTTGTGTTCGTGGCAGGTTGCCAGCATCCGCCGATAATGTTCCAGCGCGGCATAGGAGAATTCCCCTTCTTCTGGCTCAATCCGCGCCCATTCAAGCGAGAAGCGGTAGGCGTTGAAGCCAAGCTCGGCCAACAGCGCAATGTCTTGCGGATAGCGGTGGTAATGGTCGCAGGCATCGCCCGATGGTTCAGCAAAATGGGTGTGGGGCAGGTGTTCTAACACCCAGCATTCACTGTTGATATTGTTGCCATCTACCTGGTGGCCGGCTGTGGCTGTACCCCATAAAAAATTGTTTGGAAAGGTAAACTGTTTCATTTTAAACTCTTAAATTCAACTGTTCTATCGTTTTGTAAATCATGTTTAACCTCTTTCTCAGGTCGCATCGCCCGATCCGTGCAAATCAGTGCCCGTACTGCCATTGGGTATGGGGTCTTCCTGTAAAATTTTTTAACATGATGAAGGAGGCAAGGCAAAGCATCAGTTCTGAGACTGCCTCTGAAGCCCAAATGCCAGTCAGAGAAAACAGGTGGGCAGCCAGCAGCAGCACAGGCAATTTGACCAAAATGATGCCAGCTAGCGTGAGCAGCATTGCCTCCTTAGCTTGACCGACTGATTGAAAGGAAACGGCCGTAATCATCGAAACACCCGTTATCGGAAAGGCGAGTGCCAGCCAACGCAGGGCAATCTGCCCTTCAACGATGATCGCCCTTTCTTGGGAAAGAAGAGAAATCAAAGCCACTGGGATCAGTAGGCAAATGGTGCAGACGAGTAAACCATAGACCACCGATGCGCTAAGCGACAGTCGAATAGCTTGCCACACCCGCTCCAACTTCTTCTGCCCAAAGTTATACCCCACCAACGGCTGCATCCCCTGCACAATCCCCGTATGCGGCATATTTAGCCCAGCATAGAGCCGATTGACAATAGCAAACACGCCCAGGGCAACATCACCACCAGTTAGCTTGAGCAAATTGTTGGTCACGATAACGACCAGGCTGGCACTTAAATTCTTAGCCAGCGAGGGGAAGCCAATCAGCAGCACCTCGCCCATGAGCGACCAGTCGGGTTTAAAATAGGATGCCTTAATGTTGTAGGAGCCGTTCTTGCGGAAAAAGAAGAAGTAGATGCTCATGGTAGCGGAGATGGCTTGACCAGCAACCGTTGATAGAGCAGCTCCTGCAATGCCTATCTTCAAGACCATGATGAACAGCCAACTCAACACCAGATTAACAGTGACGGGAATGACCCAGATGGCTGTTGAGTATCTGATATTGCCGTCGGCGCGGATGATGGTTGAGAAGCCAGTACTGGTGATGGCACCAAGGAAGATAATACGGCCGTATGCAATCGCATAAGGCGCAATACTATCTGTGGCTCCCAGCAAATGCACAATCGGCTTGATAAACAGCGTCCCCAACACGGTGATGGTCAGTGCGACTACCCAGAAAATGAGGAAGGTATTGGCGACCGTGCGCGAAGCCTTCTCTTCATTCTGTTCGCCCAGTGCGCGAGAGACTACCGAAGCTCCTCCAGCCCCGACGGTGGTTGCGACCGCACCAAGGCCAATCAGCACAGGCGAGATAATGGAAGACCCTGCCGCCGCCAATGAGTTGATGCCCACCGACAGAAAGTAGGTATCCGTAAGGCTGTAAATAGTATAGACCAACAACGAAAAAGTCGTCTGGGACGACATCTCCCAGAGTAATTTCCCGATTTTCTCGTTACTCAGGCGTTCCGTTTTGGGTGCCTTATTCATATACGCTCAGTTAGCCTTTAGCCAAGCCATTGTCTCTGCAATAAACTGCCGCGAGAGGTTAAAGATGTCATCTGTGCTGTAATGGCGGTAGTAACATTCAACGTGCATCACCAGAGCCAGGTGCAGTGAGTACAAATGGTTGCGCTGCTCTTCGGCAAAGGTGAAAGATGTCTTGCCATAGCCGCGCATACTATTGGTGATACCCTCCCCTTCAAAAAGAGTTCTGAACTGTGCCTCCATCAGCGGCTCTGCCCACAATGCCCGTTCAAAGTCAATGATGCCTGTGATACGGCCGTCTTGGACAAAGAAATTGGGGTTCCAAGCATCCCAATGCACCAAACAAGGCTTGGTGATTTCCTCTAAGGAGGAAGCATGTTTCAAAATCGTGTCACGCAATTCATCATAGCTAAAGTCAAAGACCGCATTTTTACGAGCGGCATCTGCCAACGCCGCTTCCACAATCTTGAGAAAAGCCTCCTTCCAACTGTTTGCCCGTAGGTCTGGATTGCCATCATAGCCAAAATAAGTCCCAGGGAAGCTGTTGACCTCGCGGATAATCTTACCAATATGCCGCTCAATGGATGCTTGTGTTTCGTCAGATAGGTTTGCTTTCACATGCTCCAAACTATCCCCACTCATATACTCCATGAAGAAATAGGCTGCATCACACAAATCCATACTTTCATCAAAATAGTAGATTTCAGGGACAGGAATAGCCGCATTTTGCCGCACGAGGCGCATGGTCGCCACTTCAGTCGCCATAATGTTCTTTTCGTAAAGCATCACTTCTGCTTCTGGGGGTGGTGCTATTTTGAGGACGACTGAACGGCCGTCAGCCAGCCGAATTTTGTAAGAGACATTGAACCAGCCATCCTTCAACTCCAGGACGGCCTCTTCGCCGTCAGCGAGGGCCGTGCCAGCAAAGGCTTTGGCAACCATAGCCTTAATTTGATCTCGTGTTTGTCTGTTTTTGGTTTTACTTTCCATCGTTTACCTTGGTTTGTTACCTTTAATTTTACAGCAACCAGTTCAAATCTACCCCTCTGGGATGGTTCTAAAAATTGACGGCATCCAGCCCTTTCAAGCCCAGCATCGCCCGCATCTCATCGGGCGTGGCAATTTCCCGCTCTAGTTCATTGGCTAAACGCACCACTTTTTCCACCAGTTCATGATTCCGTGCCAACTCCCGCTGCCGTATAAAGATGTTGTCTTCCAGCCCCACACGCACATGGCCACCCATGATGATTCCCATCGTAGCCATGTGGAACTCGTTGGGATAGCCCACGCCGATGACTGACCATTGATAATTTTCGCGGCCAAAAAGGCGATCGGCCGTTTCCAGCATCATCATCAAAGATTGCGGTTCGGCCGTCAGCCCGCCCAACACACCCAACACAAATTGAATCCAGAATGGCCCTTTTACAAGCCCTTGTTGTACCAAGAAATGTAAGTTGTGTAGATGACCCACATCATACGCTTCAAACTCTGGTTTAACATGGTTGTCAGCCATCGTCTGGGCAAAGATTTCCATACTGCCAAAGGTGTTGGAGAAGATGAAGTTTTTTGTTCCTTCAACATACTCCTTTTCCCAATCCTTTTGCCAGCCTAATTGATTAAATCGTTTGGCAACAGGGTGCATGGAGAAGTTCATCGAACCGAGATTAAATGAGGCCAATTCAGGTTTGCACATGGCCGCACCGCGCAAGCGTTCTTGCGGAGTCATACCCATGCCGCCACCTGTTGTGATGCAAACAACCGCATCGGTACGCTCTTTGATACCCACGGCAATCTCTCTGACAATTTCGGGATCGGACGAGGGTGCGCCATTGTTGGGATTACGGGCATGGATGTGAATGGAGGAAGCCCCTGCTTCCACGCAGGCCACAGCATCTGCAATGATGTCTTCTGTTTTGAATGGCAAATATTCTGATTGGGAGGGAACGGTGATGGCTCCGGTTAAGGCGGACGTGATGATTAATTTGTCCATTTTTTCTCCTGTGAATGGAGAGTAGAGATTAGAGATTGAAAGAACTAACAATCTCTAATCTCCAGTCTCCAATCTCTTACTTTGCGTACAAATAAGAATGGAACAGCCCATTGGGATCATACTGGGCGCGTATCTGCTCGAGGCGTTGAAGATTGGCATTGGCGAGGAATTTAAACGGCCGTTCGCCAAAATCCGAGTCCCCCAAATACAGCCCATCACTCACCGCCTCCACCTCACGCATCCGCTCCGCCAACCAGCCACGGCAGTGGGCATCATCGGCCTCATCCCCCCAAAGGGTGTAGATGGCGAAATAAATCTCCGTTTGCAGCGAGAGAGCCATATCGGGCAGTTCGCGTAGGGGAGCCATGCTAAACCAAAGCGTAAAACTCTGGGGAGTGGGTAAGGTCAGGAAGGAATTTTGCAAAGCGGGCACAACCGCGCTGGGAGCACCCGTCACCCAGGCGTTGTCTACCGCATAACGCAGCCCTTCGGGATTGGCGCGAATCTGTTCGGCGCGTTCTTCGGCCAGACTTGTTGGCGCGGCAAAGACGTGCACCAATGCTTGATCGAGGACAGGGCAATTTTCTAATGGCAGCAAAATAGCGGTGCCTTCTTCCAATGTATCTACAAAAGCCAGCGCATGAACCACCAAAGCTGGCCCCTCATGCTCAATCTCTGGTGGCAACGGCGGCGTGATTGCCAGTGCCACCAATTCGATCTTATCCGAAAGATAGCTATGTGTCTCTTGCAGCCAGGTAAATAACGCCTCGTAGCAACTGAGCGGAAAAACATAGGTGCTTTGTACAAAGGCTTTTGGCCGTTCCCAGGTTTGCAGATAAAAGTTAGTGACGACACCAAAGAACCCTGGCCCCGCGCCCCGCGCTGCCCAATATAAATCTGAATGATTGTTGGCGTTGGCGTGTACCAATTCACCAGCGGCCGTTACCACGTCCACACCAACGACGTTTTCAGCCGCCCACCCCCAGCCGCGACAGTTCCAGCCCATGCCACCTTGCAGCAAAAAGCCGCCGATGCCGACTGTGGGGCAGTGACCGCCGTTGAAAAAACGGCCGTTTTCCGCCAAAAACGGATCCAACACCTCACCACCCTTTACGGCAGGGTTTACTTTGGCAATGCCAGTCGCGGCATCCAACGACATTTCTTGCATGGCCGACAAATCAATCAGCAGCGATTCATCCCGCACACTCCAGCCCGCCCAACTGTGGCCGCCAGCGCGGATGCTTATTTTCAGGCCATTGGCTTTGGCGTAGCAAACGGCCGTTACCACATCCTCCTCATCCGCAACTTTAGCGATGATAGCGGGATAGCGTTTGGGTTTACGGCCGTTCCACACCACCCCGCGCCGCGCCGCCTCATAAGCCTCATCCCCACGCCGTAAGACAATCCCTTTGATGTTTAGTTCAGTCATAAGTTTTCATGGTGCGTGGTGCGTGGTACGTGACGCACCACGCACCACGTCCTATTCAATCGTCGCCTGTCCCCCATCCACCGGAATCGCCGCCGCATTGATATACCAGGCATCGTCTGAAGCCAGGAAAACGGCCAATTTTGCCACGTCTTCAGCGTAACCTACCCGCCCCAACGGGTTGGCGGCGGCTAATTTGCTGCCAGGGGAATCGGCCGTTGCAAATAAAAACTCCGTTGAAGGGGTGCGAATCAGACCGGGCAAAATGGCATTGGCACGAATGCGATGAGGGCCTCCCGCCGCCGCCAGATGATTTGTGATGGAAAGCACCCCACCCTTGGCCGCGCCATGCGCTGCTTGCTGAAAAAAGGCCGCGCCGCGAATGGCCGAAATAGACGAGGTGTTAATAATTGCCCCGCCACCGCTGGCAATCATGTGCGGCCAAACCGCTTTGCAGGCGTAAAAAATCAAATCCAGTTCGTTTTGAATGGTATAATGCCAATCATCGAGCGAGAGATCAACAAAGGGGCCAACACGTGGCGAGGAGGCATTGTTGTAAAGGACATCAATACGGCCGTGTTCGGCCATCGCGTTATCAATCCAAGCCTTTGTCTGCTCAAAATCACTCAAATTAACCGGCGCGGTGGCTGTCATTCTGCCGCCCGCCTCGCGTACCATCTGCACCGTTTCGGCCGACATCGCCTCGTTCAAATCACAGCCAACAACCGTGGCTCCTTCTTGGGCGAAGAGCAAAGCGGCCGTTCGCCCCATGCCCATTGCCGTGCCCGTAATCAGCGTTACCTTTCCGTCTAATTTTCCCATTTGTCTAGCCCGTGGTGCGTGGCGCGTGGTGCATCACACACCACACACCATCATCCAATATACTTATACCGTGCTACAGCCCCCTGCCCCACAATCGTTAAATCAGTGAATGGGTTATAAGCGGTGTTTTTGACGACACGGTAGAGGGTGTAAAGCTGCGGCAAAAACACGCCCCAATTGCCGACTTCGCCAATGCAATGTTTGGCCCACACCATGCCTTCTTCCTTTGTTTCCTTTTTGCGCGTGCCGATGGCGTGAGATTTGCCCACCACGCCACTGTCAGTTGCCTGCCATTGGTGGACGCGATACCCCATCGGATTGGGGTTGACCATGCTCTCTGCCCCAAAGCCTAGCCCAGCCACAATGACGGCATGTTCATATTCAAGGTATTGCTTGGCAATTTCTGGAACTTCGGCTAAATCCTCAAAGCGAATGTAGAGGTTTTGGCGCGTGCCGTCTGACCAGGTTTGGGGAGCCAGGTGAATGGCTCCGACGTGATTGCCATGTTGTGGGGCAATCTCCCACGTCAATGGCTCATGTTCTTCGGGATGCCAGAGCAGGAAGCATTTTTCCATGTTGCTCCAGAACCAGTCAATCATGCGGGCGGTTACACCATCGTGTGACCAATCAATATGTGTACCCACGTCATCTTGTGTAATGCTGTATTCCATTGCTAATCTCCACCGTCCACCTTGTTCCAATCGCGTAATCCCTGGTTGTAAACGGCCGTTTCCAAACTCCCCTCAGCCAACACGGCCGGCAACGGACTACGCTGACCCTCTGGCAAAGTAAAATCGTAAATCACCCGTTCAGCCGTGACCATCGAAATACTCCCCGCAGCCTCCACAAAATTGGCCTCGCTGGCCGCAATCGCCGCCCGGCTCTGCTCACAAAATTGATACAGATCGGCCAGCGAATCGAACCAAAATTCCTCCACGCCGGAAAATTGACCCACGCCGCCCATTTCAAACAGCGTTCCTTTGAGCCGTTTAGGGTCGAGCGGCAGGTGGCTGCTCTGCATATACTTGCGTAGCAGGCCATTGGCTGCCTCCAAAACAACAGGTGCATGTTTGTCTCGCCAAACTTCGGCAAATTCCGCATGGGAGAGGTGGGGTTGTTTTTTGAGAAAGTGAACCAGCTTCACGCCGCCGGAAGCAAAATCAGGCCGCTGATGCACGAAGTTTTCTTCCGTCACCTCCACAATAAAATTGTGATCGCCAAAGCGGTGGGGCTGCATCCGAATCACATAGTCTGGATGGTACAAAATGATGTCAAAGTCATCTTCCTTCTCAATCCAATGATCGGCAAAGTTGTCCCAAGCCATCTCTGAGAGTGGGTGAATGAGCTTATCGCTGTTGATGCCGTTAATGGTGTAATGTTGGTCGTACCTCTTAAATACCTTCATCACGGCCGGGGTTGTCAGCATCAAGGCCACATGAATGATGCCCCAATTGTAAAAATAATTTTCCTGCGTATCATCTGGCCGCTTCCGTGCCGCCAGCATAAACTTAATCATTTACGCCTCTCTAAAAACTCACGCAAAGGCGCAAAGACGCAAAAGGTTTGCTCTTTGCGCCTTTGCATGATATGTCACATCGCCTTCTTCGCCCCTGTAATCCACCCCACTACGCTGTCCATGTCCGTCTCGGTTTTGGCAATGTCGGCCACCTTGCGCCCCCGATTGAGGACGACAATACGGTGAGCCAGATTGTAGCAGAGGGGCAGGTTGTGCGTGACCAGCACGATGGCAATACCCTGCTGCGCCATCTTGACAATGAGCTCTTCAACCAATTGCGTTTGTTCATACCCCAAAGCGGCCGTTGGTTCATCGAGCAAGATAACCCCACCACTTTCCATCACCCGCACCGCCGCACGGGAGATAGCCACCACCTGCCGTTGACCGCCAGAGAGCATCTCCACCGGGCGGTTCATTGGTGCAGTGCGGACACCCAGCCGCGACAACTGTTCTGCCGAGGTGCGCTGCATCGCCTTGTGGTCTACAAAGCCGATGATGTTGAACGGGAAACCGCGCAGCGGCTCGCGCCCCAACTGCAAATTGGTGGCTATATCTTGCGCTTCAACCAGGGCTAAATCCTGGTAAACCATTTGGATACCAACGGCCGCTGCATCTTTGGGCGTGTGGAAGGCGGTTGCCTGTCCATTTACCTCAATCGTGCCGTGTGTGGGGCGATGTGCACCAGACATGACCTTGAGCAAGGTGGATTTGCCCGCGCCATTATCGCCCAACAAGCCAACGATCTCGCCTGGTTGGACATGGAAATCAACGCCATCCAGCGCCCGCACATAGCCATAGTGCAATTCGATATTCGACAATTTTAGAGCGGGTGTTGTTTGGCTCATCCTTTACCATCCTTTACATGGGTTGACATGCTGCCAACTTCCACCAGGCGATCCGAGATGATTTGGGTAAGCAGCCTATCAATAACCAGTGCGGTGATCATCAAAACGCCAGTCGTCACGGTTGCCCAATAGGGCTGCACCCCAGCAATGGTCAAGCCATCGCCAATGGTCGCCAGGATGATGGCCCCAACGAGGACTTTGGGCAAACTGCCGCGCCCGCCGCCCAGAGAAACACCAGCGAGAGCAACGGCCGTTAATGCCTGAAAGATGCTGGCTGGGCTGGCCTGTGGCGAAGCTTCCGTGACCAAAGCGGCCGTCATCAACCCCGCCAGAGCCGAACAGCACCCCGTGATCACAAAACCCAACAGTTGATAGCGCGGGCTGTTGATCCCCAGGCGGCGCACGGCTTCAGGGTTACCACCCACCGCCACCAGCCGAATGCCATCCCGCGTTTTGGTCAGAAAGACCGTTCCCACCACATAGAGCAGGGCAACGAGATAGACATGAACGGGAATGCCAAAATAGCGGGCCGTCCCCATAAAGGTTAGCTCATCCAGGCCAGGGATGGTGTAGCCGCCAGAGACGACGGCCGCTAAACCCGACATGACGCTGAGGGTGCCGATGGTGACGACCAATGGATTGAGACCGCGCAGGGTGATGAAGCCATTGACCAACCCGGCAACTACACCAATCAACAAGCCAGCTAGCAGTGCCAGCCAAACGGGTTGACCAAGGGTGATTAATTTTCCCGTGACCACGCCGGCCAGGGCGGCGACACCGGGTACGGACAGGTCGAGTGCGCCTGAGATTGCGCCGATGCCAACGCCTGCGGCATAAACGGCCGTTAACGCCGCCGCCTGCAAAATCAACAACCCATTCGCCACCGACGCAAAGTACGGATGATCCCAGATGGCAAAGAAAAGCAGCAGCAGCAGCCACAGCACAATAATCCCGCGCTCTCGCACAAAGACCAGAGCGCGGATATTAAAAGGTAGGTGGGAAGTTTCAATACCCCGATCTGTGGTACGCTTCCCACCACCAACTGCATCTTGCCTGTCTACAGGTGAATGACTCATTCTCCAGTTTTGTGGGGGATAACCGGCACTTCCAGTTGCGCCCCAGGAGCCGAAGGATCCGCAAGCATAGTAGCCACCGCCTCAAAGGTCTGCATCATATCCCCTTGAAAATCAAGTGCCGCCGCACCATACATTTCGCCAGATTCAACGGCTGCCAACACCTCATCATTACCCCCCGCATCAACCAAACAGGGCAGTTCCGTACCAGCCGCCTTGAATGCGCCCAATGCGCCCAAGCCACCTTCGTCGTTTGTGGTCATTACGGCGTTGGCATCGGGATTAGCCTGCAAAATCTGGCCGACGGTGTTTTGCCCTTCGGCACGTTCACTAATGATCGCCGTTGCCACAATCTCAGCACCGGGTGCCAGTTCAGACAGTTTGCCCTGCATAGATTCCTCAATCTCCTGCTTGCCGGCCGTCCCCTCTGCCGATTGCAGGAAAATCACCTTGGCACTGCCACCCAGCTTCTCATTTACACATTGCCCCAACAACTCACCCACTGTGCCACCAAACTTTTCATAGTTGATACGGGCAAAGGTCACACCAGCCTGCATTCCGCTGTAGCCATAATCTTCTGGCACGCCATTCAGAACGAGTACAACCTCTTTGGCCTGTGCCTGGTCAACAACGTCTTTCATCGCACCGGGGTTTACCGAAATAACCCAGGCGGCACTGGTACGGCCGGTTGTGATAAGCTCGTTCAACTGCTGGGCTTGCTTGGTCGGGTCAAAATCAGGATCAACCACGATCACATCGTACCCCATCTCGCCACCAACGGCTTTTACCCCTTCGGATAGCCCCTTCAACGCCGGAATAGACAGGGCGAGCGGCGAAAAGGTGAGCGTCTTTGTTTCGGGTTCAGCAGCACCGCAAGCGGTCATGGCTAAGACGATGCCGCTAACGACAAGGAATAGAATCAGTTTTTGCAATTTCATGGAATTCTCCTCTAAAAAAATGACTGCGTTTGTAGAAAAACAGGTTTATGGTGATTGTGTTATTTATCTATCCATGAAGCCTCCGCTTGCACTTAATAGCTGAAGGTCTCAGCAAAAGTCTCACAGGTTCAGGTTGATTGATCTAGCTACCTGCTTGTTGCCGTGCCAACACATCCAACAAATAATTCATCAATTTCAAGCGCGAAGCCGCCACAGCTTCCTCCGACCAGTCGAGGAAACCCTCGCCCGTTTTAAAACCCAAATTTCCCTGCGTGGCTTTTTCCTGCAAAGTTGTTGAAGGTGTGGGGCTGGCGTTGATGTGGGGCAAAATGTAGTTGTGGATGGCTAAAGTCAGGTCTAGCCCGACCATATCGGCGTTTTCGACGGGAGCCAGCACGGGTAGGCGCAGGCCAAAGCTGTTGCGAACCACTTCATCTACGGTGGCTGCGTCGCAAATGCCCTCATCAATGATGGCAAAGGCTTCACGCCACAAGGCGTGCTGCAAGCGGTTGCCGACAAAACCGGGTACGTCTCGGTGGACGTGAACGGGGCGTTTGCCGATTTTTTGCAGGAGGTTATAGGTGAATTCGGCGACGGAAACGGCCGTTTCCTCCGTCCTTACCACCTCCACCAAGGGGATCAAATAAGGCGGATTCCACCAATGCGTCCCCACAATCCGCTCCCGATGCTGCGCCTTAGAAGCAATCTCCGTAATGCTCATCACCGACGTATTGCTGCACAACACCACCTCTGGTGGGCAGATGGCATCCAGATCAGCAAAAATCTGCTGCTTCAAGGCCATATCCTCAAAAACCGCCTCCGTGACAAGAGCCACATCGCGGCAGCCATCAGCCATATCGGTTGTCAATCGCACCCGTTGCAGAATGGTTTCCACATCATCAGCTAACTGCACCCCATGCGCCAACATCGCCTGCAAATTTGCCCGAATCCGCTCTAGCACAGCCCGTAAAGAGCTTTCATTAGGGTCAACAACCGCCACGTCATGTCCCGCCACTGCAAACACCTGAGCAATGCCATGCCCCATCAGGCCACTGCCGATTACCGCCACTTTGGTCAGTTCTGTCATGGTTTAAGACTAGTCATCAGTAATCGGTAATCAGTAATCAGTAGCGTTCAGACTGATTACTGATTACTGACCACTGATTACCGATTACCGTCACCCCGCTGTGTATCCGCCATCCACATACAAAATCGCCCCCGTCATAAAGTCGGAGGCTTTGGAGGAGAGGAAAAGGATGGAACCGATAAAATCTTCGGGTTCGCCTAAACGGCCAATTGGAATCCGCCGCAGAAAGTTCTTGTAAAAAGCATCATCATCAAACATCCACTGCGTCAGTGCCGAGCGGAACACGGTGGGCGCAATGGCGTTGACATTAATCCTGTGTGGCCCCCACTCGCAGCCCAGTGATTTGGTAATGAGGTCAGTGGCCGCTTTGGAGGGGCTGTAGGCCGTGTAATTTACCATGCCTAACTTGCCCCGTGTCGAAGAAACGATGATTACCTTGCCACCACGCCCCTGCTCAATCATCACCTTGCCCGCCTCTTTGAGCATGAGCCAGGTGCCTTTGACGTTGACATCCATGATGGTCTCCCATTCTTCAACGGGCTGATCCACAATGGAGCCTGGTTTGTTATACCCTGCGGCAGTGACAACGATGTCTACTCCCCCAAATGCTTCAACTGTTTTAGCAACGATGCGTTTGTTGTCTTCGTGGCTGGTGGGATCGCCGGGTTCATAAACGGCCGTAAATCCCGCCTCCGTAATCATCTCCACCAACGGCTCCAGTGTCTCTGCCTTACGCCCCGTACACATCACCTTCGCCCCCGCCTTCGCCAGCCCCATCGCCGCCGCCGCCCCAAAAGCACCCGTGGCCCCGGTCACAATAGCCACCTTGCTACTCACATCAAACAATTCTTGTGAACTTGGTATGTTTTCCATTTCTCTATAATCGGTAGTCAGTCGCCGGTAATCAGTAAACAGTAATCAGTAAACCGATTGCCGATTACTGTTTACTGCGCCGGTGGGTAAGGCATGACCACCAACATCGTCACGACCTTATTAGTATCATTCCGCGCTTCACGGGTTTCATTCGGGCCGATGTAAACCGAGTCAAGCGGGCCAAGTTGAACCGTCTCATCCTCAAATTCAACCGTTAGCTCCCCATCCAAAACCACATACGTTCTCTCCAGCGGCGCAGCACTCATCTCCGCCCGCGCCCCCGGCAAATAGTAGCTAATGCTCACCCAATGTTCGCCCTCACTCCCCGTCAGCTTATGCTGCAAGAACATAGAATGTACTGTCACATCATGTAAGGGTGCTTCGTATTTATGCGCTTCTGCCAACCGTACCACATTTCTCATCGTTACCTCTGTTTCGGTAATCAGTAAGCAGTGAACGGTAATCAGTTAGGGGAACTGAATACTGATGACTGGTTACCGATTACTGCCTACTAATTCCCAGACTCAATACGATAATCACCCGATGGATCAAGAATCGCCACTAAACGGATAATACAGCCATCGCCCCGCGTCCAGCGCCAAGGAAAGAAAGAAAAGGTGCAGCGTTTGCCCGTCACCTTGTCAATATCGCCGCCCACATTCTCAATGCCGAGGATGCCATTAGTAAACAAAATGCGATGAACGGGTTCCCATTCGGGAAAGTCATCAATCACTTTACGGCCTGTATGTGCCTCATATTCGGCATTGATCTGGGGCATCAACATGCCGCCACCAGGGCCATGCGGTCCGATGGCTGTCGCTAAAGGATGATCATTGGCTTGGGTGTCATGACCAACAACTTTGATGCCTTTTTCTACCATCCAGTGGGCGGCAGAGGGCACAAGACCGGGGCAACGGCCGAAATATTCCTGGTTATCGCCATACTTTTTGTGCCAGCCGGTGTTGATGAGAACGATGTCCCCAGCACGCACAGGCGTTTCAGCCGCCGCTTTCTCAAGATCATCAGCGGTGATCATCTCAAACTTTTCTTTGGGGATAGATAAGACGACGCCTGTGCCAAAAAATTTCTCCAGCGGCACTTCATCAATAAAGGGGGTACCCTCCACCACATGCGCGGGGGCATCAATATGGGTGGTGCTGTGCATGGTGGTGGTGATGCGTTGGGACAACACGCCAGATTTGGCATGGTAGTGGATGCGCTCGATTTTCACATCCTCAAAATAAGGCCAGTTGGGGCATTGAAAGCCCCAGGGATGGCTGAGATCGTAAAACTGTAGACCAGTTGTGGGGTTCGCCATAGATTTTCCTCCTGAGATTGGGTTGCGATGGTGTCCGTATTATGGGACACTAATCCATAATGTGGAACAAAAATATATCATGGACATTTAGGTTTGTCAAAGAGAATGAAGGTGTGGACAGGTGTGGACAGGTGTGTTTGGCAAAAGAGCTTATTTGAGGGAATATTTGTTTTATGAGTCAAGGACAAGTTAATGGAAAAGAACGGCCGTTTACCGATGGCGGGGTACAAGTCATTGCCCGCGCCATTGCCATCTTGCGTACCTTACGCAACTATCCAGAGGGATTAAGCCTCTCACAGTTAGCAAAAGAAGTGGGTTTGGCGCGGTCAACAGTTCACCGGATTATCAGCTCTTTGGAGGCAGAGCAATTTGTCGTGGCCGTCTCTGCTAGTGGGGGATATCGTCTGGGGCCAGCCTTAGCTGTGTTAGGAGCGGCCGTTAACCACAACGTGCGGGATCAGCTACGTCCCTTCCTGCAACAGTTATTCCTGGAAGTCAATGAGACGATTGATCTGGCGATTTTAGATCGGGGTCAGCTTGTCTTTGTAGATCAAATTTCTGCGCCGCACCGATTACGGGCTGTTTCCGGGATAGGCATCACATTTCCCTTACACTGCACAGCAAATGGCAAGGCTATGTTGGCACAATTAACAGAAGACCAACTCAGGCACCTTTTGCCTAGCTCCCTTCCAGCATTTACCCCCAATACCATTACCAATCAACAACAGCTCGAACAAGAATTAGCCCAAATCAGAGCAGAAGGTATAGCCTTTGATCGAGAAGAACATACTTTAGGCATATGTGCCGTCGGTGTGGCCTTTGCGGATCCAATGGGAACATTAGCAGCGATTTCGATCCCTGTACCATCCATCCGTTTTTATGGCAATGAAAAACGATTGGTTACAGCTATTCAACAAAGCTGTAACCAAATTCAACAACATTTGGCAGCAATGCAGGTTTGATTTACAGATATCTACCTTAAAAACGCCTCGTGCAGCCCCCCATCCACACTCAAAATCTGCCCCGTTGTCTTGCTCAACTTGCTGCTCGTCAGCAAATAAGCCGCCTCCGCCTGGTCTGCCAGCGTAATCGGTGACTTGGTCAGCGTGCGCTGAGCGTAGAAATTTGCCAACTTGTCGCGCAGGGATTCCGTATCCTCACTCTCATCAAAGGCAATTTCATACTTCACCAGCGAGCTAATCACCCGGTCACGTGGGAACATGCTGCTGCCTTCCACCACCGTTGCCGGAGCCAGCCCATTGACACGCACCAGCGGCGACAATTCAATCGCCAACTCGCGCACCAAATGGTTGGCCGCCGCTTTGCTCGTGTCATAAGCCACACTGCCCTTCTTCGCCACGGCCGCATTCACACTCGTCGTCAGCACCAACGTTCCTGATAGCTTTTGCGCTTCCCAAACCTGCCGCGCTTCATCGGCGATGATGTAGCCACCTTTCACGTTTACTGCGAAGGTCAAATCCCATTGGCCGTCGGTTACTTTACCTTCTTTGCTCGGCGGCACAAAGACCCCCGCTGTGACGATGATGTTGTCTAGGCCACCATAGGCCAGCACCACTTGGCTGAGCATAGTCCGTACGGATTCGCGGTTGGTGATGTCACAGCCCAGGCCAACGGCCGGCCCACAAGCGGAGATGCCTGTGCCGGCCACGCCAATGCCCATGCCGTACTTTTTCGTCAATTCGTTGGCCGTTTCCTGCGCCGCCTCCCCGTTCAAATCCACACAAACTATATGTGCGCCCTCTTTCGCTACACGATGCGCCGTTGCTTTGCCAATGCCGCTACCCGCGCCTACCACAATTACCACATTGCGAGCTAATTCCTGCTCTGGTGGCATCCGCTTTAGCTTCGCTTCTTCAAGCAGCCAATACTCAATGTCAAATGCTTCCTGGCGCGGCAGGCCTTGATATTGGCTGATGGCTTCAGAAGCTCGCATCACTTCGATGGCAAGGGAGTAAAATTCGGCCGTTACCCGACTCTCGCTCTTATTTTTCCCCCAGGCAATTAGCCCGATGCCGGGAATCAAAATCACCGTCGGGTTCGGGTCACGCATGGCGGGCGAATCAGGGTGCTTGCAGGCTTCGTAATAGGCCGCATAATCCGCCCGATAAGCCGCTAACCCTGCCTCCAACTTCGCCAACAGGGTTGCCATATCCTCACTCTGCGGATTCCAATCTACATAAAGCGGCTTGATTTTGGTACGCAAGAAATGATCGGGGCAGCTTGTGCCAATTTCGGCCAGTCGTGCCGCGTCATGGCTGTTCACAAATTCCAACACGCTATCCGTCACGTGAACTGTGCCGATAAAGCGGTTTTGCTGGGAGACCATGCCGCGCAATTTGGGCAACAAGGCAATAAGCAAGGTTTGTCGTTCTGCTTCAGATAGGGATTGGTATTTGGCGCCACCAAAGGTGTCCTCACCTTTGTCACGCTCGGCAATGTAAACGGCCGCTTTTTCAATCAAATCCAGCGTCAGTTCATAACACGCCTTGTCGTCGTTCGCCCAATTAATCAGCCCGTGCTGCCCCATAATCAGCCCCTTGAGTTGCGGGTTCTCCTGAGCCACCTTGCCCATCACCAAACCCAAATCAAAGCCAGGCCGCTGCCAACCCACCCAGCCCACTTCGCCACCATACACCGCTTGGGTCAGCTGCTCCTGGTCTTTGCTGGCGGCAATGGCAATGGCGGAAATAGGGTGCATGTGGTCTACATGTCGGTAGGGGATGAAGCCATGCAGCGGCGTATCAATTGAACTGGCGCGGGGGTTGAGGTTGAAGGTGCAGTGCGGATACATCCCCACCATCTTGTCCTCAATCTCCGTCTTCACTCCCTTCACTTCAGCCGCATCGTAAATCGTTTGCAGCGAAAAAAACTTGTCCATGTACAGCGAGGCAAAGTTGGCACGGGTGGAAGTCCGTAAGTCGCCACCAGAACCCTTGACCCAGAGGACATCTACTTCTTCGCCACTCAATGTGTCTTTCATCACCACTTTGGAGGAGGTGTTGCCCCCGCCGGTGTTGGTAATGCGCTGGTCATCACCCAAGATGTTGGAGCGATAGCGCAGCCGCTCCACGGGGTCGAGTTGGTCGGCTACGGTATCGTTCCAACTGTAGCTGACGTGTTTATAATCATTTTGTGATTTCATAGTTGACGTTTATTCCTTCGTAACTTAAGATTCTTACATGGTATTAGAAGATTATTTTGATTTTCTCAGTGAGAATGATATTCGGATTAAAGGGACAAGAATTGGTATTGAAACGATCCTGGGTCATTATCTCAAGGGCGTTAACCCAGAAACATTGGCTGAATGGTATCCAAACTTGTCTTTAGATCAGATTTTCGCCACGCTAACCTATTACTTTGCTAATCAAGCTAAAATTGACAGCTACTTAGCCGAAGGTGAAGCTTGGTTTAATGAACAATTACGGCAGCAACAAAAGTTCCCATCGCCTGTTGTGGAACGTCTGCGCGAGCTGAAGCGCCAGCAGCAACTCGAAAAAGCTACCAGCCACACATGAGTGATCTCTGCTTCTTGCTTGACGAGAATTTATCCCCTGTCATCAAACGGGAATTGTTAAAGGTGGAGCCAAAAATGACTATCCTGCGTGTCGGGGATAAGGGTGCACCACCATTAGGAACGGCTGATGAAGTCATTTTAGAGTGGCTTCAAGAGTCTGGCTTCATTCTTGTCACTGACAATCGTAAATCTATGCCAGAGCATCTGAAAAACCACTATGCTCGTGGTGGACATCACCACGGCATTTTAGCCGTTCGTCGCGGCAGTTCCCTCGGTCGCATCATTGATGAGCTTCTCCTGGTTTGGTACGCTTCGGAAGCGACCGAATATCGTGACCGCATTCAATTCTTGCCTCTTGTTTAGGTCTAAAAACGGCCGTTTCTATCCCCACCCTCTTGCCATTAACCAAGAAACGCCCACACAGCCTGCATAAAAGCTGCATAATTTTCGCGGCGGATGTTGTGTCCCGCGTTAGGCACATGGGCAATTTGGAGATTGGGGGAGAGAGAAGCCGCCTCTTGGGCAGTCGCTGCACTGACGATGGCGTTCATTGTCACATCAGCCGTAACCAACAAAGCTGGCACAGTGAAAGCCGAGACAAATTCGCGCCAGGGTTTGCGGATGTTGACAACTTCAAAAATTGTCTTGTCAAGCTGCTGTTTAGATGCTGCCCAAGCTGGAAACTCATCATCCGACCACAAGGGGTTGGCCGTTTTGCCAAAGGCAATCACCTCGGCCAATGAGAGCTTGTCAAGATTGGTGAGCCATTCAAAAAATGGGTTTTGCCGCAAGGGAACGTCATCGGGTGAGGGATCGATCCAGGCTGGGTCTTCCAAAATCAAGCCGCTTATGAGGTTTGGATAGCGTGCGCCCATTTCTGTGGCGGTTAGGCCCCCCATTGAATGACCACCTACAACTGGTTTTTCCAGCCCCAAAGCGGTGATGAGGCCAGCCATGTCGGTGGCGTGGTCAAGCTGTTGGCCGGGCTGGATACGCGCTGAAAGCCCGTGCCCTTTAGCGTCTGGCATGACAACGTCGTAATCTGCTTCCAGATCACGCGCCACCGGCAGCCAGCACAGCCCGTTGTCAGAAAATCCATGCAAGAGCACCAGGGACGGCTTGCTGCCGTCACCTGTGCGGGTATAGTGAAATTCGAGGCCGTCTACTGTGACAGAGCCTTCGGTCCAATGAGGTAACATCGTCATTCCTTATTTGTTTGTGCTGTTATGAACCAGGTTCTGGTAACGGCCGTAACTGTCATCCCACGCCGCCCAATTCCCCGGCTCATACCGCTTCATTTCACCCAATCCGGCCACCACTTGCCGCGCCTGCGACCAATTGCTAATTTCGCCCAGGGTGATAAGCTGCACCAAAGCATTGCCCATGACGGTGGCTTCCACTGGGCCGGCCACAACGGGCAACCCAGCGGCATCGGCCGTCATCTGGTTGAGCAGCTCGTTTTGTGTGCCACCCCCTACAATGTGGATGGCGGAGGCGGTGCGGTGGGAAACGGCCGTTACTTGCGCCAACACCTCCCGATACGCCAACGCCAAACTCTCCAACACACAGCGCACCACCGCCCCCACCGTTTGCGGCACAGGCTGGTTGGTTTGCTGGCACATCTTGCGGATAATTTGCGGATGGTCGCCGGGAGTCAGGAAGCGGGCATCATTGGGGTTGACAATGGAAACAAGCGGGTCAGACCCCTCAGCCAACGTCACCAATTCCGCATAAGAATATGCCTCCCCGGCCGCCGCCCAGGTCGCCCGGCACTGCTGCAAAATCCACAGCCCCATCACATTCTTCAGCAGCCGATACGTTCCATACACCCCGCCCTCGTTGGTCACATTGGCCGCCAACGCTTTCGGCGTAAGAATTGGTTTATCCACTTCCAGCCCCACCAAACTCCAGGTACCGCTGCTGATGTAGGCAAAATCTGGTGTTGTTGTCGGTACAGCCGCCACGGCACTGCCCGTGTCATGGCAAGCAGGAGCAATGACGGGAATGCCTTCATACGCGCCCAGCCGGGTGCCTGGCGGCACAATTTCGGGGAAGATGGTGGTGGGGATGCCCAGATCGAGCATGAGGTTGGTGGCCCAACGGCCGTTTACCGGGTCAAACATCTGCGTCGTCGTCGCGTCGCTAAACTCACACACCTTCGTCCCCGTCAGCCAAAAATTAATCAAGTCCGGGATCATCAAAAACGTACTGGCAATTTGCAGTTGTGACGAACGGCTCGCCACCAAACTCAGCATTTGGTACAGTGTATTCAGCGACAAAAATTGGCTGCCCGTTTGGGCAAAAATCGCTGCCTGCGGCACCATCGCCAACGCCCGCTCCATCATCCCCAGCGTCCGCCTGTCCCGATACGTCACCGGATTGCCAATCAAATGATCATGTTTATCCAGCAAACCAAAATCCACCCCCCACGTATCCACCCCAATGCTGGCGGGGCGCAACCCCTTTCCCTTGTCAATCCCCGTTTGAATTTCCCCCCACAGCCGCAAAATATCCCAATGCAGCGTCCCATTCACCATCACCGTCACATTCGGGAAGCGGTATAACTCCTCTAAATTCAGGCTGCGGCCATCAAACCGCACCGCCATCACCCGCCCCGACTCTGCTCCCAAATCCACTGCTAAAACTGTTTTCTCTGCCATAAAAAACCTATGTTATAATCTCCTGATGAAATCCTTCAATAATTAAAGGATAGGAGATATGACATGCTTGAAATAAAACTAGATGCTCATATTGTGAATGGCAAGATTGAAATCTCTACTGAACAACAAAAAGAACTAACAGCTATCAAAAATGGTTCTCCTGTTGAAGTCATCGTTCGCACCGAACAGCCTGCTGTTCAGCCCAAAATAAAACAACGAGATATTCTGAAAGAGATGGCCGAACGTGGTTATGATTCGATCATTTTTTACCTTATGGACTATCCCTTAGAAATCGAAGGTTTTAAGCCTCTAAGCCGAGAAGAAATCTATTCAGGTAAGCGATTTGAGTGAAATGATCTTCCTCGATTCAAATATTTGGCTCTATGCCATGCTCACTTATCAGAGCCAGGCCAAATCTTTAGCCTGTCAAAATCTTATTCATGCCAATCAAGACAATATCACTCTCAGCAGTCAGGTTGTGATTGAAGTCATCGCTAATTTGCTTCGCAAAGGTAATTTCAGCGAAGTACAGATCGTAAAATTCATCGAAGATGTTTATCGGGATCACCTTGTCATAGATGTTTCCCCAAAAGTCATGCTTAAGGCTTCTCAACTTCGTGCAAAATACAGCTTTTCATACTTCGATAGCCTTATCGTTGCTGCCGCCCTGGAAACTGGTTCAACGCTTCTTTACTCAGAAGATATGCACAACGGCCTTGTTGTGGAAAACCAGCTTACCATTACCAATCCTTTTGCTCTCGCTAGTTAACGGTGGGCTAATACCTGTTTTTCATAACCCCGAATCTCACCCAGGTAAGCCATGCCGACAGGAACGTTTTGCTGCTGACAGTAATAGTCCCACACTGCGCCAAAAGGCAGCCCCTTTAACTCCTCTAGCAACGCCAGCCGGCCGGTAAAATCCCCCATCAACTCCATCTCACGCAACTGCGCGGCTGGCTCTAGCAACGCCATCAGCAGGGCGCGGATGGCGTTGCGCGTGCCGATTGTCCAGGCCGCCACGCGGTTGATGCTGGCATCAAAGAAATCCAGGCCAATATGGACGCGGCTAAGGTAATCGCCGCGTACAATTTCCTGCATGATGGCTTGCAGTTCATCCGTCAGGGTAACAACGTGGTCGCTGTCCCAGCGCACGCCGCGACTGACGTGCAGCAGCAGTTCCGGCACGTAGAGCAGCACCGAGGAGATTTTGTCGGAGATGGTTTCGGTGGGGTGGAAGTGACCGGCATCCAGGCACAAAACCTTTTGCCGCGACATGGCGTAACCCATGTAAAACTCGTGCGACCCAACGACATAGCTCTCGGAGCCGAGGCCAAATAACTTGCATTCGACAGCATCAAGGTTGTGGGCGGGGTCTAGCTCTTTGGCAAATACCTGGTCGAGACTTTCTAGCAGCCGTTGGCGCGGCGCGGTGCGGTCGGCAGGGGTGTCTTTGTAGCCATCGGGAATCCAGACGTTGGTGACGCAGGCTGTCCCCAATTGCTTGCCAATGTGGGCACCAATCTCGCGGCTGATGCGGCAATGTTCAATCCAAAAATCGCGCACACCTTTGTCTGAACTGGCTAAGGTGAAGCCGCTGTCGGCCAGGGGGTGCGAAAAGCAGGTGGGGTTGAAGTCAATGCCGTGATTATTTTCCTTTGCCCAGGCAATCCATTTGTCAAAATGATGGGGTTGCCAATCGTTGCGGTCGAGTTTTGCGCCATCGGCATCGCCGTAGATGGCGTGTAGGTTGAGGCGGTGGGTGCCGGGGATGAGGCTGTAGGCTTTGTCGAGATCGGCGCGGAGTTCAACGGCCGTTCGTGCCTTCCCCGGATAATTCCCCGTCGCCATAATCCCCCCGCTCAGCCCCCGCTCTGGGTCTTCAAACCCAATCACATCATCTCCCTGCCAGCAGTGCAAACTGATAGGAACCCCAGCCAATTTTGCCATCGCTGCATCCACATCCACTCCCAACGCCCCATACCGCTCTTTCGCCAATTCGTAGGCTTGTTCAATCTTACTCATCTTAACTTCCTAGAGAACATGGTGCGTGGTGCGTAGCTTTTTAAACACCATGCACTACACACACCCTAATCCAAGTGAAACACCTCTTCCAACGCTACCATCATCTTATCCGCGTGTGCCCCATCAGGAGACTCAAAATAGGGAGACATGAAATCTTGCCATTTGGCGTTAATCGCTTCCCCGTCCATGCCATTTAAGGCCGCCTGAAAGCTGCCAGGCGTTTCAAAATAGCCAAACAACGTGCCATCCTCGCGCATAAAGAGGGAGTAGTTGTGCCAGCCGTGCTTGCTAAGAGCCTCTAACATCTCCGGCCACACGGCCTCGTGATGCTTTTTATATTCTTCGAGCATCTCTTGTTTCACTTTGAGCAAAAAACCGATTCGTTTCATCTTTCCGTCCTAGAAACAAGACGCAGACTCATCCGATTTTCCTGATCGGGATCATCAGGAAAATCTGCGTCCTATTTGACTGATAGTTACTTGAATATTTTTGCCAGATGATAACGGGGATGAGCCGAAAACGCATGGCATTGGGAGCCATCGGGGAAATCTACGTTCCAATTTTCCCAGGTGGTAGGCTGCCCTTGCGCCACCCATTGCCCCCAGCGCAGCTTGATGATGTCTATGACAGCTTGGAAACGGCCGTTTTCCCCCAACGCCGCAAAAATATAATGGTGCATAAACGGACTCGCCAACACCATGCCCACGCGCTCCTCCAGCGAACAGGCCACAATCTCATCTAACAAAACGGCCACTTCCTCGGGCTGCGCGGTTTGTGTTAACAAGGCCATCGCCGCGCCCAATTGGGAACAGGTGGTGTGGGCAAGGTCGTCGTAATAACGGCCGTTTTCCCCAAACCCCTGCCGACAACGCTCCCGCAACTTGCTCGCCCGCCCCTGCCAAACGGCCGCCATCCCCGGCTCAAACCGCTCGGCCAATTCTGTCGCCAGTTGCAATACCAACACCACATGCAAATTATAAACCAAGTGCGGGTCACTTTGCGCCGTCGCCGACCAATCAATATAAAAGCGGCGACCTGACGGGTGAACAAGCAGCCCCGTTTCATGCGGGTGCGCCTGTATCGCTGCCAACACCCGTTTAAGCGTCGGCCAAAGGTAGGTCAGGAAGTCGGAATCGGCCGTTTCGCGCCAATAATGCGCCAACAACTCCACCCACATACAGCTATAGCGCGGAATGGTATAAGCATGAACCTCGGCCGGAGCCACGCTGGGCAGCAACCCATCAGGGTAAATGCCCTGCGCCGCATCCAACAGCACCGTCCGCACGGGGCGCATGTCGCCACCCATCGCCATCAGCGTCAGCCCCTGCACCAGCGCATCCCCCACCCACTGCGAGCTTTCCCGCCAAACACAATCCACAAAACTATCCTGCAAACAAGCCCGCATTGTGTTGTCACACAGCACAGCAACTTTGTCTAACAGTGCGTCACCCGTCTCCAAGACCTCAAAGGTTGCAAAAACCTTTGAGGTCTCAGCCAAGCGCATTCGGAAGCGCAGTCTTATTTCACTGCCTGCCCCAACGAATTGGAACAGTACGTAACGCCCCCCTCGTAGCGCAAAGGATTCCACTATCTGTGTTCCTGGTCGCAATTCAAAAAAATCTGTTAGTCGCACCCGGCAATAAGTAGCTGGATCAGAAATGACCAACGCCCCCTCTACCATTTTGTCAGCATAGCTAACGGCCAGCCGTTCGCTGCCGCTTGCCCCTTCAATTTCCACTATCCCCTGGCAGGTGTAGGCGCGGCCTAAATCAAAGAGCCAGTAGTGGGCAGTATGATTAGGTGTAAGACCAAGCCAGCTACCATGATGCTCGGTAAGTGGGTGAACAACGGCCGTTTCCCAACCCGCCTTCACCCCCTCATGCCCGTCACCCACAAAATCGCCGCGCCGGTATTCAATCGGCCGCAGCGACACCGTGCGCTCCGTCATCATTGGCATCTCGCGCCGCTGCAACCCAGACCAAATCGCCCCATTCGCGGCATCCACCACCCGCGCCGCCAACCAATGGCCGTCATCATAAACGGCCGTTTGCCAATCCTCCACCTGCCGCCAATCCCGCTTTTCCACGCCACTGCCATAAATCGAAACGCGGGGAACGTCATCGGCAAAAGAGAGATCGCGCTGGACGCGCCAACGGCCGTTTGTCACCATCGCCACTTGCCCATCACATTCCAGCCAGGCCAACAGCCCCGCCGCCGCCCGATGCACGGCCGTAAAATGGGAATACCCAGGCTGATAGACCTGCACCGCCAATTGATTTTCGCCCACGGTGAACAGGTTGGTCACATCCGCCTCGTCCACCTTTTGCGCCCAGGGGTAGCTGCGGGCCGGCCCGCGCTGCACCAACGTCCCGTTCACCCACAATTTGTAGCGCGAATCGGCCGTTAGCCACAGCCGCACCCGCCCCACGCCATCCCACTGCCAGCGTGGGGCGCGAAAATTCAAATAAACTTCGTGCAAATCAAAGGGATGGGGGCTGCCAATCCAAACGGCCGTTTCTGGCGGTTGCAGCAAAAGATTAGGAGGTGGAAACGGCCGTTCCATACTGCCTCGCCAACGCATTCACCACCGTATACGCATGAATCAACCGCTGCGGTGGAATATCCGGCTGCACAAAATGACCCGTATTAAAAATAAAGCCACCCCCCGGCGCGTAAATTTGAAATCGCTTCGTAATATATTCCGTCAACGCCTCGCCATCATAAGCCAACAGCCCATCAATCACATCCAGCGAGCCATAACAGACAAACTTATCGCCATAACTATCTTTAATCGTCTGCGGATCCATCCCCGAGCTTTCCTGCAACGGATGCCAACTGTGATAGCCAATCTCCACCAAATCATCCAAAATCTGCATGATATAGCCATCACTATGCAAATTCACAAACAGCCCAATAGATCGCGCATATTGCACCACCCGTTTGGCATAGGGCTTAATCAACTTGCGCCACATGCGCGGCGAAAAAAGCATCGTCTGGTTGCTGCCCCAATCATCGCTCAGGGTCACAATGTCCACATTAGCCGCCTTCAAACTGTCCATCAGCCCACACAGCCAATCGGCATACCGGTCAAACCAGGCCGCCATCTTCTTCGGCTCACCCGCCAAATTCATCCAGCAATTTTCAATGCCAATCACCCGGCTCGTGCCTTCAATAATGCCCCAGGTATGGGCAATGATGGCTCGCTTCTCACCGTGCTGCGCCACCGCTTGCCGCACATTTACCCCCGCAAAATCATCATTCCAGGCGGTATGCGACAGCCATTTCTCATCACGCGGGTCGCCCAAATCCACATCTTTCAATTCAGAAACATCAAATAAACGGCCGAATTGATTCGGATACGGCACAAAACCCACAAAAATATCAATATTGAACTCGTCTAAAAACTGCTCCCGCGACCCATACTCCGCCTGTAGCATCTCCACAAACTGCTTCTGATACAGCCAACAATCAATCGGTGTCCGGTCCGTCGGTTGGCGATTTAGTGTGGCAATAACTCGTTCTTTTCCGTTCATATCTCACAAACAGTAATCTATATAGTGACATGTGACACCTCAGTTATGTAAAATTCCCGAAAGGAACACCATAATTGGAGGTGAAACAAGTGAATCAAGAGCAAAATTTGCGACAACAAGCAAAAACCCGTGAACAACGATTTCTGAATCTGATGCAACACGAGTTCAATTACCCGCCTAAAATTGCACAGGCTATTTTGGCCGAAGCCCAAGAGTGCTTGCTGCCTCGACCAAAGAGCCTCAAACCAGGTCAAATGCAGGTCGTTCTTTTGCATCGCACTGCGCCACATGGTTGTGCATTGTCGCAAACACTTACCCAAGAAGTGACCTGGACGATAGATGCAGGGGCAGAAGATCGAGAAGTGGCAAGGCAGCATGGGGTGACGCACCTGCGGCAAATGCGTATTCAACGGCTGCTGGGTGAAGCGATTGAACAAGAGGCCATGGCTACCCAGGAAGACTTGGCTCACGCCTTGCATGTTTCTGTCCGTACCATCAAGCGAGATTGTGCTGAGTTGCAAGAGCGCGGCATTTATCTGCCCACACGAGGAAATTTGCGCGGCATTGGGCGGGGACAAACCCACAAAGGGCAAATTGTCCACCGCTGGTTGAGTGGCAATACGTATGATCAGGTAGCTTATCATACCCACCATAGCCTCACTTGTGTCAAACGATATATCCAAACCTTCGTGCGCGTCGTGCAACTGCATGAAAAAGGGTTTACGGTAGGCGAAATCAGCCTGACGGTGCAAATCGGTGTGCCTCTGGTTGAAGAATACTTGGCTCTCTACCAACAAAACAACACCTCCTTTTGTCGCCAGCGCTTGCAAGAGCAAATAGAGCGGCTCAATGGCACGGCTGCTATTAAAAAGGGGGTGTGGTCATGAATTCGCCCTACACGGGTACGCGACAACGCAATTTTCAACAAGCGGCACGCCACCTGTTGGAAACGGAGTACGGTTTCATCAACAGCCGTCGGGTGATTGAGATGCTGGCCGCCGATATGGAAGCGTTGGCGGCTGAGTTTCGCCCTGAGTCGGCCGTAGTTGCCCCCGGTTGGTTGGTCTTTACCGGTACAAAAGCGTGCGGCGGCAAAGCTTACCCCGGTAAGTCGGCTGCTGACTACCAATTGGTCACCTTGTCCTGGCCTGTGCTGTTGCCCGAAGATGTCGCCGCCATGGAAAGCAGACCGTCGGGAACGCACAGTCGTTCGCAGCAGCGACAGCTGTTGAAAAAACGGCTGCAACGCCTGATTGAGCATGGCTTGAACCATCAAGATGGCCCTGTTTTGCTCACCTGCGCTGATTTGGGCTTGATGTTGGGTCGAACGGATGGTCACATCAGCCGGTTGCTTGAGGAATTGCGTCAAGAAACAGGTCAACCCTTGCCCACCAAAGGGTATTATTTTGACCAAGGGGTTCGACCCACCCACAAAGCCGAAATAGTTGCCCTTTATGAGCAAGGAGTGGATGAAGCCGACATTGCTCGGCAAAGCCGTCACGCTCAATCGAGCGTAGGGCGATATTTGCGGGACTATGAACGGGTCAAGTTGTTGCTGCGGCATGAAATTCCTGTTGTCCAAATTGGCGCAATGTCGGGTTTGCAGCCGACGGTTGTGGATGCTTATGTTAAGTTGGTTCGCCAATATCATCCCGACCTCTTATCAATTTCAGAATTAGCCCCATTTGGGGCTTGACAAAGGTGACATATGTCACTATTCAGTAATCAGTGCGCCCGACTGATTACCGATTACTGGTTACTGATTACCGGCTTCAACTGCAACGCCTCATCCCACACACCCATATCCACACCCTCCACAAATTGGCTGTGAAACGACTCCCAATGCACCTGCTCCCATTCGGGAATGATGGGGACTAAATCGGCCGGTAATTTCTTAATAATCTCGGCGTAAGCATGTTCCATCAGCCGATAGCCCGACGTGGGCGAGACGGCAAACTTGGGATGGGGCGCAATCACCCCATCGGCCACCATAAAGTGGTCGAGTACATCGCTCATCTCATCCAATAAGGCCAATTTCCGCTCCCAAGACGTAGAGAGGCTGACGGCTTCATCCACCAGTGGCTTGAGCGGCGCAGCCAAGCGCGGCAGTTGGGCAAAGCGGGTCATAATCCACTTGTCGTAGGGATAATAGGTGCGCTCCAGCATAAAGGCCAATTGCACCGCCCACTTCACGGCACGGCTAAAGGTGATGGTGGCATAATAAACATTGTCACGCAGCAAAGCCCGTTTGAGAGCATAGCTGCCCATGCCAGAAAAGTAGCGGCACCAATGGGCAATGCGGCGCAGACGCACTGGCTCTGGGTAATAGCCGTTCAGCGTGTGGCGAACGGCCGTAAATTCCCCACCCTCATCTAACCACACCTCCCCATTGACCACATGCGTAATATCCTCTTCAGGAATCCGCAGCCACTCAACGGCCGTTTCCGGCCCCCTCTCCAACCCAATCGTCCGGCGCAAAAAACCAGGCAGCGAATCCAACGCCAGCCCCGCCCCCGCCAAATGCGCCGCATAGAGCGAATGACCGCGATAGCTCTCTGGCAAATTGGCCGCGACCGTCGCCATGATTTCTTGCTGCTGATCGGCCGTTACCCAACCCGGCAGCAAGGCATCAATCCGCACCCCCCAATGATGATCCCGCGAATATTGATCATCCAGCCCCAACGCTTCCGAGCCATAGCCAAAGAGACCGAAAGCAGTAACGGCCGTTATCTCAGGGAAATGCTCCGCCAAAATCGGCCGTACCACCTCCCCAAAAAACGCCCGACTGGTTGCAACAATAGACTCACTCATTTTTCAGAAGTAATCAGTGTTCAGTAATCAGTAACCAGTTTGACACCGATTACTGATTACCGATTACTGATTACCGATTACCGATTACTGACTCGCCGCCTCCACATTCGAGGCATCATACACCGTAAACGGCCCCATCAACACCCGCAGCCCAGCATCACGGGTCGGGTCTTTCTCGATGGTGTAGGTTCCCATGCGGCCGGCTGCAAAAGTCACGCCCTCAGCCGCATCCATCTGACCTGTGGCAATCAAGTAGGTGGTGTAATAGGTCAAATAACCCAAATCCACAAAGCTCCACAAGGCAAACTCTGGCGCACAGCCATTGAGCGTAAAGCTGACCATCTCGGCCGGCAAGCCCAAACCGCTCACCTTCACCTGATCACACAACCCTTCGTCCTGCATCGCTTTCGCCGCAGCCGCAATACCAACCGTCGTCGGAGCCATGATCAATTTTAGGTCAGGATATTGGTCTACCAAAGCTAAAGCCTGGTTGTAGCTCTCTTCCGATTGGTCATTGCCGTACACAATGTCCACTAATTCCAGATTGGCATAGGTGTCATCATTCGCCAATGTCTCTTGCAACGCCGCAATCCAAGCATTTTGGTTGGCGGCATCGGGGCTGGCGGAAAGCACAGCAAACTGTCCACCGTCAGCACCCATGATGCTCAGTGCCATATCAGCCATCACCTTGCCCGTCTCATCAAAGTCCACTTGGGCGATGAAGACACCCTCACCTTCGGCCGAAGGAATGGGGGAGTCCCAGGTCACAACGGTCACACCCGCGTCAACGGCCGTTTGTGCTGCTGGCGCAATCTGGTCCCCAGCATTATTAGACAACATGACCGCGTTCACACCTTGTGTGGCGGCATTGGTCATAATCTCAATCTGCCCTTGTACGCTGTTCTCCGGCGTGGGGCCAGTGAATTCCAACTCGCCCGTCGCGTCCAACTCGGCGGCAGCTTCCTGTGCGCCTGTGTTTGCCTGATCAAAGACCAGGATCCCCAAAAACTTGGGCAGCAAAATGGCGTTCATCTCCATGCCCGGTTCGGCCACAATCGCGTCGCCACTACCACTGTCCAGCGGCGCAACTTCCGCGCCACCAGCAGCCGCTTCCACATTGGAGGCATTATAAACGGTGAACGGCCCCATCAACACGCGCAACCCAGCGTCGCGGGTCGGGTCTTTTTCGATGGTGTAAGAACCCATGCGGCCGGCTTCAAAGGTCTGCCCTTCTTCGGCGGTGATATTGCCGACGGCCAGATTGTAGGTCAGTTGATAGGTCAAATACCCCAAATCTACAAAGCTCCACAGGGCAAACTCTGGCGCACAACCGTTCAGGGTAAAGCTGACCATTTCGGCCGGCAAGCCCAAACCACTGACCTTCACCTGGTCACACAAGCCTTCATCTTGCATGGCTTTGGCGGCAGCCGCAATACCAACCGTCGTCGGAGCCATAATCAATTTCAAGTCAGGATATTGGTCAACCAAAGCCAATGCCTGGTTGTAGCTCTCTTCTGATTGGTCATTGCCATATACCGTATCTACCAATTCCAAGCTGGCGTAGGTAGCATCGTTGGCTAACACCTCTTCCATCGCCGCAATCCAGGCGTTTTGGTTGGCGGCATCGGGGCTGGCGGAAAGAATGGCAAATTGACCGCCATCATCGCCCATGATGCTCAATGCCATGTCGGCCATCACCTTGCCCGTCTCGTCAAAGTCCACCTGCGCCACAAAGACCTGCTCGCCTTCGGCCGAGGGGATGGGGGAGTCCCAAGTGACAACGGTGAGACCAGCGTCCATCGCGGCTTTGGCAGCAGGGGCAATCTGGTCGCCAGCATTGTTGGAAAGCATGATGGCTTCCGCGCCCTGGGTCACGGCGTTGGTGACAATTTCGATTTGGCCTTGCACACTGTTTTCAGGGGTAGGGCCAGTGAATTGTAGGCCATCGGCCGTTCCCAATTCTGCTGCCGCTTCCATAGCCCCTTCGTTGGCTTGGTCGAACACCAAAATCCCCAAGAATTTGGGCAGCAAAATGGCGTTAAATGTGCCATCGGCCATCACATCCATGTGCGGCATGGCTTCTTCTACAACAGGTTCTTCGGCCGCAGGTTCCTCCGCCGCCGGTTCTTCAGCGGCTGGCTCTTCGGCAGCAGGTTCCTCCGCCGCAGGTTCCTCTGCCACCGGAGCCGGGGCTTCTTGTCCGCCACACGCTGCCACAAACAGAGAAATCATCAATAAAACGACTAACCATTTACTAATCACCTTCATTTTCGTTCCTCCTAAAGAACTGAAAGGGTAAAGATTAAAATATCAGCAGCCAGCTTTCCAACTGCTGAGATTTACGATTTGGGACCACTGGAAGACAAGAGGGGCATGTTGGCAGTTTACGGCCTTCCAATTTCTGGTTTGGCTCACCCGCTCACCTGTGCCGCGCTCTCTTGTCTCCGCGCCCACCAGCTTTGGGCGCTAGCCAGCCAGTTGGGAATGAGAACGGAGAGGATGAGCAGCAGACCGATTATGCCGGTTTGGGTGTTGCCGGAGATGTTGACCAACGACAGGCCGTTACGCAGGTTGAGGATGATGAGGATGGAGAGGACAACCCCGGTAAGCGTGCCGGAGCCACCAAAGATGCTGACCCCACCGAGTAGCACCATGGTGATGATGTCTAGCTCGAAGCCCTGGGCGGTGCTGCCGCGCACGGCCCCAAGACGGGCAGCCAGGAGAATACCGGCCAGCGCGGAGACCAGCCCGGACGCGACAAAAAGCGCCATTTTGACCCGCTTGACGTTAACGCCGGAGTAGCGGGCGACATCGGCGCTGTTGCCTATGACGTAGATATAACGGCCGTTTTCCGACCGCTGCAACACCACCCACACCACCACCACACCCAGCCCAAACAGCAGCAAGCTAAACGGCACCGACCCCATCAAGCCCTGCTGCCCCACCTGATTAAACCACTCGGGAAACCCGCCAATAGATTCATCCTCCAGCAAAACCAGAGCCAACCCGCGATAGCCAATCAAACCCGCCAACGTCACCACCAAAGAGGGCAAACCCGCATAAGCCACCCAAAAGCCGTTAAATGCCCCCGCCGCCGCCCCAATCAACAGACTAACAGCCAGCGACAAGACAAAAGGCTGCTCATGGGCGTGCAAATAGGCCAGTGTACACGCCGCCAGCCCCATCACTGAAGCCACCGATAAATCAATCTCAGCATTGATGATAATCAACGTCATCGCCAGTGCCACAATAATCTTTTCAATCGAGAGTTGAAACAGGTTAATCTGATTGTTCAGCCCCAGATAAAACGGCGACAAATTGACATTGATCAGGACAACCACAATCAAAATAAAGAGTAACAGAGCTTCCCAACTGAGTAGTTTTCGTGTCATTGTCTAAGGATGACTGGAGACTGGAGATTGGAGATTGGAAAATTTCTCATCTCCAATCTCCAATCTCTCAATCTCCTAATCTCTAATTCTCTATTTGCACCTGCTCAACCCCGCCCCGCGCCCAAAAAGCGCGAAGGCGGCTGAGGATGACGGAATCGGTGGCGACGGCGAGGAGGATAAGGAGACCAAGCAGGGCATCGCGCCAAAATTCGCTAACGATACGCCAGCGTAGCAAGCTTTGTTCCAGCGTGGCAATGAGAACCGTGCCTAGCAAGGCACCGAACATGGAACCAGTGCCACCAAAGATGTTGATTCCACCCACAACCACGGCTGCCACCACTTGCAGCTCCATCCCCTGCGCGGCTACCACGGTGATATTGCCAAATCGCGCTAGGAAAAGGAAACCCGCCAACCCCGACAATGCCCCGCACAGCGTGTAGGCACTAACCGTCATGCGGGTGACGGGCAGGCCGCTCATGGCCGCCGCGTCGGGGTTAGAGCCGATGGCGTAAAGTCGCCGCCCCCAGGGTAGATAGGTAACAACCAATTGAAAGATGACGACGATGACGAGGGCGATTAGCACAATGAGCTTGAGTTCCCACTCGCCAATGGCAAAAGCGTTAACCTGGGGTAAATTGACCAGCCATTCCGGCAGGGCGCTGGTGATGATGGTTTGGGCATCGGAGAATTGAACCAGCAAAGAGCGATAGATGGCGAGTGTACCCAGGGTGGTGATAATGGCCGGAACCCGGCCGTAGGCGATGATGATGCCGTTGACCAACCCCAAAATCCCGCCCATGAGCATGGCAAGCAGCACAATGCTGAGCGGCGAAAGCTCTGGATTGTTGACAATGGCGCGGCCGACAAAGTAGGCGGTGAAGCCAACGATGGAGCCAACGGAGAGGTCAATGTTCCGCATGAGGACGACGAGGGTTTGGCCGACGGCCACCACAACGAGGATGGCGACGCTGGATGCGATGCGGGTGAAGGTGCGGGGCTGGTAATAATTTTCGATTTGCGAGCCGAAGAAGAGAATGGCAGCAAAGATGAGCAGCACGAGAATGAACTCGCGGATTTGTTCGGGGCGGATGGTGCGGCGAATGCTGTTCATTGTGGCTTACCCCAAAAGCTCACGCAAAAGTGCAAAGGCGCAAAGGTTTCAGAGTGCAGGGGCATTATCTCCATTCGCTTACGTCCTTTTTGGGGTGAAATTGTCATTTGGTTTGCCCCATCGCGGCTGCCATGACCCGTTCTTGCGTCGCTTCGCTGCGGTTCAAGGTTGCCATTTGCCGCCCTTCGCGCATGACGACAATTCGGTCGCTCATTGCCAATACTTCGGGTAAATCGGACGAAATCATGATGATGCCCATGCCTTGCTGCGCCAGTTCATCAATAATTTGGTGAACTTCGGCCTTAGCTCCCACGTCAATCCCTCGCGTTGGCTCGTCGAGGATGAGCAGGCGGGGCTGGGTGTTGAGCCATTTGCTGAGAACGACTTTTTGCTGATTGCCGCCGGAAAGCGTTCCAGCCGGCCGATCCACATCGGGGGTGCGAATGGAAAGCCGCTGCTGAAAGGTTTCGGCCGTTTGCCGTTCCGCCCGCTGCTGCACCAGGCCAAAGCGGTTGGCGTATTGGTGCAGGGTGGGCAAGGTGATGTTGGTGGTGATGGACATGGGCATGGTTAGCCCAAGCTGGCGACGGTCTTCGGTGACATAGGCGAGACCGAGCTTGACGGCTTGCTGAGGGGTGCGAATGGTGACGGGTTGGCCGTTGAGTGTGACGGAGCCAGCATCGGCCGTTTCAATGCCAAACAGTGCCAGCGCTACGTCGGTGCGGCGCGAACCCACCAGCCCGGCAAACCCCACGACTTCACCGGCACGCACGTCAAAGTTAATATCGTGAAACACATTGTCCTTGCTCAACCCGCGCACCGACAGCAGCAAATCCCCTGGCTCCTTGTCGGTTTTGGCAAAAAAGTCGTCCATATGCCGCCCAACCATGTCGCGGATGGCGGATTCGGGGGTGACTTCGCTGGCGGGATGGGTGGAGACAAAACGGCCGTCGCGTAGTACTGTTACCCGGTCGGCAATGGAAAACACCTCTTCCATGCGGTGGCTGATGAACAGGATGCTGACCCCGTTGGCTTTGAGCGTTTTGGCGAGCTTGAAGAGTTGGTCTACTTCGTGGGCCGAGAGAGAGGCGGTTGGCTCGTCCATGATGAGGACGCGCACATCGAGCGAGAGGGCTTTGGCAATTTCCACCACCTGCTGCGCCGCCAGCGTTAGCCCCCGCGCCGAGCTGCGGACATCGAGCTTGACATCGAGCCGCGCCAAAATGTCGGCGGCTTCGCGGTACATTTGCCGCCAGCGGACAATGCTGCCTCGGTTGCCGTGACCAATGAAGATGTTTTCGGCGACGTTGAGGTCGGGGAAGATCATTGGCTCTTGGTGGATGGCGGCGATGCCGTGGCGTTGGGCTTCGAGGGGGTTGTTGATGGTGATAGAACGGCCGTTTAGCCACACCTCCCCCTGATCCGGCCGATGAATTCCCGTCATCACCTTGATCAGCGTCGACTTACCCGCCCCATTCTCACCCAACAGCGCATGAATCTCCCCCGGATATAGCGCCAGGGAAACATCAGCCAGGGCCTGGGTTGTGCCGAACCGTTTTGAAATGCCGCGCATTTCCAAGATAGGCTCTGTCATGCTGCTCCAACTCCTCTCTTGTTTTCAGCCTTAAACCACAGGGATGGCGAAATTTGTTGATAATTGCTGATTTTTGCTGAAATTTGGCGAAATAATATCCGATACAATAAAATACGTCAAATATCAACAATTGAGACCTAGCATGATTGGCTTTGAACGACGACAACACATCCTTCGCATTTTGTCGGAGACCCCCGGCATTCGCGTGCCGGAATTAGCCCAGCAGCTCGATGTTTCTGAAGGCACCATTCGTAACGATTTGACCGCCCTCGAAGAAGAACATCTGGTGCGCCGTGTGCGCGGGGGAGCTGTGCTGACCGAGCGCCCCCTCAACGGCACGGCCAAAGCCAGCACCGTTGCCAACATGAGTGCCAAACAGCGCATTGCCCACTGGGCCGCCGAAATGGTGGACGAAGGGGACGCGATTTGGCTGGATGCTGGCACAACGGGGCAACTCATGGTGCCGCATTTGCAAGATCGGTCGCTGACGGTGGTGACAAATGGGCTGCGCGTGGCCCTGGCGCTGGCTGAACAAAACAAACACACCGTTATTTTGGTGGGTGGTCGCGTCGGGCAAGATGGCTTCTACACCATTGGCACGCCCAACGAGCCTCTGCTGGAAACATTACACCTAAACACCGCTTTTATTTCTGGGATTGGCTTCACGCTGGATCGAGGGCTAACGGTGCGGGAGTTTGAGGATGCCCAGTTGAAGGAAAAGGTGGTGGCAGCCGCTGACCGGGTGGTAGCCTTGGTTGATTCGGCCAAAATGGGGCAGCAAGGGCTTATTCCGTTCGCTTCAGCCGCCCAGCTTTCCCATTTGGTAACAGACAGCCAGGTTTCAGCGGAGTTTGTGCAGCAAATACGGCAGGCTCAAATGAACCTGACGATTTGTGGCGAAAACACGGTGCGCTCGTTTATTAGTGATGCCAGCAGCAACCGGCTGACAATTGGTTTTGCCAACCAAAGTGAGGCGCTGCCGTTTGCGGTGGATGTGCGGCGGGGGTTGGAAAGAACGGCCGTTCATCGTAGTGACATTGACTTGGTCATCGTAGACAACAAACTGAGCGGCCAGGTCGCTCTGGACATGGCCGACCATCTCATTGAACGGGACGTAAACATCGCTATCGAATACCAAATTGATTACCGCACCGGCAACCTCATCATGGACAAATTCCGCCGCGCCAACATCCCTGTTATCGCCGTGGATATTCCCATGGTTGGTGCCACCTTCTTTGGCGTAGACAATTACCGCGCCGGCCATTTGGCCGGGGTCGCGCTGGGGGAATGGGTTGCGCGGGAATGGAACGGCCGTATTGACCATTTGCTTGTGCTGGAAGAACCCCGCGCCGGTTCCCTGCCCGAAGCCCGTATTCAGGGACAGATTAACGGGCTACAAGCAGTCATAGGCTCCATCGCCGCCAGCCGCACCCACTATTTGGATTGTGGCAATACGAGTGGGGTGAGCGAAACGGCCGTTTCTACCATCCTCCCCACCATCCCCCACGCCCGCCACATCGCCATCATCTGCTTCAACGACGAAGCCGCCCTCGGGGCGCTCCAGGCCGCCCGCAAAAACCAGCGCGAAAGGGATGTGGTCATTGTGGGGCAGGGTGGCGACCGCCTCATCCGCTCCGAAATCCGCAACCCTCGCTCCCGCATCATTGGCTCCACCGCCTACATGCCGGAACGGTACGGCGAAAAGCTGATGGAACTGGCTTTGCAAATTTTGCGCGGCGAATCCGTGCCGCCGGCCGTCTACATTGACCATGTTTTCCTGACGCAAGAGAATTTGGAGCAGTATTATCCGGTGGCGTAGACCAATCCACTGTTGGCCTTTGTGCCTGTACAACGCTAACAATAGGCAAATGACAAACGGTAGTCGTTTACTGTATAATGCAGCCATGTCTACAGCACTCCAAATAACTGTTCCACAAAAAGCGCTATTAGCGGCCGTTGGGGCGCTAGATGTTGATGAACTCGACCATTTTCTTGACGAAGTGTTACGCTTGAGGGCGCAGCGAATAGCACCTTCCATTCCATCATCCGAGATCGCGCTTGTTGACCGTATTCACGCGGCAACGTTGGACGCGAATGAACGTGCTCGTCTACAAGATTTGTCAGAGCGTCTTGAATTAGACACGCTTAGAAACGCTGAATTGGTTGAACTACAAGCATTGGCTGACAAGGCAGAAGCGTTGAATGTGGAACGGATGCAAGCTGTGGGTGAGTTAGCGTTGATGCGCGGCCAAACGTTGGATGCAGTCTTGCGCGATTTGGGAATGTTGTATACCGATGGTGCGTAAACGGCCGTCTGCCAAATTGCGCCAACAAGTTATGCAGCGAGCTCGTGGACTGTGTGAATATTGCTACAGCCAACAGCGTTACTGCCCAGATCGGTTTGTTTGCGATCATATTTTTCCGGTGAGCTTCGGTGGAGAGACAACCATTGCTAATTTAGCTTTTGCCTGTGTAGGCTGTAACAGCAAAAAAGGCAACGAACGCCAGGCTCTTGATTCGCTCACGGGCGAATGGGTTCCCCTCTATCATCCTCGTAAACATATTTGGTCTGATCATTTTCGTTGGAGTGACGATTTTCTGCGGCTCATTGGCGTTTCCCCTGTTGGTCGAGCCACCATTCACAAACTTGACCTAAATCGTGCCAATGTTGTGAACTTGCGCCGATTGTTGATCACGTTCAAAGAGCATCCTCCAGCACCTATTGTTGAATAGATTTGGCGGTTGTTGGAGTAAGAAACGGCCACATTCCTACCACTACCCCGCCTATTTTTTGTTTGCACCAGCACAAGGGCATATTCTTTGCCATTGTTTGAATCATAGACGAATAGATGCTAATTATGATATATTTGGCTCCAATCAATCTGTGCCGCAGAATGCCAAACATCCTGATTAGGAGAACAAATATATGTTTACTGACGCAATCAAATCCGCCAACGAGGAAGTTACACAACAGAGACTAAAAGATGCGATTAGATCATCAAAAAAAGCCTTCCTCGACTTAATACAGCCAGAGCAGTATCTAGGTGAAGTCTATTCTCTCAACTACGAAATAGCGGCTGTCATGATACATGATCACCATCGTCGCAACGCAGGTGGAATTCCTAGCCTGAGCTTCTTGATTGCAACGCGCTTATCGCCGCTTAGTCAAGAAACAAACATTGAGGAGTTCGATTTCTCAATCGAGGATTCATCAATAATTTTGTTGAGAGTCATGGATGCTGCCAAGCTTCCAACCGACGATGAAGCAACAAGAATTAGAGTCCAATCTGCACGTTCAATCAGTGGTGAACGTTCTACACATTGGGATAGTACTCAAGCAATGGACAGCAAAACCCACCACGAACTCAGTTTTGCAGGTGTACAGTGCAGGGTGGTCGGCACATTCTTCTTAACTGAAGATGAAGAAACAGGACTGCCTAAACTTTCATTTGGTAGTGATATTTCAAATTACTACCCTAATCAGGGCTTGAAGGTCTACAAGCCGAATGACTCTGCGCTACAGGCAATAATAAATTATCGGACGAGTACAACAAATGAGCCTGTTCAAATAGGCCATATTCGATATGCTTCTACTAACCGAAGACATCAAGGTGTAGACAATGTATCGTTTGCGATCAATCCTAGTGACCTCCTTGATCAAAAAACAGCTCTATTTGGCATGACAAGGACTGGTAAATCAAACACAACCAAAGTCATGCTAACGTCTGTCTTTAGGCTTCGCCACTCAGAACATACTCAACAACGAGTTGGGCAAATTATATTTGATCCCAATGGCGAATATGGAAATGAGAACGATCAAAACGTGGCACTCACCAATGTGTGGAGGCTACAACCTAACGGTGATAGCAGTGAGGTAGTTGTATATGGCACGGTTGCACCTCCTCATGATCCAGAACGGCGTTTGCTACGACTCAACTTTTTAACAGATGACAACTTGCAAACTGGAAAGGAAATTGTGGATGTTTCAACTGCACATAATGATTCTCAATTCATGCGTGCATTCCGAAATGTCAACTTGTTAGCACCAGACCCTAATGATCGAAGTGCTACCACACGGCACCGAAGACGGGTCCTCGTCTATAGAACATTGCTTATTCAAAGTGGATTTGCACCGCCAGAAAATGATACAGGGATGCGAGACACTCAAAGACTTTTCTCTGAAGATTTGATTGTTGCGCTCCAAAATGCAACAGGTGAAAACCAAAACAATTATCAGGCTGCCGCACGCATATTGTCGCAACGTTCTCCAAGTTGGGGGCAATTATTCATTGCATTTGCAGCATTAGAGCAATTTATTCGTGAGAGGACAACTGGGTACGACACATTTGATCAGAGGTACATTAATCGTTCCAGCGGTTCAGGAGAGCCTTGGGCTGACACGGCCTTACGCAGCCTGCTCGAAGTTTTTCGACAGCCAAATGGCATTCGTCAAATCGGAGCTGCACGCGAGCAGCATACGGGATCAAACTCACAGGATTATGCAGATGAAATCTATCAACATTTAGTACATGGAAGAATGGTCATTGTAGATCAATCGCTGGGCAGCCCTCCAATAAATCAAGCTGCAGCAGATCGAATAATGTGGTCTATTTTCAATGGTAATCAAGAGCAGTTCCGGCAAGGAACTGACACAAGTGATTTTCCCCATATTCTTGTCTACATTGAAGAGGCTCATAATATTCTACCGTCTGGTACCGACATGGATCTACAGAATGTCTGGGTACGTACAGCAAAGGAAGGTGCCAAATATCATATTGGGATGGTTTATGTAACTCAAGAAGTCAGCAGCATTCAGCGAAACATTTTGAAGAATACGGCCAATTGGTTCATTGGGCATCTCAACAACACAGATGAAACAAGAGAGCTTCGCAAATTTTATGACTTCGCTGACTTTGAAAAATCAATTCTACGTGCACAGGATAAAGGTTTTCTACGAATTAAAACTTTGAGCAATCCATTTGTAGTTCCAGTTCAGGTTGAATTGTTTCATATCGAAATTGAAGGGGGGAATTGATAATGCCATATGAAGGAGAATTCGCTGACTATGGCCCACTTAGACGTGTTGTAAACGATGAGCGAGTCCAAAAATTTTTAAAGCGTTCTAAGCCACGCCCCGAATTTGGTGATGGTTCGAACTTACCTTTTATCAATTTTGCAGATATTGAGCCAAGTCAATTCAACTCTAATTTATCCATTTAGTGGACAAAAAAAGGCGGGGTAGGTAAGCTGACTTCAAAAACAAGACCAATTGTTAGGAGAAGTCAGATATGCTAACCATACCCCAAGAAATGATGCCCGTGATTTTACCATTTGTCGCCTTGTTTAGCGAAACCGTGTGGGACTATGCCCAAATCCTCTTGCTGGGTGCTGTTTTGGCACCGGGAAAGCGAACCGTGAGCGCGGCTCTGACGGTGATGGGTTTGAAGGATGACCCACAGTATCAGAATTATCATCGTGTTCTCAATCGCGCCCAATGGTGCGGCTTGACCGCCAGCCGCATCTTGCTGGGGTTACTGGTGGCTACCTTTGTGCCAGCCGATGCGCCTATCGTCCTGGGCATAGATGAGACCTTGGAACGGCGGCGGGGTGAACGAATCAAGCAGAAAGGGGTGTTCCGAGACAGTGTCCGTTCAAGCAAGAAATATCTGGTACACAGTTTTGGCTTGCGGTGGGTCAGCATGATGCTCATGGTGGCGGTTCCATGGAGCAGTCGGACGTGGGCGTTACCCTTTTTGACCTTGAATGCCCCCAGTGAAGCAACCAACCAGAAAAATGGGAAACGGCACAAGACAAGCATTGATTGGATACGGCAGATGATATGCCAGGTACGCCGCTGGTTACACAACCGCGTCATGGTCGTCGTCACCGATGGGGGGTTAGCGGCGGTGAAATTAGGCTTGACCTGTGTCGGAATGCTCCTACCCGTGACTTGGGTATCCCGTTTGCGGCTAGATGCCAGGCTGTATGGGTGGCCGGAAGAACAAGCCAAGGGCAAAAGAGGGGTGAAAGCGAAAAAAGGGAAACGGCAGCCATCGTTGAAAGTCCGTTTGCTGGATAAAGGGACGAAGTGGCTCAAGACCGAGGTTGCCTGGTATGGGGGACGAACCTACACGATTGAGTATGTCTTCGGTCAGGCTTTATGGTACACACCAGGGTTTGACCCGCTGCCCATCCGTTGGGTTTTGGTGCGCGACCCTGCTGGCAAGTATGAGGCCACCGCCTTTCTTTGCACGGACTTGACGGCCGACCCCTTGCAAATTCTGCACTGGTTTATCCTGCGGTGGAATGTCGAAGTCACCTTTGAGGAAGCCCGTGCCCATTTGGGCATGGAAACGCAACGTCAATGGTCAGAACTGGCGATTGCCCGAACGACACCCGTTTTATTGGGTTTGTTCTCATTGGTCACGCTGTGGGCGTACCACTTGACCAAAGACAAACCTTTCCCAGTGCGTACCTCGGCATGGTATGCGAAAAAGAAACCCACCTTTTCCGATGCCTTGGCGGTGGTACGTCGGCAAATCTGGTTTGGGCTATGGGGAAAATATGTCGAATCCACCGCCAAACCGGACTATGTCCTAATTCCCACCGCTATTTTCAACGGTTTGGTGGAAGCGATGTGTTACACCGCTTGATAGGGCGATAATTCAGGGTTTTGCGGCACATTGGGCATATTTGGCAGAGGGTGTAGATACAACGTCCTGCTTCTTCCTGCCAATCTCCTACATTTCCAATGTTCCCAAATGGACAAAGTCGAGTTCAAGCCTAGTCACGTGATTGCTATAGACGGTAGCTGCATAAGCGTATCGCTCAAAGAAGGTTATCCGGGTGCTGAAGTAGGGTATGTGACTATTGCATCTGTCATTCTGAAACTCGATCTTCTTAGAAAACTTGACACAATGCGCCCCATTGATCCTGTTCAATTCCGCAAAACGGAAGAGGCTGAATCCTTAGATGCCGTTTTTCCTGGCTGTAACATTGTTGTAGACAACGAGGTATCAGCTCGCAGTTCCTTTCGACGTACACTTTATGAATTACTCCGGGATACTCGCCTTTTTGAAGAGGGTGAATCTCTACTTGAGACTTATGAAGTATTATTAGCTGATAAGCCACTTGATACGCCATCTAAACGGCAAAGTTGTCCCTATTCTAATATGTATGAGGACGACTGTGATGCTCAGGAACAGATTTATCAAAGAGGACAAGGCGAGTATGGTTGCAATTGCTTTTCCAGCCGTCCCTTATATTCAACTGATGCGCTCCGTATCCATGAACGAATGCGTCCCGATAGCACAAATTCAGGCATTTTTACAGAAACCATGCAGGTTCTTGAACGGTTATGGTTGATTCATATTCTGAGGGGCTTTGAGAAACTGGGATACCTACAATTATTGAAAAGTTGCGCCTTCATGCTCGATGGCCCCCTTGCTATATTTGGACAACCTGCATGGCTAAGTCAGTCAATAAAAAAAGAATTACAGCGCATTAACTCTGTTGCTCATCCTCATACAGATAACCATGACTTATTAATTATCGGTATTGAGAAAAGTGGAACGTTCGTTTCTCATCTAGAACAGTTAGCCAATACCAAAATGATTGAAGAAGAAGCTATTCGTGATAGATCATTCCTTGATATTGCAAGTCGTATCAGGGATAATTCCTTAATCTATCCGCAAATGGCCTTTCTGCTGACAGATAGTTATATCAAGCAGAATATAATCTATTCGGAAAGTGTCCGCTCTTATGGACGACAAACTTATTTTGGTCGAAAATTTTTCTACAGAACAAAGTCTGGAGCTTACATCGTTGCTTCGCTTCCATTTTTGCGTGAGGCGGATGATGATTTAACGTATGCTGAACCAAAGCAATTTCCTAGATTGGCTGATGCAATGGCGTTATTTGATCAACTGGTTTCATCAAAGTACCCCAATTCTCTTTCACCTATTGTGGCTGCACACTCTGAAGCTGCAATTCCTCTAAATCTTGGGAAGAAGGTCTTAGAGAAATTAGCGCGAGATTTAATGCAAGAATAATTATGGTTCTGATAGACAATCAGTGGCAGCGAAACTATCAAAATCCAATTGGCAGATGGGCTGGTGTCGGGCCATATTACGCAATGTTCCCAAATGAATTTGCATTTGATGTAGTTCATCGCTTTACTAACCCTGGGGATCGGGTTCTTGATCCATTTGCCGGACGGTTTTCTAGTATTTATGCTTCAACGACTCAAGGGAGAGACGGCACAGGGATCGAAATCAATCCAGTTGGCTGGGTTTATGGGCAAGCTAAATTACATCCGGCTGCACAAGATGATGTCAAAGCCAGATTAAAGGAGATATGTCGCCGTTCACGCTGGTTTGGTATTCGCTCCCAAAGAAAACTGCCTGAATTCTTTTCGTACTGTTATTCAGAGAAAGTTCTAGCATTTTTGCTTGCTGCCAAAAGTGAGTTAAATTGGCGCAATGATCGTGTTGATACTACGTTAATGTCATTAATATTGGTCGCTCTTCACGCCAAATTAGGAAGTGGTCTCTCAAATCAAATGCGCCAATCAAAAGCAATGGCTCCAGACTATTCAGTAAAATGGTGGCAAGACAATGGGTTAGAGATTCCCCCCACCATTGATCCGCTATCATTCATGCTGAAAAAAATTGATTGGCGTTACCAACACGGAGTGCCAACAGATATAGGAAGCGGAGAGGCTTTACTAGCCGATAGCACTGTCAAATTGGCCGACCTAAAATTAGAGATAGAGAATGATGGAAAAGCTAAATTTAAGCTATTGCTTACATCACCCCCATATTACGATATAACTCACTATCATTATGATCAGTGGTTACGCTTATGGATGTTAGGCAATCCACCTTGGCCAAGTAAAACTGAAGATAAACATCGAGGCCGCTTTAGTGGTTCTCTCGCCAAATGGTTAAGCTATAATATGGGGCAAGGTCATCTAGGTCATCTAATCGGGCAAAGGAGTTAGTAGAGCCAATGCGACCACGAGTAAAATTGCGGCCTCTTTCACCAGAGGAAGAAACAGAAGTCCGAAAATTAGCAAACGCGCAAAATGCGCCTGCCAAACTGGTCAAACGAGCGACCATTCTTGTCAACATGTTGGATGATGAAAACTTGTTAGCCACAGATGCCGGCGTGCGTGCCGGTTTTAGCACCGCCATTGGAGCCGTGTGGGTCAGACGCTTTAATGAGAAAGGGATCGCGGGACTACAAGATCTGCCCCGTTCCGGCTGTCCCCGCACCCATGATGAGAAAGTACGGAGCCGATTAATCGGTTTGGCGTTGCAAAAACCACCGACCTTGGGCTATCCCTTTGCTATGTGGAGCTTGGAACGCTTGCAAACAGCCTTTAAAGAAAGGGAGGGATTGCATTTGTCAGATTCAACGATATGGGAGTGGATGGAAGCAGAAGGATTTCAATGGAAGCGGCAGCAAAGTTGGTTCCACGATGTGGAAAAACACGACCCCGAATTCGTGGAAAAAAGGGGGCCATTATCCGATGCTACCACGAACCACCAGCCGAGACACGGGTAATTTGCGTTGATGAAATGGGACCGATAGCTGTGAAAACATATCCAGGAGAGGCATGGCAACAGGGGTCGAATCGGGCAACCTTCGAGCCGGATTATGGACGGCGGGGAATGGTGTGGGTTCATGGTGCCTTCGAGCCAGCCACAGGTCAAGCGGCCATTGTGCTAAGTCCGAAGCGAGACAGTGTGAGTCACATTCAATTACTGGAAAAAGTAATTACTGAGTTTCCCAGTCAGCGATGGATGATTATTGAAGACAATTTGAGCACACATAGTAGCCGGGAAACGCAACTGGCTTTAACAGCGTGGCCGGAAATTCAAGTGCAATTCACCCCCAAATATGCGTGTTGGCTCAATTTGATTGAGCCATGGTGGAAGCAATTGCGTTCTTTAGCACTCAAGGGTCGGTGCTTTACCGACATGAATGAGCTAACAGAAGCTCTCAATCACGCTTTGAGCTACTGGAATGGGCATTGCCATCCCTATATTTGGAAAAAAAGGCCACAGGAGCAGGCTTTTCTTGAGCCAATTGGTGGCTTCGGTGTTTACAGGCCAACTGACAACTTAGCTATTTAGCGAGAGAACCATTTAGTTCACAAGCGGGATATAACGAGTTACTAGATTCAGTATTTCGACAAGCAGCCGATGTAATGGATGAAAATGGAGTTGTCTATATCCGCACTGACAAGCGCGATTTCACCTTGGAAACGACTCGTTCCGTTTTGCAATGTCACTTTTCAGAATGGGAAATGGAAGAAATTGATCAGCCGTTTACAGAGAACACACAAACAGCTCTATTTGGTGACTTTACGCGAAAACCTGGAGAAGTAGACATTATTCTCAGAAAGCAAGTATAAGAGTTCTGATTGTCTCCTCTCATGCGATGCCACCGAAAGCGAAACCAACGTAATTTACGCTACGGCATTATCTTGAGAAGCAGCGATTGTGCTGTTAGCCTCAGCTACTCAACTATCTCAGAAAGGTCTACTGGAATTGCACCATTCGTTTGCAGCGACGCAACCCCCTGCCGGACAAGCTGCTGAAACAGCCCGTTCATTGCCTCCGGCGTTTGCTTCATCCCGCTGCTGCTCCACCACAGCAGCAGCGACAGCAGCGCCCCCGTCAAATAATGCGCCACCGGCTCCGCGTCTACCGGTGCTAAACGTCCCGCCGCTTGCAGCCTTTGCAAATGCGCCAGCCAATTTTCCACCATGCGCTGCCTGGCTTGTTGGTTGATCAGCTGCATAACGGCCGTTCCCTGCATCGCCCGCACCCACGCCTGCCCCGCCACCATATGCTCAAACAACCCCGTCACCGGTGGCAGCAGCTCATCCGTCGGCTCCCACGTGCCATAGTGCAGCACATTTTCCGGCATCCCCGCCAAAAATAGCGCATCCTTATCCTGGTAATGGGCATAAAACGCCGCCCGGCTCACATCCGCCACATCCAAAATATTTTGCACTGATATATCCTCATACGGTTTTTCCAGCAAAAGCTGAAGCAACGCCTGCCGCAGCCGCTCCTTTGTCCGCCGCACTCGCCTATCTTCCATCTGCACCCTCGCTTTGTCTGATCATTGGGCAAAAAGAGACCAAGCGATTAAGAGATTGAGAGACTAATCTCATAATTTCCTAGTCTCCTAGTCTCCAAGTCTCTAATTCCCAGACAATTTCACCTACTTTGTTCACTAACAAACAAAATAATATCCTTTGTCTATTGACTATGTACCGATTTCACCTTATCTTTTCCATACAGGTGTCTGTTTTCAGACAATCATACGTGAACACACAAAATAAGCAACTGGAACTTTTGAAGGTGACATAATGAGCAAGGTAATAATCGTGGGGGCCGGCCCGGCCGGGGCAACACTGGCCTATTTACTGGCGCGGGCGGGCACTGATGTAACGTTGCTGGAACGGGAAACAAATTTTGCGCGGGTTTTTCGCGGGGAAGCAATGATGCCGCTGGGGCTAGAAGCGTTGGAACAAATGGGGATTGATATCAGCCAGTTGCCTCACCGCCGTATTGATAGCTGGGACATGCACGTTGCCAACCGCCTTATCTTCCGCGTGGCCGAGCCGCAGGCAGAATTGGGCAGCCGTGCCGTTTGCGTGCTGTCGCAGCCTGCCTTTTTAACCCACGTCACCACTCTGGCACAACAGTTCCCCAACTTTCGGCTGCTGCAAGGGGCAACGGTGCGGGATTTGGGGGTGGAAAACGGCCGTTTTACTACCATCAGCGGCACCCACAACGGCCAGCCCTTCACCCAAACGGCCGATCTCATCATCGGTTGCGACGGGCGCGGCTCCATCGTCCGCACCCGCGCCGACATCAAGCTCAATCTGCTCCCTGAAAGCTACGACGTACTGTGGTTTCGCTTCCCCGCCCCACCTGCGCTGCACGGCAAAACCAGCGTCTATCTCATGGGATCCGTCAAAAACACTGCCCTCGCCTACAACTCCCACGACGACCACATCCGCTACGCCCTGCTGTTGCCCAAAGGTGGCTACGACCGCCAGCGCAATTGGGCAGACGAATTGGCCGAACCCGCCCCACCCTGGCTGGCCGACCATTTGCAAACGGTGCGCGGGCAAATTGGCGAACCCTCCAAACTCAACGTCATCGTCGGCCGTGCCGAAAGCTGGCACAAACCAGGGCTGCTCCTCTTGGGCGATGCCGCCCACCCCATGTCGCCCATCCGCGCCCAGGGCATCAACCTCGCCCTGCGCGATGTCATTGTCGCTGCCAACCACCTTGTCCCTGCCCTGCAAACCAACCACACCGCCATTGACCAAGCCGCCGCCCACATTGCCGCCGAACGGCTACCAGAAATCGAACGGGCGCAAGCCCTCCAACTGCGCGAAGCACGCGGCCAAATGAACGAACGGTGGAAACCCCTGCTCATCGCCATTGCCAAAACAACAGCCCCCCTCGTTGGCCGTTACCAATGGGCGCAAACTGCGTGGCTCAGCCAGCAGCACCCCCTCCGCTTCGGCACCGTCCCAGTGGAATTACGGCCCCATCCTCACGTAACTCTAGAGTAGCCTGCCGTTAGTTCTCTAAAAAACAGGACGCTGATTTTCCCGATTTTCCTGATAAGAAAGCTTGATCAGGTGTATCAGGAAAATCAGCGTCCTATTTTCTTAATCGCTAAAATGTAACCTAATTCAACCGCTCAAAAATCCCGGCCGCACCCATGCCGCCGCCAATACACATCGTCACCATGCCAAACTGGCTATCACGGCGGCGCATTTCGTTCATAATCTGCACCGTCAACTTCGCCCCCGTGCAGCCCAGCGGATGCCCCAGCGCAATTGCACCGCCGTTCACGTTGACCTTCTCTTCATCCAGCCCCAATTCACGAATGACCGCCAACGCTTGGGCAGCAAACGCCTCATTCAGCTCAATCAGGTCAATGTTGCCCAGACTCAGCCCCGTCCTCTTCAACACACGCGGCACCGCCGCCACCGGGCCAATCCCCATCACCTCTGGCCGCACGCCGCCAACGTTAAAGCCGACAAACTTCAGCAAGGGCTTCAACCCCAATGCCTCCGCCTTGCTGCGCTCCATCACCAGCACCGCCGCCGCCCCATCGCTGAGAGGAGAAGCATTCCCGGCCGTAACCGTCCCGCCCTGCTTAAACACCGGGCGCAATTTTGCCAGCCCCTCTAGCGTCGTATCGGCGCGAAGGTGTTCATCCTTGTCCAGCACAAAGGTCGTCGTCTCCGGCCCATTGGCTCCAGCCGTCGTCTCTTCAATCTCAATCGGCAAAATTTCGCCGTCAAACAGCCCCTTGGCATACGCCGCCGCCGCCCGCTGGTGGCTCCGCACGGCAAATTCATCCTGCGCCTGGCGGCTCACCTCATATTCATCGGCTACATTTTCCGCCGTGTACCCCATGCCCATATACACTTCGGGCATGTTTTCCACCATGTAGGGGTTGGGGTTGATGCGGAAGCCGGTCATTGGCACCATACTCATCGTTTCCGCCCCACCGGCAATGATCGCGTCAGCCCCATTGGCAATGATGCGCTCGGCGGCCATGGCAATGGTTTGCAGCCCACTGGAGCAAAAGCGGTTGACGGTCATGCCAGGGGTGTCCACCGGCAACCCAGCCCGCAGGGCAATGGTGCGGCCAAAGTTTAGCCCTTGTGCCCCTTCGGGCATGGCGCAGCCAATAATCACATCGTCTATCTCGGCCGGGTCTAACCCCTCGGCCTGGCGCATCACTTCCCGAATTACCGCTGCGGCCATGTCGTCGGAGCGCCAGTTGCGCGTGCTGCCCCGCTTGGCCTTGCCAACGGCCGTTCGTGACCCAGCTACAATTACAGCTTCACGTGTCATGTTTTTATTCCTTTCTGATTTCAAGCACATCTAACAATTCTGCCGGTGCATACACAGGCACTGTAGCCAACTTAAAACCCTTCTTATCCCGCGTCACAATAGCTTCCAAACCGGCTTGTACCACACAGGCCATCTGCACATTGTCCTCAAAATCAGAACCTGAAAGCTGATTGGCATAAAACAACGTCGCCTGATCTACGGCAACAACAGCCAGAGTATGCAAAATACCTGTAACAACCTCCCGTGCCTTTTCCAATGTCGCATAACGTCGCACAACATAGAAAATATCAGTCACCGTGGTTGCCGTTACAAAGCCTTCAAGATACCCATCAACATGGGCCTGCCAAACACCACCAGAGACTTCAAGCCATTCCTCTCGGCGAAAAACAACGTCTAAAATCACGTTTGTGTCTAGCAACACCTTCATGCAATATCCCCAAGTCTCTCTAGGCGTGACAGCATTAATGCTTCTTCCACATCTTCATCAGGAGGGGCGACAATATTGGCAGGCAAAATAGAAACCATGTCGGCCATAGAAACTTTTTGCGAAGGAAGGTTGGGGACTGGCAAATTATGCTTCTCTAACTGAACTTTACGTTGCCTAGCAAGCCGCTGCAAATCACCAATCAAGGCTTCTAACTCTTCAACCTGCCAAGAGCCAACGGCCGTTAATACATCCGAATACCCAACCTGAACCACTAAGCGGGCTGTTGGCTTTCTCTGTAATTCACCATACATGCTCATAATCTTTCCTAATACAAGATAAAGATTAGAGAGGCCACCAAATCTCTAATCTCCAATCCCCAATCTCAAACCTAATTCCGCAGCGGCTTACCCGTTTGCAGCATATGCATAATCCGATCTCGCGTCTCCTGGTTGCCCAGCAGTGACAAGAACGCCTCACGCTCCAAATCCAAAATATACCACGGATCCACCCAGGCCGGGGCGCTCAGCTTGCCGCCGCACAGCACATAGGCCACCTTCTCACTCACCACCGCATCATAGGCAGTGGCATAGTTGCCCCAAACAAAGCTCTGGATACCCAGCCGCAGGGCAGCATACGCTTCCAGCCCCGCCGCATACACCTTCTCCACCTCCGGCGGACGCGCCCCGGAAGCCACAAGCTGCAATGCGACCTCTTTAGCCTTCGCCAACCGCTGTTCGCTGCCCATCACAATGGTGTCGGTGTCGAGCAGATACCCCAGATCACGGGCTTCCCAAGCGCTGGTGCCAACCTTGGCGGTAGCAACCTGCTGGAACACTTCCTGCATAACGGGCAGCACATCGGCGTTGGCGGTTTTCATGACGGGGTTGATGCGGCGGCGAATGAGTTCTTTGAGGCCACCGCCGGCCGGAACCACACCCACACCCACTTCCACCAGACCCATATACGTTTCGTGGTCAGCCACGGCCGTCCAGCCGGCCATCGCCAGCTCCACCCCACCACCCAGCACCCGCTGGTGCGGAGCCGTGACTACCGGCTTGGGGGCGTGGCGCAGCCGGAAGGTGGCATCCTGCAAATTCCAAATCGTCTTGTCAAGCTGCTCCCACATCCCCTGGGCCGCCGCCACACCCACCATAAAGATATTGGCTCCGACGCAAAAATCCTGCCCGTCGTTGCCAATGACCAGGGCATCAAAATCGCTGTTGAGCCGTTCCAGGGCAATATTTGCCATACCGACGATGCCGTCGTCAATGGCATTCATCTTGGCGTGGAACTCTAACAAAGCCACGCCGTCGCCCATGTCGAGCAGGCTGGCGCTATCGTTGCGAGCCACTTCCTTGCCAGCGGCGTGGAGGTTGGCAACGGCGATATTTTTGCTGGCAAGGGGCTGGCTGTAGCTTTGAGTGTTGAAGTCGTAATAACGGCCGTTTTCATAAAACCGCTCATGACCCGCATCCAGCATTTGCTGCACCCAGTCGGCTACTTTGAACCCGGCGGCCTGCATGGAAACGGCCGTTTCCCGCACCCCCAGCATATCCCACGTCTCAAACGGCCCCGCCTCATGGGCAAACCCCCAGCGGTTGGCATCATCCACATCTTTAATACTGTGGGCAATTTCCGGCGTCACATACGCCGCATACGCCAGCATAAAATAGGTCGTATCGCGGATAAACTGCGCCGCTCGGTCATCATGCTGCAGCAATGCCCGCAGCCGCTCCCCCAAATCCTCAATCTTCCGCACCGCCCCCACCGAATCAAAGCGCACGCTTGGCGGGTTGAAGTATTCAAACGTCTCCGGGTTCAACGTGTGGAATTCGCGCCCGCTGGCCCCGCGCACTTGCTTGTAAAAACCTTGGCCCGATTTATTGCCAAACCATTTGTTTTCGCGGAAATGGGCATACACCGCCTCGCTCTTCGCCCCCTTCAACACCTCGCGGTATTCATCATCGGGAATGGCGGGGTACAAATTGCTGTTGACATGGAGCATCACGTCAATCCCCACCAAATCCATCAGCCGGAAGGTGGCCGTTTTGGGATGCCCCACCAATGGCCCGGTAATGGCATCAATCTCGGCCACGGTATAGCTATTGGCAAAAGCATATTCCTGCACATAGGAACCGACGATGGCGATGAAGCGGTTGGCGATAAAGTTGGGGGTGTCTTTGCATACCACCACCCCTTTACCCAACACATCACGCCCAAACTGCACCATAAAGTCGAGTACGGCAGCGGAAGTATCGGCCGTGGGAATCACCTCCAGCAGCTTCAAATAGCGCGGCGGGTTAAAAAAGTGCGTCCCCAAAAAGTGCGCCTTAAACTCATCGCTGCGCCCCTCGGCAATCTGGGCAATGGGAATGCCAGAGGTGTTGGAGCTGACAATGCTGCCCGGCTTTCGCACCGCCTCAATACGCTCCATGAGTGCCTGCTTGGGGGCAAGCTGCTCAATAATCACCTCAACAATCCAGTCACAGTCGGCAATCTTGTCAAAATCATCTTCCAAATTGCCAACGGTAATCAAATCCCCTCGGTCGGCTCGCGCCAGATTGGCCGGCCGCGCCTTCGCCATCCGGTCATACAAACTCTGCACGATTTTGTTTCGCGCCCTGGGTTCATTCTTCTCTGCGTCGCTCAAATTGGGCGGCACCATATCCAACAGCACCACGGGGGTGCCCACATTGGCTAAGTGGGCAGCAATCCCGCCCCCCATCGTGCCCGCGCCAATCACAGCCACCTTGTCTATGCGGAATGTCATGCTTGGGTTCTCCTCAAAACCTGAACAGCCTATGGAAGTCAAAAAATAACAGCAATTGCCTCTGGTGCTGGGTACCTCCCCAACTCAGCCAATTCTTGTCTTTCCATTAGCCGTTCAGAATCATTAAATTTCAATATGTTGTTTGTTGCAATCCCAATCTCTGTTAGCGGCACAATCTCGACACCTTGCAATCGGAAATGCTCACCCCATTTGTCTATACGTGGGTTAAAGAAGCGCACAAACCGTCCCGATTCCCAAACGAGAGAACCAATATCACTCCCTTTGTTTCGATTACAAACAGTACACGCTAACGCTAAGTTCTGGCTTTCGGTCAAACCGCCATGCTTTTCACTAATAACGTGATCAACTTGGCAACCAAAATAGGTGTCGTTTTCATGAATCAAGCAATATTCACAAAGGTAGGCAGCGCGGAGCACTACTTCTTTCCGCAATGCCTGACTAATGTAACTTTTACTCATGTGTCAAGTGTTTGTGTGCGCGTGCTTTTGCTAACCGCATTAAATGCTCAAGCTGCATATAATGGTTGAGTTCGGCCGTCTCGTCGGGCAAAAGGCCTACCGTTTTTTCTTTGTGTATCAAGTTAGCTACGCGCTCTTTTGTCTGATCTGAAGGACGAAAAGCAATCACACTGTCGGGTGTCGTGCCAGCAGCTATAAAATCTACAATTTCATCATATGCTGTAGAAACTATCATTTTGTCTACCCTTTATCCAGTTCATTAAAGGTGGTTGAACTCATTCACGGTCAAATACCTCATCCTAACTTAGCGTATTTCCAGTTTTCATCTCCTGATCCGCTTTCTGAATGGCGTCATAAAAGGCTAGGTCTCGACAGCAATTCCAACGTTTCCAGCAAATTGTCATAATCTTCCTCAGAAATGAGGATGACACCACCTTGCTCAGAAGCGATACGGAATTGGCTATGTTTGTTAATAGCCAATTCCATTAAAGTTGCAAAATCTGCCTGCGCTTTGTTTAAGGTAATTGTTTTTATCATAGGCAAATTGTAGCACAGCTTTACTTTAATTCGCGGCGGGAATAGCCGAGAATGGAGCGAGCGACGATGAGGAGGTTGATTTGGCGGGTGCCTTCGTAGATGTCGTTGATTTTGGCATCGCGCATCCATTTTTCGGCCAGCAGTTCGCGGGAGTAGCCGAGGGGGCCGAGGAGTTCGACGGATTTCTGGGTGATGCGGGTAACGGCCGTTCCTGCATGAGCCTTACACATACTCGCCTCCAACCGGTTCCCCTGCCCGTGGGCAATCGCCGCCGCCGCCTTGAGGGTGAGAAGCCACGCCGTTTTGTACTGCGCTTCCATGTTGAGCACGTCGCGCTCAACGGCCGTTAATTCATGCCTCGGCTTGGTATAGTCCAAAACAATCCCATCTTCCACCAGCTTTTGCTTCGTAAATTCCAACGCCGCCCGCGCAATCCCCATCGCACTGGCGGCCACCGCCGGCCGACTGGCATCAAACGTCTGCATCGCCCCGGCAAACCCCTTGGTAGATTTCTCGCGCACTTCCGGGCTGCCCAGCAAATTTTCATACGGCACGCGCACATCCCTAAACGACAAAATCACCGTGTCGCTGGCGCGAATCCCCAGCTTGTCCAGCCCGTGGCTCACTTCCACCCCCGGCGTGCGCCCCTCCACCACAAACGACTTGATCCCCTTGCGGCCGGCCGTCGGGTCTACCGTCGCCCACACCACGCAAAAGCCATCCGACTCCTTCAGCGAAAGCGAGCCGCTGGTGATAAAGATTTTTTCGCCGTTGATAATCCATTCGTTGGTGGCGGGGTCAAGAACGGCCGTTGTTCGCATCGAGCTATTATCCGACCCGGCATCCGGCTCCGTAATCGCCATCGAACCCCATGACGGTTCATTTCCTTCGGCAAAGCGGCTGAAAAAGCGCACTTTTTGCTCTGGCGTACCCACAGCCTCCACCGCCGAGCCACCCAACCCGCCGCCTGGCATACACAAATATTGCCCGGTGTCCCCCCAGCTCAACATTTCAATGAGCAGCACAAAGCGCAGCACCGCCCAGTTTGGCCCTTCCCGCTTTGGCTGGCTGCCGTTGCCATTTTGCAGCCCCGCCAACTGCTTTTTATACTGCTCCTTAATCACCGGCCACATGATGTTGATAAAATCAGACGGCCGTTCATGCTCATGCTCATCCAAATAGCGCGACTTCGGCCGCATCACCTGCGCCGCCACCATCTCCGCCATCTTGGTTTCCTGCTGCAATTTCTCTGGAATTTCAAAGCTAATCATGTCCACCTCAAACCAGTAATCGGTAATCAGTAATCGGTAATCGGTCAAAAAGTCAACTGATTACTGACAACTGATAACTGCTTACCGCTTAAACCATCGCCACCCCATCAAACGTGGCAAAACCCCGCGCATTCCGCAGCCACAGCTCCATCGGATATTCCCGAATGTAGCCGTAGCCACCGAGCGTTTGCAGCCCTTGGTCGGCCACGCGCACTGCCATCTCGTCAATAAAATGCTTCATCACGGTGATCTCATGCGTCGCATCCTGACCTTGATCCAGCAGCCAGGCCGCTTCCCACACCAGCATCCGCGCCGATTCCACGTCAATTGCCATTTCCGCCAGCATAAAGGCAATGGATTGGCGCTGGGCAATCGGTTCGCCAAACTGCACCCGCTGCTTGGCATAGTCGCGGGCATATTCAAAGCTGGCCTGGGTCAGCCCCACGGCCAACGCCCCCTGCGCCAGACGGCTGTGGTTGAGCAGGGTTTCAAAATCACTGCCGGCCGCCCCGCCCAGCCGGTTCTCAGCCGGAATCCGCACATTTTCTAGCGACAGCTTGTAGGTGGGCAGCCCCTTGATCCCCATCAGCTTGTCGCGCTCGCCCACGGTCAGCCCATTGGTGCCAGCAGCGACAAAAAAGGCTTGGGTTTGGCCGTCTTCGTTGGCGTAAATAAGGAAGGTCTCGGCCTCGGCGGCCAGCGGGACGTAGGTTTTACGGCCGTTTAGCACATAATGGTCATGGTCAAGAACGGCCGTTGTTTGCAGCCGACGCGGGTCATATTGAATACGCGGCTCGGTCAACGCGGCCGTCACCTTGGGCGGGTTTTCCTCGGCAAAAAGCGGCAAATGCGCCTCTTTTTGCGCCTCGGTTCCCGCCAGCAGCACCGGAATCGCCACCAAATTGGGGGTCATCACCGCCAGCGCCGTTGCCAAATCGCCCCAACCAAACGCTTCCGCCGCCAGCACTTGGGTTACGGCCGAATAGTCGCCAAAGCCACCATAAGCCTCCGGCAGCGAGGTTGCCAGCACCCCCATCTCCCACCCCGCCTGAATCACTTCCGCCGGGATGCGGCCTTCCTCGTCCGCATCGCGGAACACTTTCCGCACCATCTCCGTGCTGTAACGGTGGATGGCATCGGTCAACATCTTTTGTTCTTCATCCAGTTGAAATTCTAACATCTCGCCTCTTTAGGAAATGGGACGCAGATTTACCTGATGAACCTGATCAAGAATCAGGAAAATCTGCGTCCTATTCTTCCAACTTAAGCCCATGCAAATACAAATCGGTCACCATGTCGCCCAGCCAATCGGGGGAGAAGATGCCGTCATTATCGGCCGTTAACCCGGCACGAATATCACCACCCAGTTCAAACAGCGCCCCAAACCCCATGATGGTGGCACTAAACGCCCGCGCTGCCACCTGCACATTCACTGGGCGCATCCGGCCGGCCGTAATTGCTGCCGTCAGCATCGCCTCAGTCGCTTCGATGATGCGGTAAAAGGCCGCCTGTATTTTGCTGTGGTCAATGTCGGGGTTTAGCCGCGCTTCGGAGAGCAGAACCATAAACAGCCGCCGCTCGCGGCCGCTGCGGAAGCGGGCGGCAAACAGTTGGCGCATCATGTCGCCCATGCTGTCGCCAGCCAGCGACTGCATATAGGCGACCACATCATCGGCATACGCCTCGGCCACGCCAATGAGCAAATCCTGTTTGCAGCCAAAATAGTTATAGAGGGTGCCTTCAGCCATATCGGCCGTTTCGGCAATTTCGCGGGTGGTGGCTCCTGCATACCCCTTCTGGCTAAAGACACGCGCCGCCGCCGTCAGAATTTGGCTCTGACGTGCCGCAATCCGGCGCTCTCGACGGGTTAATGTCTCCTCTTCAGCCATCCGTTGGTAAGTCCCTTTGCCCAAACGGCCGTTTCTGCACAAACAGAAATCCAGTTTGGCGCATAAAGTTGAGCCGTAACTCAAAAAATGAGTAGCTACTCAAATTATGACGCAATGTGTCATGGATGTCAAGGGGAATTAGGCAAGAACAACAACATGTCCTGTTTTTAGAACGATTCTTTTAGTCTGCTAACGGGCAAGTATCTAAGTATTCTGAAGAAACAGGCGGATGGTTCGTGGAAGGTTTATATTGATTGTTTTAACGGTAATGAACCACTCGCTTAACTGTTGAGCCAACAAAATAGCTACCCAATTTTGTAGCCGAGTTTTCCAAAATCCGTCTTTTGCCAATGGCAAACGCAAATTGGAACCCTCGGCTACGTTATTTTGATTCTTTTCCAACTACAAAACCCCAAAACACCATTTCCATCTTCAATAGCAATGTGACCAACGAGCTTTAAGCCGCCAGTGCCCCCTAAATGTGCCAGATAAATCGTTTTCAGCGATAATTAGTTCAATGTATCATCCTATCATCGGTTGGGGCAAAGGTAATTCTTTCATGGTGGTCAGTGCAGCCGGTGTCATCTCCTTCAAGAACCAGGGACATGCTTGATCACACTTCTTTTATTGGCAGGGAAAAAGAATATGGCGACATCCAGCAGCTTTTAGGCCAGGTGGAATGTCGTTTGTTGACGCTGGTGGGGCCGGGGGGCATTGGCAAAACGCGGCTGGCGCTGCAAGCTGGCGCACTGCTGCACAACCAGTTTGCGCGGGGTTCGTTTGTGGCCTATTTGCAGCCTTTGCGCTCGTCAGAGTTTTTTGTGTCGGCGGTGGCCGACGCACTAGGCATTGCCCTAACAGGCCAGGAGCCGCCGCTGATACAGCTAGCCCATTATTTAGGCGACAAAGAAGCCCTGCTTATTTTGGACAATTTTGAGCATCTTTTGGATGCGGCGGAGCAGTTAACCACGCTGTTAACGGCCGCACCCCGTATCAAATATCTCGTTACCTCACGCGAGGCCTTGAATTTGCGGGAAGAATGGCTGTACCCCGTGACGGGGCTGACGTTCCCAACCGATGGGGCCATGGCGCAAAACAGCGATGCGGTGCAGCTATTCCACGAGCGAGCACAGCGTGTTTACCCTGACTTTGCCCTGGACAAGGAAGAGGAAGCGGTGATTCAGATTTGCCGACTGGTGGAGGGGATGCCGCTGGCTTTGGAATTGGCGGCGGCGTGGCGCAAAATGTTGAATTGTCAGGAGATTGCTGATGAGATTCAGGGTGGCCTGGATTTCTTGACCACGCGGCTGCGGAATGTGTCGGAGCGGCACCACAGCATTCAAACAGTTTTTGATCAGACGTGGCAGCGTTTGCAGGGGCGGGAGCAGGCTGTGTTTAAGCGGCTGTCGGTTTTTCGGGGGGGGGTCTGCGAGACGCGGCGGTGAAGGTGACAGGGGCATCTTTGCCGGTGTTGTCAGTGCTGGTGGATAAATCATTGCTGCGTTTGGACGAAAACGGCCGTTATCAAATCCACGAACTCCTGCGCCAATACGCTGCCGAACAGCTCAACCAGAATGCCGACGAAGCCCAACAAGCACAGGCCGATCATGCTGCCTACTACCTTCAATTTCTGCATCAGCGCAGCGGTGACGTGTGTGGGGGTCGCCAACGGGAAGCGTTGAATGAAATCAGAGCTGATTTAGACAACATTCGCACAGCCTGGCTGTGGGCAATAGCACACGGCGATGCTGAGGCGTTGCAAAAAAGTGGCGAATCGCTGGGGCTTTATTATCAATTCCTGGGTGGCTATCAGGAAGGAATCACGCTCTTTGGGCAGGCAACAGAGATGCTGCTGGCCCAACTGCCGAGCAAAGCAGCGGATATGGCTTTGCTCGGCACGCAAATGTATGAGGGGTGGTACCATCTGCGGTTTGGGCGGCAGGAGGGTACGGAAGCATGTATGGCGCGCATTCAGGCTATTTATGACCGTTTGAATATTCCATTTTTACCAGACTATCTGTCAGACCCGCGTGCGCCGCTGAGTTTTGTCGCTTTGACGCGGGGGGATTATGCAACGGCCGTTTCTCTGGCCGAACAGGTACGCGATATCGCCGAAGTCCAACGCCATCCCATCAACCGCCAATTCGCCTATCATCTGCTGTCTGAAGCACACGTTGGGCTGGGTGAATATGAGACGGCGCAAAAATATGCCCAGCAGGCGTATGCCCAATCACTCTTGACGGAAGACCGCTGGTTTCGCGCTTATATTTTGAACAACATGGGGCAGATTGCGGTGGCGCTGGGCAATAACCGGATGGGCAAAATGCATTTTCAATCCAGCTATGAGATTCGGCACGATTTTGCCGACCCAGAGGGCATGGCGCTGGCATTGGTCAACCTGGGCAAGCTGGCTTTGCAAAACCAAGAGCTGACCGAAGCAGGCGACGCTTTTCAGCGCAGTTGTGCCATTTACCAGGACATCAACGACAAGGGGGGACTGGCGGCAGCGAAGTGGGGGCTGGGCATGGTGGCTTGTGAGCAAGGGGAGTTGGTGCAAGCGCAAAGCCAGTTCAAAGAGACGCTGGAACTGGCGGTAGCGATTGATTATCGGCCGGTGTTGTTTGGCCTGCTGGTGAGTATTGCTGAGTTCTTGATCAAGATGGGGCAGCAGGAACGGCCGTTAACCCTGCTGGCCCACACCATCCACAACCCCAAAACCGACCACGAAACGCGACAAAAAGCCCAAACCCTGCTAACCGAAATGGCGCAAAAGGTATCGTCTGACCTGCTGGCTACAGCCAAAGCCAGAGGTGAATCCGGCAAATTAGCCGAGCTAACGGCCGATTTAGGCTATCCACTTTCTCTTCCCCTCACAATACCGGCACCCCCTGAACCATCTGCACCCTCAGCCAAGCCAACCGTGCCCGAAGGGATGGCGGTGCTAGTGGAACCCTTGACCTCGCGTGAACTCGATGTCCTCGTTCGCCTCTGCAAGGGGCAAACAAATAGCGAAATTGCCGATGAGTTAGGCGTCGCTCTGGGCACAGTCAAATTTTATACTGGGCAGATTTATGGCAAGCTAGGCGTGCGGAACCGCGTAACGGCCGTTGCCCGCGCCCGCCAGCTCAACCTCATCCCCGCCGAATAAACATTATGAGAGAGATTGGGGCTTTTGAATCTCCAATCTCTAATCCCCCCCTCAACCTCCCCCAACCAAAGTTGGGTTCTCCAACCCGCAAATTCCAACCATAAACCAACCTTCGCCAGAAGATTTCTCCCTACTCAACCAGTAAAGTAATGATTGTCAACAGACAACCACTTATTGGTCAACATGATGGGTTTTGAGTGACACGCTCAAAATTCGGGAGAAACAAAAATGTCTCAAGAATGGAAAATATCTGGTACCTATTTTGAAGCGTGCAACTGTGACACAACCTGCCCTTGCATCTTTCTCAGCGACCCCACAGAAGACGATTGCTCGGTTTTGGTCGCCTGGCACATTGATGAAGGCAAGTTCAATGGTGTCGGTCTGGACAATCTGAATGTAGCTTTGGCCGTCTACAGCCCCGGCAACATGGCAACGACACCGTGGAAAGCGGCCGTTTACTTCGATGACAAAGCCTCCGATAGCCAAAAAGATGCCCTCCTGCAAATATTCACCGGGCAAGCAGGCGGGCATATGAGCCGTCTCATCACCCACGTTGGCCAAGTCTTGGGCATTAGCAGCGTTCCCATGACTTACAAGGCCGAAGGCAGAAAGCGTCGTTTACAAATCGCAGGTGTCGGTGAATCCGAAATCGAAGCCCTGGCTACAGGTCAAGGTGGTGCTGAAATTACCGTTGAAAATCACCCCCTTTGCATTGCCCCTGGCTTCCCAGCCGTCGCCAGCAAATCCAAGCAACTGTCATACCACGACCACGGCATGAACTGGGAAATTTCCGGCAAGAACGGGTTGTATTCCCCGTTCGTTTACCAAGGCGGGTAAGCACATGGCTGTAGCAGCAACCTTTACAGAAACTGTTCTGCGGCGAAACCGTGCGGTTGTGTTGAGTGGACTGGGTGCGGTTGTCCTGTTGTCCTCGGTTTACACCGTCTATCTGTCCCGCAACATGGACATGATGATGAGCATGGGGCACACAGGCATGGATCATGCCCATGCAAGCATGGATATGGCTATGCCTATTGTGCAGCCCTGGGACACAGCAGATTACTGGCTAATGTTTGTGATGTGGACGGTGATGATGATTGCCATGATGACCCCCTCAGCCGCACCAATGATTCTTACCTATACGAAGATCAGCCAGCGACAAAAAGAGGCGCAACCTGTGTGGGGAACGGCCGTTTTTTACCTCGGCTATCTAGTCATCTGGACAGCATACAGTGCCGTGACAACCTGGGGACAAGGCTTACTCCACGCCGCCTCCCTACTCTCACCGATGCAAGAAATAACCAGCCCCATCTTAGGCGGCATCGTTCTCATCGCCACAGGCATCTTTCAATTCACCCCGTTCAAACAAGCGTGCCTGAACCACTGCCGCACCCCCATGGGCTACTTTATGACCGAATGGCGTGACGGCCAATGGGGGGCATTCGTTATGGGCGTGCGTCACGGCGCATACTGTGTCGGTTGTTGCTGGCTGTTAATGGCCTTGCTCTTTGTCTCTGGCGTGATGAACCTGTTCTCCAGACGGGGGCTGAGGACGTTGTGATCTCTTGGCTGCCCCTCTTCCACGATATGGGGCTAATCGGGTGCTTCCTCTTTACCGCGTATTGGCAGCTAAACGGGGTGTTTATGCTGCCAGACCACTTTATTCGCCGCCCCGCCAACTGGCTACAGGCAATTACCAATCATCGAGGCACGTTATGCCCGGCTCCTAACTTTGCCTTCGCCCTGGCTTTGGAACGGGTGACGGAAGCGGAGCAGGCAAAGCTGGACTTATCTTCTTGTCGGGCGGCGATGTGTGGGGCAGAACCGATAAACGGCCGTATTCTCCAAGCCTTTGCCGACCGTTTTGCCGCTTCGGGCTTCTCGGCCAATGCCCTCACCCCCTGCTACGGGCTGGCCGAAGCGAGTTTATGTGTGACGATGCACCAACCAGAACGGCCGTTTCAGGTAGAAACCATTTATCAGGGTGGACTTGAGGCTAAACTTGCCGCGCCGACTGACAACGAGAAGCACAAACGGGCAACCGTCGAAGTGTGTAACTGTGGCGTGGCAATGCCGGGAACACACATCGAAATCCGCGACGAAATCGGCAAGCCGCTGCCGGACAGAGCGTTAGGGCGTATTTGGGTTTCTGGCCCCAGCCTGATGCAAGCATATTATGATGACCCGGAAAAAACGGCCATGACCCTGCAAAACGGCTGGCTCGACACCGGCGACATGGGCTACATGCACCAGCAGCAACTCTTTGTTGTCGGTCGCCTCAAAGAAACCATCATCGTGCGCGGACAAAACTACTTCCCCACCGACTTTGAACAGGTGGCCGCCGAACTCCCACACGTCACGCGGGGCAAAGTTGCCGCCATTGGGGTTTATGATGAAAAGGCCGGGTACGGAGCAAGTACATCTTGTGGTGGAAAACCGCGCCCGAAAAGAGGTGGCAGCGGCCGATTTGGTCAACTCGATTAAATCCCATCAAAGTTACGTTGTCACCCTCGCCAATTCCGGCACCGAGGCCGTCGAAGCCGCCTTAAAACATGCCGTTCTGGAAAAAGGGACGCAAGCCAAGGCTATTTTAGCCAACATCGAGCGCACCTTTCGCCAAATTCGGGTCGAGCAACGCACCGGGCGGCTGGCGGTGCAGCCATCGTTCCTAGCAGATGCCGCCTCCCTTCTCACCGTTCCCGCCATTGCCACCCTCGACGAGCTACAGCACCACCTACAGCAGCACAACCAACACATGCTCAACGAAGCGCAATGCTTTCTGGCAATCAAAGGAGCCTTTCACGGCAAAACGGTTAGTGCGCTCCAGCTAACCTACAACCCCGATTTCCGTTTGCCCTGGCAGCATTTGGGCGTAGATTCCATCTTTGTTCCCTTGAATGATGCCGATGCGTTGACAACCATTCTTGATGAGCAGCGCACTCACTATCTTGACCTCAGCTTAACGGCCGATGGCGAAATTGAACTCATTGCCCGGCCGTGGTCAAAAATCGTCGCCTGCCTGGCGGAGCCGATTTTGGGAGAGGGAGGGATTTGGCCGTTAACGGCCGTTTTCCTCCAAGCCCTCCGCACCGCCGCCGATAACGAACAATTCCCCCTCATCCTCGACGAAATCCAAAGCGGCATGGGACGCACCGGGACGTTTCTCGCCTCCGAGCCAAGCGGCGTCGCTGGCGACTACTATCTTTTTTCCAAAGCACTGGGTGGCGATTCCACATCCAAGTAAAGCAAGGCGCGGCGTAAACGATCTTCATCAGCTTCCACAACGATAAAATCTTGCCGAGCACGAGTGAAGTACAGCCCAGAAATACGGCCAATATTGCTTGCACCGCAAATAATGACATGGTTTTGTAGATCCTGGATAGCTTGCATACGTTTCTCCAATTTAGTTTGCTCAACACGATTATGCTCCCATTGGATAACCCGTGCGGCTACTGCTGAAATGGCATAACTAGCCATGCCAATGGCACCCAAGGCAAAGAAAATGGCAAATATTCGGCCGCCAGGGGTCACAGGAGAGAGATCGCCATAGCCGACCGTGGTGACGGTGATGATGGTCGCATACAAGGCATCGAGCAGCGACCAGCCTTCTAAAATGGCATATCCAAATGTACCAATCAAGAGCAGAATGGTAATCGGAATCAATATCAGGCTCAGTTGATTCCGCAGAAGTTGGTGAAAAAATTTTCGCCATATGGTGATCAGATTGATGAGCATATGAGTCTTGCCTCAATAAATTGCTTTCCCAACGGCCTTTTGTTTTCACTCGCTACTAACAAAAATACACAGTCACCTAATCTGCCACCACGCCCACAGTTTGCCCCGCTGCTTCCCGCAGCCGCTCCACATCGCGCACCGGCGGCAAACCAAACAGCCGTTTATACTCCCGATTAAAATGCGAAGCATCGTTATACCCCACGCGAAAAGCCGTGCTGGCCGCATCTAGGTCTTCGCCCAGCATCAACCGCCGCGCCTCTTGCAGCCGCAACTGCTTTTGAAACTGCAGCGGCGTTAACGTTGTCACCGCCTTAAACTGGTGGTGAAAGCTGGAAACACTCAGGCCAATTTCTTGTGCCACATCGTCAATGCGAATCTGCTGGTCAAAGTTTTGCCGAAGCTGGTCAATGGCTCTGGCAATCGGTGTCGTATACCCACCCATAATGGCAATATAGCGCAGCCGATCTCCCTGTTCGCCCAGCAAAAGTCGGCAAATAATTTCCCGCTTCACCAGCGGCGCAAGCACCCGTGCTTCGGTAGGGGTGTCGGTCAATCGCACCAATCGCACCACCGCATCTAACAGGCCTACATCCATTGGGCCAACAAAGAGGGCTTTGGCATCGGTGCGCTTAGATTTAGCCGTATGCCCCAGTTCGGTCATAACGGAGCCAACAAGGGCAGGGTCTAATTCCATACGCAGGCTGAGATACGGCCGTTTTTGTGACGCTTCAATGATTTGGCTGGCAACAGGCAGTTCAACGGTCCCCAAGCAATAATGATAGGGGTCATAGCGATACAGCACATCACCCAAATACAGTTCCTTGCTGCCCTGGGCAATCACGCTAAAGGCCGGGTCAGACAGGCGATGAATGGCTCCTGTGGGTTCCGTGCGGCGAAAAAAAGAAACCCCTGGCAGCGGCTCAACCGCATGGCTATACCCTACAACCTGGGTGATACGCTCAACCAACTCCTCTCGGTAAGCTTGCATTCGCTGGGCTTCCCGTTCCGTTTGCTCAAGGTGAGCTGGATCCATAGCCTTACTCCTTCAAGCGGTAAGAAACAAAGGCAATCGTTCGGTTATCGGGCGACCAGGAATTGACGTTGATGGTGCCTTGTCCACCAAACAGCTTGGCAATCGTTTTAGACTCACCACCAGTGGCAGGAACGAGGCGCAGCTCCACATTTTTGTTCGGTGGATGATCGCCGGCCGCCACATCATCTTTGCCATAAGCGATATAGACAACTAAACGGCCGTTTGGCGACACATGCGGGAACCAACAGTTAGCCTCCTCTTGCACCATCTGCGTCTGTTCCGAGCCATCCGGCTTCATGCGCCACACCTGCATCAGCCCCGTGCGCGTGGAATTGAACCAAATATGCTCACCATCAGGTGAATATTCCGGCCCGTCGTCCAAGCCAGGCAGATCGGTTAGCTGCGTTTCCGCGCCACCCTCAACCGCGATGGTGTAAATATCATACTGCCCATCCCGTGCGGCACAGTAGGCTAACCGTTTGCCGTCTGGCGACCAGCCATGCAAATAACTCGGCCCCTTTTCCGTTACCAACACCGGTTCACCACCCGCCAGCGGCACGATATAGATTCTCGAATTAGCGTCCTCGCTCGTATGATGGCTAACGGCCAACTGCGTGTTGTCCGGCGACAAAACATGGTCGTTGTTGCAGTCAATGGCAAAGCCCGTGTCTATTTCTTGAATGTCACCACTGGCTAACTCATAGCTGTACATGCGTCCTTTGCTGTTGTAGATGAGAAAACGGCCGTTTTTCGTCCAATTCGGTGCTTCAATCACATAATCAAACTCTTGCAGCACCGTCCTGACCCCCGTGTGTACATCCATCGTCTCCAAAATACTAAACGAATCTCGTTGTGCCATAAATTCCCGTAACGTCTGAATATCCATTTGCCTTCATCCTAAATCATTTACGCTAGTTTAGCGCAAGGCTAAAATGAAACCACAAAGTTTGCAGAATCGTTCAACAATCTTCCAGAATCATTCTACTACTCCCCATGCAAAAGACCTAAAATACCTATCAATCTAGTAATTCAGCCCAACTCCGAACAATCAAGCTGGATTTTTATTCAAGATTAGATTATCCAAGTTGACAGCTACCTGTGTGGTGACTGTCACCTTATTTTTGCGCAAACAGAGCGCATTTCTATTCAATTTAACATAATCCATGCAAATGGAGGCCGTTTCTATTCAAAGTCTGAGCCACAACGGCCGTTACAGTACCTTTCCAAACAAATAATCAGTTCATCAGCGTAAGGATGCGAGGCCAGCAAATCAATTCGTTTGAGTTGTCGTGCCCGAAAATAGAGCCGACCCGGCACGGCCAACAAATCGCGCACGATGCGTTTAAGACCCCAATCGGCAAAACGGGAATCGGCTAAAGCCTGGCTATGAAAGTCAGCCAGCAAATTATGAGCCAAATCGGTGAGTAAGACCAACGCTTTTTGTGCCATGAAATTCCGCTTACGACGTGCCGATAGATGCAAACCGCTCTTATCGGCACGAAATTGCTCAATTTCAGCTCCCCCTCTCTGGTTATACCGTTGCATGAAGGCTTTCTTAGAAGGAAAAGAGAGCGTGGTGACGTAGTAGCTATGTTTGAGTTTTCCTTTATGTAAACGTCTTTTGACCACCACTTGGACAGGTTGACCGAGGTCAAAAGGGGGTGCCACCCAACCCAAGAGGCTTTGCTCATCATAGACATCCCAACGGGAAACAGAGTCGGCCAACGCTTTGGCTCGCTTACCGGAAAAGCCTTTGCCTAGCACTTGATAACCTCTGGCAAGTAGCCAACGTAGGTTTTCGTCTGTGCCAGAACCACCATCAAGGCGGTAAAGTGTGCGTTTTCGTTGCTCTGGTGCTAACTCAAATGAACTTTCGACACCTAGCACCGCTTGTTGCAAACATTGCATGGTCAACTGGTTACCTGGAAACAGGCCAGACCATAAGGTTTCGTGGTAAGAAATGGCATTGACACGAGCTAATTGGCGCACAATCCTGTTTTTTTACCACTGGCATACCCTTTTTGACCTCCTTCTGCCTGTTGTCCACAGGGTAAAGCCGATAAATCAAAGTCCAATTCCAAAAAGGCACGCCAATCATGATGTCGGACTTGGCTACAACGGTCGCTGATTTGGCGAACGGCAAGCTCCAATTGAGCGAGATTCATTTGAGTTAGGTCATCCAGACCCCTAGAGAGGGTTGATTGGTCAGCAAAGCCACTAATTCGTTTGACTTGTGCCAATTGTTGCTCTGGACGAAGTTTCGTATTGACAACGGAAATGTACTCACAGCCGGCTAGAATGCTCACCAAGGTCTGTTCGAGCTTCTCAGCCAGCGTAAAATCGCCGTTTTGGGTCGCTGATGTGACTGATTGTAAAGGTTCTAGGACTTTTTCGGCCTCATAATAAGCCAACAAAGCCGCTAGGGGTGCATATTGAGTGTTAGTAAATTCGTGGGTCAGACCCAATTCCAGCTTCATCATTTCACGCTCCTCTTGCTCTAAGTCAAATGAACTTTTTGAGGATCGTGGCACAATGTCTGAAAATAGCCTAATCAATACCCAAAATCGGAATAGAAATGCCCTCTGTTTGCAGCTAGGTGTTCAAAATGAATAGAAACCGCCTCTGTTTGCACGTTTTCGTGCAAAAATAAGGTGGCAACTAAAAAGACAAGGAGTACAAAAAATGAAAACACGTAAACTTGGTAACAGCAATTTGGAAGTCTCAGCCCTGGGGCTGGGCTGTATGCGGATGAGCTTTGGCGATACGCCCACCGACAAAGAGGAAATGATCACCTTCCTGCATCAGTCGGTAGAACGCGGCATCACCTTCTTCGATACGGCCGAAGTCTATGGCCCCTTCACCAACGAGTTACTCGTCGGCGAAGCCCTGGAACCGTTCAAAGGCCAGGTCGCCATCGCCACCAAATTTGGCTTCAAACATGGTGAAAATGGGCCAGCTCCCAGCATTGGTCTCGACAGCCGGCCGGAGCAAATCAAACGAGTGGCCGACGAATCGCTCAAACGGCTGCGGGTAGATGTGATTGATCTGTTCTACCAGCATCGCCCTGACCCCAATGTGCCGATGGCCGATGTAGCCGGAGCCGTGCAAGAGCTAATTCAAGCAGGCAAGGTCAAGCATTTTGGCCTGTCCGAAGCCAGTGCCGAGCAAATCCGTCAGGCTCATGCCGTGCAGCCTGTGGCCGCTTTGCAAAGTGAGTATTCGATTTGGTGGACGCTTATCGAAGAGAACGATGTCCTCGCCACTTGTGAAGAATTGGGCATCGGCCTGGTTCCCTACAGTCCATTGGGACGTGGCTACCTGACCGGCAAAATCACCGAAGAAACCACCTATGACAAATCCGACATCCGCAGCCGCAACCCCCGCTTCACCCCAGAGGCTATCCAGGCCAACCGCGTGGTGATTGAATTGCTGGAACGGATTGGCGCAGCGCACAACGCCACACCTGGTCAGATTGCCCTTGCCTGGCTGCTGGCGCAAAAGCCCTGGATTGTACCCATCCCCGGCACGCGCAAGCTGCATCGTCTGGATGAAAATAATGGTGCGGTGGGCATTGAATTGACCGCAACCGATCTTAGCCAAATCAGAGAAGCGATGGCTAATATCACCGTGGTCGGCCACCGATATTAAAATCCGCCGCTATCAGGAACAAAGTCATAAATTGGCATTCTGAGAAAGGAGATTGGAGACTGGAGATTCCCAGTCTCTGGTCTCCACGAAAATGCCAGTTTAGACCCTTTACGGGTATAGATTGAGATGAAATGTTGAAAAAGAGGAAGAAAGCCTTATGGTAAAGAACAGAAGCATTACCCAAATATGTGTGGTGGTGCACGATGTAAAGCAGGCTAATGCCAATTGGTCAAAAGTGTTGGGGATGCCGGAGGCGAAGATAGAAACGATCTTTCCCGATGGCATTCTTCACTACACCCACGGTAAATCAGCGGAATACAAAGATTGTCAGGTGGCTAAATATCAGCTTGATGGTTTTGTGCTGGAATTGATCCAGCCAGGGGAGACCCCCAGCCCGTGGCGGACATTTCTGGAGAAAAATGGACAGGGGGTCTTTCATTTTTGTCTGCTGGTTGATGACCGTAAAGTTTTTCAACAGACGCTCTCTGAGATTGGGGTGGGGCTTCCCTATCATATCGGCTACTTTCCTGGTGGGTCTTACAGTTATGTGGATGCCAAAGAGCAGTTGGGTCTTGAACTTAGCGTGAATCACCAAGGGGATTATGGGGAGTTGTTTGCCGCGTTATTGAGCGAAACGGCCGTTCCCCTCGCTGAATTAAAATAGTAGAGGCAACCCAATAGATATTGAAACATTACGACAAGGGACAATCAACGTCAACTCCTGGTCGCCAGATAACCGCACCATCGCCTTTGTCGCTTATCGGCTTAAGGATTAGCGGGAACAAAAAATAACCCCAAGAAGGAAAAGTAAAACGATGAAAATTCAACCCGTAAAAACAGCCATTGTCGGCTGCGGCGTGATCAGCAATGCCTATCTGCAAACGATGACAACTAAATTTAACATCCTTGATGTTGTTGGTTGCTGTGATCTTGATGAGGAGAAGGCGCAAGCCGCCGCCCAAAAATACGGTATCAAAGTGATGACGATGGAGGAGATATTGGCGGACGAGTCCATCGAAATTGTGGTTAATCTTACGACACCGGTCGCCCATTATCCTGTTACCAAACAGCTTCTCGAAGGGGGCAAGCACGTTTACACCGAAAAGGTTTTGTCCGTCAAGCTAGAACACGCCGCCGAGCTTGTGCAAATCGCCAACCAAAACAACCTCTATTTGGGTGCGGCTCCCGATACCTTTTTAGGGGCAGCCATTCAAACGGCTCGCTATGTGGTGGATAGCGGCATGATTGGCGAAGTTTCGTCCTGTTACTGTGCGCTGACGAGAGATGGCGAGATTCTCAATCGCGCCTTCCCTTTTACGGCGCAGGAAGGTGGAGGCATTGGCTTTGATGTAGGCATTTACTACATCACCGCGCTGTTGAGCATCTTGGGGCCGGTCACAGAAGTGTCTGGGGTTGTACAAACAAGAAGGCCAGAGAGACCGAACTATTCACTGGAGAAATTTGGCGAACCGTTCCAGGTTAAAAGCGAAAATCTCATGGCTGGCATCCTGCATTTTGCGCGGGGCACAGTGGGCAACGTCTTGTTTGACACCAACTCCATCTTTATTTTGCCAGAAAAGCCTAGTCTAGTTCTATTTGGCACGATGGGCATCCTGTATATGGCTGACCCCAATGGTTTTGGAGGCGAGGTTCGTGTTATTTTGAAGGGCAACAAGGAGCCGGCCACTGTGCCACAAAGTCATGCCTTCCATAATGAATGTCGTGGGCTGGGCGTAGCCGAAATGGCTTGGGCAATGCGAATGGGCAGAACAAACCGCGCCAATAAAGAGATGGCCTATCACGCGCTGGAAGTGCTGTATGGCATCGTCAAAAGCAGCGAGACAAAATCAAATCAGATGCTGCAATCTACCTTTGAACCAGCACCGCCGCTGCCACGTGGCTATTCAGGGATGGGGGTCTTTGGTTTTGTCGAGGAGATGGGCATTGCTCAATAGCTTACCAAAGAATTGAGGAATCTTAATGACAAACATTCTAATCGAGAAAAACATCATGGTCGCCATGCGGGACGGGGTGGGGCTGGCAACGGATGTCTATCGGCGGGAAGGAGCCGAGCCAACGGCCGTTTTATTAGCACGCACCCCCTACAACAAAGAAGGCATCGTGGGCGGCAGCGTTACCTTTGATATTTTACGGGCGGTGCAGGCGGGTTATGTGGTGGTGGTGCAGGATGTGCGCGGCCGTTACGCCTCCGAAGGGGTGTTTAACCCGCACATTCAGGAGACAGATGATGGTGTAGATATGATGGCGTGGACGGCCGTTCAGCCCTGGTCAAATGGCAAGGTTGGCATGTTCGGCGGCTCCTACCTCGGCGGCACTCAATTGCTGCCAGCGCGTGAAAACCCTCCTGCATTGCAAGCCATCGCCCCAGCGATTGCCTTTTCCGACGGCTACGAAGGCTGTTCCTATCAGGGTGGGGCCAAGGTTCTCCATGATCTGCGCTGGGTGGTCGCCAACATTGTCCCCGCCGAAATCGAGCGGCGGGTGGCGCGTGGGGAGACACCCATCAATAGCGACATTCCGTTGGACGTAGATGGCGCATTCAATGAACGGCCGTTGGCAACCCATCCGCTGATTCAGGCGTATGCCCCCTTCTACCGCGAATGGCTAACGCACCGCAGCGACGATGCCTATTGGCAGCAGTCGTCTATTACGGCCAACTATGAACAGATGGCCGTGCCAGCCCTTCACATGAGCGGCTGGTACGACATTTTCCCGTGGAGCACCTTCCAGAATTACATGGGGCTGAGGGATCGGGGTGGCTCTGACAAGGCGTGGCAAAATCAGCGCATCATCATCGGCCCCTGGACGCATATGAACTTTAGCGGCAGTTTCCCAGAGCGTGAATTTGGCTGGGCGGGCAGTGCGGCGGCGATTGATCTGCCTGGGATTCATTTGCGCTGGTTTGATCGCTGGCTGAAGGGTGAGGACAACGGCATAGACAAAGAGCCGCCGGTGATGATCTTTGTGATGGGCGTTGATGAATGGCGCAGCGAAGCCGATTGGCCGCTGCCTGACACGCAGTATCGCCCTTACTACCTGCACAGCGGTGGACGCGCCAACAGCCTGCACGGCGACGGTACGCTCTCCACCGAACTGCCGAGTGACGAGCCAGCCGATGTCTATCTGTACAATCCGTTGCGGCCTGTGCCGACGGTTGGGGGACAGGTGATTTTGCCTGGGGGGAATGCCACGGGGCCACGCGACCAGCGCGAGGTTGAGTTGCGTGATGATGTGTTGGTGTACAGTACGGCCGTTTTACAACAACCGCTTGAAGTCACCGGCCCCATTGAACTGTGCCTGTTTGTCTCTTCATCGGCGCGGGATACGGATTTTACGGGTAAGCTGGTGGATGTGTACCCAAACGGCCGTTCCCTCATCCTCACCGAAGGCATTCTCCGCGCCCGTTACCGCCGCTCATTCACAGAACCGGAACTGCTGGAGCCGGGCGAAATCTACGAACTGCGGCTCAACTTGTGGGTCACGGCCAATGTTTTTTTGCCGGGTCATCGCCTGCGGCTGGAGGTGTCCAGCAGTAACTTCCCGCGCTTTGACCGCAACAGCAACACGGGTGGGGATATGGCGATTGAGACGGCGGAGGTGTATGAAACGGCCGTTAATCACATTTTTCATGATAAAAAACGGCCGTCTCACCTGATTCTGCCAATTATTGAAAGGTAACTATGAACAAAATGAGCACCAATCTTCAGGGGATTAGCTTCCTCATGTTAGCCATGTTTGTCTTTTCCCTCCAAGATATTGCCATCAAATGGATTGGCGGTGACTATCCCGTGTTGGAAATTGTCATCGTTCGTAACTTGGTGGCCCTACCTTGCACCCTCGCCCTTTTTCACTTAGAAGGGCGGCGCGGATGGCCGACGACGCAGCGGCACAAGCTGGAATATGTGCGGGGCTTATTGCTATTTGTCTCCTTTACAACCTACATGATGGGACTAGCTGCTATCCCCCTGGCCGACGTCGGTGCCATTCGCAACTCAGCACCACTCCTTATCACTTTCTTATCGGTTGTTTGGCTGGGCGAAAAAGTCGGGCCGCGCCGCTGGCTTAGCCTATTCATTGGGTTTATTGGCGTACTGATCATTATCAGGCCGGGGGCAACGACCTTCAATATCGGCTCTGTTTTTATCTTGCTAACAACGTTGACCTACGCACTTAATGTGATGGTGACGCGGCAACTGCGAACAACGGACAGCAGCGCGACGATGGCGTATTACAGTACGCTGGTTTATCTGGTGGCCGCCATTGTTTTGACCCCGTTGTCAATCTTTATCGGCGAAATTCCCAATGCCCATCCCAGTATTGCCTTTCTTTTACGCGCCTGGACGATGCCCACGCTGTTGGACGTGCTGATTATGGCTGGCTTGGGGTTAATTTGGGCCAGCGGCATGTATCTCATCGCCCGCGCTTATAGCCTGGCCGAAGCTTCGACAGCAGCCCCCTTTGAATATGTAGCCCTGCTGTTTAGCATCTTTTGGGGTTTTGCCATTTGGGGCGAAATCCCATCATTGGCAACGTGGATCGGCGCGTTTTTGACGGTTGGCAGCGGGCTGTATATTTTGTATCGAGAGCAGAAGACCCGAACAAACAGCTATACCTGAAAACTGTTGCTCAGGCCCTTATAACGAAAGTTGGATTTTTAAAACCATCTCACAGCAGACGAATGGAGAAAGAAAATGTCTGAACAAAAAGAACAATCACGAGCACAGCAACTAATGGGCGATTTCGCGCCCAAGTTAGCAGAACTTACGGATGATGTCCTCTTCGGCGATGTGTGGGCACGCGCAGAATTGTCGCCACGGGATCGCAGCCTGATCACGGTCGCGGCACTCATCGCCAATGGCAATACGGCACAGCTCACAAGCCATCTAAAACTGGCGAAGGCAAATGGTCTCTCAGAAACCGAGCTTGCCGAAGTAATGACCCACCTGGCTTTTTATACCGGCTGGCCACGAGCAATCTCTGCCATCTTGGTCGCCAAGGAACTCTTCAAGGAGTAGCCAAAAGTTTCCCGTTTTGGGACAAAAGGAGCAGAAAATGGAATATGTACGATTAGGAAAAAGTGGCTTAAAAGTCTCTCGCCTTTGCCTGGGTTGCATGAGCTTTGGGCAGCGGAGCGAACACAATTCGTGGGTCTTGGATGAAGAACAAAGCCGACCCTATATTCAACGGGCATTGGAAGCGGGCATCAATTTCTTCGACACCGCCAATGTTTATTCCGGCGGAACGAGCGAGATCATTACCGGCAATGCCCTGCGCGATTTTGCCAAACGGGATGAAGTGGTGATTGCCACCAAGGTTCGCCAACCGATGGGCAAAGGCCCCAACGACTACGGCCTTTCCCGCAAACATATTATGAGCGCGATTGACGCCAGTCTCCAACGCCTCGGTACGGATTATGTGGATCTATATCAGATTCACCGTTGGGATTATGAAACACCCATTGAAGAGACCATGGAAGCATTGCATGACATCGTGAAAGCGGGCAAAGTGCGCTATATCGGCGGTTCGGCGATGTTTGCCTGGCAGTTTGCGAAGGCGCAATATACGGCCGATTTACACGGTTGGACGCGCTTTGTCTCTATGCAAAATCATTACAACTTGCTCTACCGCGAAGAAGAGCGCGAGATGATGCCGCTCTGCGAAGATCAGGGCGTGGGCGTAATTCCCTTTTCGCCGTTGGCGCGAGGGGTATTGGCGCGTAAACCTGAAAAAGTGGATGAAACGGCTCGTTACCAGAGCGATGGCCTCGCCAAAAGCCGCTACGAGCAGGCAGATAATTTAACGACTGTCGAGCGCGTTCAAGAAGTGGCGGCAGCGCGGGGCATCCCGATGGCGCAAGTCGCGCTGGCATGGATGTATACGAAGCCCAATATCGCCGCCCCAATCGTTGGTACGACCAAACCCCACCATTTGGATGATGCGCTGGCGGCGATGGATGTCAACCTGACGGATGACGAGGTTGAACGGTTAGAAGAGCCATATCGCCCGCATCCTGTGATTGCCCATTCGTAGAAGGAAAAAAATGAACACAAATCAAAAATTAAGCGCAAGACAACAAAGCATTATTCCCATCGCTGCCTTCACAGCCAATGGCGACTTGGAAAAATTGAAACCTGCCCTCGAAGAAGGACTGGCGGCAGGATTGACGGTAAACGAGATTAAGGAAATTCTGGTGCATCTCTATACTTACGCAGGATTTCCCCGCAGCCTAAATGGTATCAATACTTTTATGGCACTTCTGAAAGAACGTCAGGAACAAGGCATTGAAGATGAAATTGGCAAAGAGGCCAGTCCACTGCCCACCGACATGGATAGAGATGAATATGGGGCCAATGTGCGGGCCAAGCTGGCTGGCTGGGAGACCATCCCCCCGCCCGGTGGGTATCAACTGTTTGCCCCCATCATTGACACCTTCCTCAAAGAACACCTTTTCGCCGATATTTTTGCCCGCGATGTTCTAGATTTTCAGAGTCGGGAACTTGTAACTATCTCTGCCTTAGCCAGCATGACAGGCACGGCTGGACAGCTCTATTTCCACTTAGGTGCGGCGATGAATACCGGGCTAAGCGAAGCGCAAATACACGAGTTTACTGCTGTTCTTAAAGCGGAAGTTGGGCAACAGGAAGCTGAGGGAGCAACGGCCGTTTTCAACCAAGTGCTAAGCAGCAGAGCCTAAAAAAGGAAATGCCCATCATGAACTTATCTTTTGCAAACAAAGTTGCTCTTGTGACGGGGGCAGGCTTGGGAATGGGGCTAGCCACGGCCAAAGCCTTTGCCGAAGCTGGCGCAGCCGTGGTGCTAGCTGATGTCAACGAAGAGGCGATTCGTGCGGCAACAGCAGAATTGGTCTCTGCTGGTCATCAGGCGTTGGCTGTTCCTTGCAATGTGGCTGATGAGGCGGAGGTAGCTGCCATGATCGAGCAGACTGTTGCTGCTTACGGCCGTTTAGATGCAGCATTCAACAATGCTGGGGTGATGACGCCTGCGGCTGAAACGGCCGATGTCAGTGGTGGCGAATACGAGCGCGTCACTTCAATCAACCTGCGTGGCGTTTGGAACTGCATGAAATATGAGCTACTCCAGATGCGTCAACAGGGAAGCGGAGCCATTGTCAACAACTCTTCCATGGGGGGTCTCATGGGCACGCCACTCCGCGCAATTTATGGCGCGACCAAGTTTGGTGTCATTGGACTCACCAGGAGTGCCGCCCGCGAATATGCGGCTCAGGGCATTCGTATCAATGCCATCTGTCCGGGAAGTATCGAAACGCCAATGGTGGCGGACATGCTGGCCAAGGATTGGATCGCTCTGGAAGATATGGTCGAAGGCAATGCGCTCAAGCGGCTGGGGCGGCCAGAGGAAATTGCCTCGGCCGTGTTGTGGCTTTGCAGCCCTGGCGCGAGCTTTGTGGTTGGTCATGCGCTCGTTGTTGATGGCGGCGCTATTGCCTGATAAGCTGATCTCCACCCAAAAAAGGAAAAGGAGTTATAAATGATTGAAGATTTTCAGCATGTATGCATCACCTGTAGGGATATCGAAAGGAGCATTGAGTTTTATGAAAGATTGGGGCTTGTTGTCACTGATCCCATTCTTGAACTCGACGAGGCAGGCATTGGACGAGCATTTCAACTGCCGCAGGGCCATCTCAGAGTGGTACATTTAGCTCCACCTGAGGCAACCGGCAAAATGTTCATTGACCTTGTGCAGTGGGTTGCTCCTCCTTCCACAGGGGAGCCTTATGCAGCCTTGGATCATATCGGCATTAATCGCCTCGCGTTTCGGGTATCGAATATTGATGCGATGACTGTGTCTTTGCGGGAGCGAGGTATCACCTTTCTGAGTGAGGATGCCCAATTGTTTGGAGGGATCAGAACGATTGTGACCACGGATCCTGATGGCGTGTTTATTCAACTCCTTGAATGGTTGTAGGTTCAGATATGGCTTTTCACACGCTCAACATGTCGCCCTAATGATAATAGCTGAAGTACGATTTACAATCACTAAACAGATGCCTCGCTCAGCCCATGCCTGAGGAGATTGAGTTCTTTAAAGAAGATGCCAGCCGCGCTCTGTGGTTGGTTTTGGATTAATACAGAAAACGTAAAAAAGAAAAAGGAGATTTTAAAACGATGAAATCAGAAAACGAAGTAGCCCAACGGGTCGAGACCCTACTAGGACAGATGAGCCTTGCCGAAAAAGTTGCCCAGCTTGCCCAAATTGGCGGCGCGGATTGGAACTTTGGCCCCAAAGCCGAAGACATCATCCGTGAGAGGGGGGCTGGCTCAGTCCTGTGGCTCAACGACACCAAGAAGTTTAACCAATTGCAGAAGATAGCTATAGAAGAAAGCCCATCTGGCATTCCGGTTCTCTTCGCGTTGGACGTGATCCACGGCTACCGTACCATCTTCCCCATACCGCTGGCGATGGCGGCTTCATGGGATCCAGATGTGCCGGAGAAATCCCAAGTAGTGGCGGCAAAAGAGTCACGTGCTGCGGGCATCCACTGGACTTTTACACCGATGCTAGATAATGCCCGTGATGCTCGCTGGGGTCGCATTGCTGAAGGGGCTGGTGAAGATCCTTATCTTGGGGCGGCAATGGCTGCTGCTCAGGTGCGCGGGCTGCAAGGTGAAGACCCTACCGATCCAGAACGGGTGCTGGCCTGCGCCAAACACTTCGTTGGCTACGGTGCTTCGGAAGGGGGGCGCGATTATGATCCGGTTCACCTTTCGGAAGCCCAATTGCGTAACGTCCATCTCCCTCCTTTCCAGGCCGCAGTTGAAGCTGGTGTAGCTACCTTCATGAGTGCCTACATGGATATGAACAACGTTCCCGCCAATGCCAATCGCTGGTTACTAACAAACGTTTTGCGCGATGAATGGGGCTTTGATGGCTTTGTCGTCAGTGATGCCTTTGGCGTGGGCAATTTGGTGGTGCAGGGTCATGCCCGCGATGGACGAGATGCTGCGTTGCGCTCGTTGAAGGCTGGCTTAAATATGGATATGGCCTCAAGTACCTATTTAGAGAATCTGGACGGTTTGGTGGAGGATGGCACACTCTCAGGCGAGCAGGTTGACGCGATGGTACGGCCGATTTTGGCGGCTAAGATTCGTATGGGATTGTTTGAACAGCCTTATGTAGATGAGGCACTATTGGAGCAGGTGGCTGCACTGCCTGAACATCGGCAAACGGCACGATGGTCTGCCCAACGCTCGATGGTGCTGCTTAAAAATGAAGGTGGGCTGCTGCCACTCTCTACAGAGCAGCAAAATATTGCCATTATCGGCCCGTTGGCGAATTCGATGGAGGCCACGGAAGGATCATGGATGGTCTTCGGCCATCAACCTGCGGCTGTGACTGTGTTGGCGGGCATCCAGGCCAAATTGCCAGGGGCCAATATTGCCTATGCGCCGGGGCCGGACATCAATCGAGATGTGCCCCATCCGTTTGGCGAATTCAACTTGAGTGAGAGAAAACCGATCCAGACGGCTGAAGAGGCTGAGGTGGCTTTCCAAACGGCCGTTGCTACAGCTAAAGATGCCGACCTGGTAATCATGGTAATGGGCGAGAAGGCCGACATGTCGGGCGAGTTTGCCTCGCGTGGCTCGTTAGATTTGCCAGGAAGGCAGGAAGAATTGTTGAAGGTGGTTAGCGCGATGGGTAAGCCGATTGTGTTGGTGCTGTTAAACGGCCGTCCCCTCAGCATCAATTGGGCAGCCGAACAAATACCAGCCATTCTCGAAGCCTGGCAACCCGGTACGGAAGGTGGTCATGCCGTCGCCGATATTCTCTTTGGTGATGTGAACCCTGGTGGCAAACTGCCAGCTTGCTTCCCGCGCAGTGGCACCCACGCACCACTGTATTACGCCCGAACGCTGACCCATTTGCCAGAAGACAATCCACGCTATCGCTCTCGTTACTGGGATGGCCCAACGACTCCGCTGTACCCCTTTGGCTTTGGCCTGAGTTACACCACGTTTGCGTTCTCCAACCTCCAAGTTTCGGCTCCACAGGTCAAAGTGGGCGACAGCGTGACCGTCAGCGTGGATGTGACCAATAGCGGCCAGGTGGCTGGAGACGAGGTGGTTCAGCTTTACATCCATCAGAAGTGGGGCAGCGATTCGCGCCCAATGCGTGAATTGAAAGGCTTTGAGCGTGTCACCCTTCAACCTGGACAAACGAAAACGATGACGTTCAATCTGGGACCAGATGAGCTGCGTTATTGGAGTACCAATGTCGGCCAGTGGATTCAAGATGCAGCCGTTTTTGATATTTGGGTTGGGGCTGATTCGTTGGCAACGCTCCACGCCGATTTAGAAGTGGTTGAGTAAAAAAGATGGGTATAAATATGATGACATCCCCTATCATGACTGCGAATGGTAAAGTGTTGGGCGCGTTTGAGGAGGAAACGGCCGTTTACAGTTTCAAAGGCATTCCCTTCGCCGCCCCACCCGTTGGTGCTCTACGCTGGCAAGCCCCCCAGCCCGTACAGCCTTGGTCTGGTGTGCGCGAAGCCCTCAACTTCGGGTCACGTGCCATGCAGCTGCCCGTCTTTGGCGACATGAACTTCCGCGCCAACGGCATGAGTGAAGATTGCCTGTATCTCAATGTATGGACACCCAATCCTTCTGCCGAGGCGGGGTTGCCCGTGCTGATTTACTTCTACGGCGGCGGCTTTATGGCTGGTGATGGCTCCGAACCCCGATATGATGGCGAGCAGATGGCTCGTCGGGGCATTGTGGCTGTGACAGCCAACTATCGTTTGAACGTGTTTGGCTATTTCGCTCACCCTGAACTAAATGCGGAATCGGCGCAAAATGGCTCCGGCAACTATGGCTACCTTGACCAAAATGCGGCCATCCGCTGGGTGCGTGACCATATTGCGGCCTTTGGTGGCGACCCCAACCGCATCACCATCGCAGGTGAGTCGGCTGGTTCGATTTCGGTCAACGCGCAGATGGTTTCGCCGCTGTCGAAGGATTTGATTGCGGGGGCGATTGGTTCTAGTGGGGGGATTGGGGCAACACGGATACGGCCGTTAGCCCAAGCTGAAGCCGCAGGGGAAAAGTTTGCCACACGAGTAGGGGCAAAATCGCTGGCAGAATTGCGGGCTATATCGGCACAGGAATTGTTAGAAGCTACGGCCACGATGGGGTTCGAGGATTTTGCTGGTGTGGTTGATGGCTACTTTTTCCCCAAGCCGCCTCTGGAAATTTTGGTCGCTGGCGAGGCGGCGCGTGTGCCACTGCTGGTCGGTTGGAATTCTGAGGAGATGCCTTATATGGCTCTGCTAGGCCCTCAAGCGCCAACGCCTGAGAATTATGCGGCGGTGGTGCGCGAGTTGTATGGGGATGCGGCGGATGAGGTGTTGAGATTGTATCCGGGGGAAACGGCCGTTCAAGTCGAACAATCCGCCACCGACTTGGCTAGTGATCGTTTCCTTGTCTATAGCACCTGGAAATGGGCGGACGAACATCGCCGTCATGGCAACCCTGTGTATCGCTACAACTACGCCCATCCCCGCCCACCCATGCGACCGGAAATGGGTAATGCCGTAGCTGGGTTGGCTGGTGGCGTAATCCGTGAGGGTGAAGAGGCCATCGCCATGCCGCCCGCCAAAGGCGCAGTCCATTCGGCCGATATTGAGTACGCCATGGGCAATCTGGCTACAAATGAGGTTTATGCCTGGACGGAAGAGGATGAACAGGTCTCGGAACTGATGCAAGCCTATTACGCCAACTTCATCAAAACGGGTGATCCCAATGGCCTTGGTTTACCAGCCTGGCCGCGAGCGGATGAAGGGTCGGAAGTGCAATACATGGTCTGGGATGTGGAGCCGCAGGTCAGGGTGGATGGGCATCGGGAGCGGTATGTTTTTCATGACCAGTTTTTCAAGGCTTCGTGAAGCTTTCGTGCACCAAAAAAGTTGACCTATAGCTAGTTGATAGGTAGGGCAGTGTGGGGAAACGGCCGTTTCCCCCTCACTGCCCAAATCGTGCCAACCCAAACCAATTTCATAATTCCCCTTGACTTGGAGTTAACTCCAGGTGTTAAACTCCACCTTGGAGGTGCAAAGATGAAAATCTCAGAGGTGAGTGAGCAATCTGGACTTTCTGTAGATACGTTGCGCTACTACGAGAAAGTTGGCCTTCTGCCGCCCATTACGCGCACGAATGGCGGCATTAGAGAGTATACCGAGGCGGATATAAAACGGATTGATTTCATCAAGTGTATGCGAACGGCTGGACTGCCCGTTGATGTGCTGACTGAATATTTCGCGTTGGTTGAGCAGGGTGATGAGACGATTGAAGCCCGGAAAGAGATTTTGCAAACACAGCGTACCCGACTGGTGGCTATGATAGCGGAACTGCAAGACACCTTAGCCTTGCTGAACAGCAAAATAGAAGGGTATGAAGACGCGCTCTTGCAGGCAGAGCAAGAGTTGACCGACTCATATTGACACCATTCTTCGCGGGATGTTTCTGTGCAAGGCATCCGACAGGTTGTGTCTGTAACTTAGCAGAAACTAAAGATAAGAATAGAAAGGCAGATTGATCCATGCAAGCTTCTCAAGCTAAAACATCGTTGTCCCTCATGGCTATATTTTTTGTGATTCCGGGCGCACTAATCGTAAATCCGGCCATTCAAACGATAGCAGATGCTTATCCAACAATACCACACACCCTAATTCTGTTGTTATCAACGATACCGCTCTTAATCGTCGTACCCATGTCGTTAATATCCGGTGCTCTCGCTGGTAATAAAGTCAAGTATAAACATTTGTTGTTTGTGGCAATGGTTTTTTATGTTATCGGAGGTTCTCTGCCTTTCGTCTTTAGAGCCTTTTACGCTGTGCTGGGAGCAAGGGTCATTTATGGAATCGGTGTCGGCATTTTGACGCCATTGGCGAACGGAATCATTATTCAATTGTACGCAGGTCAAAAGCGGGCCAATATGATGGGAATGGGCAGTATTGTCATCAATGTAGCCAGTACCATCTTTATGTTGCTCAGTGGTCTAATCAGTGCGATTGATTTGAATTTTATGTGGTTGATTCATCTCATTGGTATCATTCCTTTGGTGATCATGATGCTGTACTTACCTGAACCAGAAAAGGTTGAGCCTCAGCAACATGCAAAAGTGAAAATGCCTGTCAGCGTCTATTTCATTTCATTAGCAACCATCTTTATCTATATGAACTTGAATACGATGCTGTTGAATATGTCAACCATTCTAACGACAGAAAATATCGGTAATGCCGCCACTGCGGGAACAGTCTTATCCATGTATACTGTAGGTGGGATTTTAGGGGGAACTCTCTTTGGTAAGTATTTCCAGTTTTTTGGCAAAATGACCAATCCCTCTGCACTGGTTGTTATGGGTATTGGCTTAGGCATCATTTCTTTTGCGGTAACTGTTCCCATGATGATTGTCGGCTGTGCTGTTGCCGGTATTGGTTTCTTTATCTTGTTCCCTGCACTTTTGATGGATGCGGGGCAAAGAGTTTCATTGACTGCATCGGCGATGGTGTCAGCGATGATTTTTAGTTCGATTAACTTTGGTGGTTTTCTGGCTTCTGTGTATATTGGATTCTTGAGCCAATTGTTCTCAAGCACATCCCCGCGCCTTTCTATCGCAGTTAGCATGGCCGTGATGTTTATTGCGGCTGCAATTTGGGGATTAATCACTGTATTTAGTAACTCATATTCAGATATTGCTGTTGAAGCACAATAAAGGAGATGTATGATGCACATTGGATTACAAATTCCGTCTTTTAAGTATCCGGGGGGAACGGCCGTTATCCGGCCCAAACTCAAAGAAATCATCACCACTGCCGATGCGGCTGGCTTTTACAGCCTGTGGGTGATGGATCATTATTACCAGATCAAGGGCTTGTTTGGTGAAGATTACACCGACCCCATGCTGGAAGCCTATGCCACGCTCAGCTATTTTGCCGGACTCACCGAAAAAGCCTATCTGGGCGCACTGGTCACAGGCGTGATTTATCGTCATCCGGCCGTTCTGCTGAAAATGGTCAACACCCTCGATATTCTTTCTGGTGGCCGTGCCTATTTTGGCATTGGGGCAGCCTGGTATGAAGATGAAGCCAAAGGGCATGGCATCCCCTACCCGTCCACATCAGAACGGTTCGAGCAGTTGGAGGACAGTTTGCAACTGGCGAAGGCACTCTGGGCAAGTGATGAGACTGCTTTTGCGGGCAAGCATTACTCCGCGCCAGCCATTACCAACAACCCACGCCCCCTTTCAACCCCACACCCCCGCATCATGATTGGCGGCACAGGGGCAAAGAAAACGCTGCGGATGGTAGCGCAATATGCCGATGCCTGTAACATCGGTGATTGGGTGGGCAACGATAACATGCAAAAAGCCCTCGATGATCTCAAAGGGCATTGCGAAAGGCTAGGACGCGATTACGATACCATCGAGAAAACGTCACTTTGCACCGTGAATTTGTCTGGAGATGATACGGCCGTTAGCATCATCAACCGCATCCAAGAACTCGCCGCAATGGGTTTCACCCACACCATCTTCAACATGCCCGATGTGTACAAAATCACCCCGCTGGAAACCTTTGCCAACGAAATCATCCCGGCGGTGGCTGAACTCTAAAACACGTAGAACCAGGGAATTTCTATGACACAAGTAACAGCACCCCCGATTGAACCAAGTGTGGGGATGAAGCGCAAGGTGGCTTTGGGCGTAACGGCCGTTTTCATCACCCAATTCGTCAGCTTTCTCTTCATCAACGCCAAAAACATCGCCACGCCGCAAATGATTGCCGAGTTCGATGGCATGTCGCTGTTTGCCTGGCTCATCGCCCTGCCCGCTCTCGCTGGCTCGATCTCCACGCTGATCTTGGGCAAACTCTCAGACATATACGGCCGTCGCACCATTCTCCTGCTCTGCATCGGCATTCTCATGTTAGGATTAGGTCTTACCACGCAAAGCACCTCGATGGTCTTTCTGGTGGCCACAGCAACCTTCATGAGCATCGGCCATTTCCCCATCGTCCCCTTTTGTTTTGCCACCATCGGCGATCTGTTTGACCCAACCGAGCGAGCCAAATGGACGGGTCTGCTCAGTTTACCTGGTGGCGCTGCCGCCCTGATCGGCCCTGTGCTAGGGGGGATTGTTACCGAAAGTGTGGTGGGGTGGCGCGGCCTCTATTGGGGCGCGATCCCGCTGATGCTCGTAGCGGCGGTTCTCATCGCTCTTACCTTCCCCAAAAATGCCCAACAGATAAAACCAAAAATTGATTGGTTTGGGGCCTTGGTGATGGCGGTCGCCACGACGACGCTCATCATCGGCTTCTCGCGGGTAGGTGTGCCAGGTCAGATCGGGATCGGTGTCATTCTGCTGATCATTTCCGCCATCGCCTGGGTCGGCTTCGTCCAGATCGAGAAGCGAGCCGAAGCCCCCATCTTAGACCCACAGGTGCTCTTCAACCGCACCTTTATGACCGCCGCTGGCACCGGAATGCTGTCGTTCTTTGGGATGCTGGGGATCATGGCTTATTCACCCATCTTCGTGCAGCAGGTGATGCAGATTAGCCCAGCCATCAGCGGCTCAATGCTGACACCCTATACGGTACTCGTGGCCTTTATGGGCATCCCTGTCGGTTTTCTGATCGCCAAAACCAAAAGATACAAGTGGTTGTACCTCATCGGCTACCCCATTGTGACGTTGGCCCTATTTGCGATGTGGCGTTTTACCGCCAGCACGCCGATTTGGCTCTACGTCCTCGTAACGGCCGTTGCCGCCTTCGGCCTGGGAGTCATTCCCACCGTCAACACGTTAGTAGCTCAATTTTCCGTTCCTAGACGGCTACTTGGTGTGGCCGTTGGGGCCATCTTCTTCTTCCAGATGATCGGGATCGCCGTCGCGCCCGCCATCCTCGGTCTGGCCCAAAGCACCGCCCCCGACCTGGAAAGTGGTTTGAAGATCGTCTTTCTGATGGGGGCAGTGGCGATGACACTCTCAACGCTCTTGATCACCACCATTCCCCAAATTTCTGTGGATGACGAAGTACCTGACAAAGCCGCACCCAGCCGACTGCCCTTCCCTATGGATATTGACACCCTCCGCGCCTTGCTGGCCGAACGGGACAGTTTTAGCGTCCTGGAAACGGTGGACATACAAACGGGGGCAAGAACCATCCTGCATGAATTCGACACCGTTATCTCCGCGCCGAACTGGACGAAAGACGGGAACCACCTCATCTACGACAGTCGAGGGCGGCTGTACACCTACGAATTGGCGACGGGCGCAATCGGTCATCTCGACACCGATTTTGCCATTGATTGCACCAACGACCATCTGCTCTCGCCAGATAACAGCCAACTGGCCATCAGCCATTTCACCAACGAAGATGCCGCCGCCCGCATTTATAGGCTCCCCTTAGCCGGTGGCAGCCCAACCCTGATTACCGAAAAAGGGCCAAGCTATTTGCATGGCTGGTCGCCGGATGGTAAACACCTGGTCTATTGCGGCGAGCGGGACGGACAGTATGACATCTATACGATTTCGGTGAATGGTGGCCCGGAAACGCAGCTAACGGCCGAACCAGGGCTGGATGATGGCCCGGAATATGCGCCCGACGGCCGTACCATCTGGTTCAACTCCGTTCGCAGCGGCTTGATGCAAATCTGGCGCATGGAGACCGACGGCTCGAACCCAACCCACATCATCCAGGAGGAGGCCAACTGCTGGTTCCCGCACATCTCGCCCGATGGCCAATGGGTGGCCTACATTGCTTATGGCAAAGAGGATGTGGAGCCGGGCGATCATCCGCCGAACAGAAATATTGAGATTCGGCTCATCCCTGCTGCTGGCGGCAAGCCCAAAACTATCGTCAAGCTGTTTGGCGGGCAGGGTACGATGAATGTGAATTCGTGGTCGCCCGACAGTCGCACGCTGGCGTTTGTGTCCTATCGGTTGAAAGAATGAGGGTGCTGGCCAGCCCGTCGAGTCAGACCTGTCAGATTTTCTTTCATTGCTGGGCTACCCTAAAGAAAACCTCACAGGTCTAGGCAAACGATACGAGTTATTGCCGCAGAATCTTTGCCATCGCCTTGCCTTTAGCCAGCTCATCAATCAGCTTGTCTAAATGGCGTATTTTTTGCATCAGCGGGTCTTCGATTTCTTCTACGCGAATACCGCACACAACACCTTTAATGAGCGAACTATTCGGATGATAGGCTGGGGCTTGGGCAAAAAAGGTTTCAAAATCGTTTTCCTGTTCGATTTGTTGTTGTAACCCCGCTTGGTCATAGCCCGTCAACCAGCAAATGATTTGGTCAACTTCTTCTTTTGTGCGATTTTTGCGTTCCGCTTTTTGCACATAATGCGGATAAACGCTGCCAAATGCTGTGGTGAAAATGCGATGTTTAGCCATTGTCATTTCTCCTCGTATAAAGTAGTGGCTGGTACAAGCCACCAGCCACTAGCAACTATTTTCATTCATGGTGGTTGGCGTAGCCGGTGAAGTCACCTGTAAGTCTGTGCTAGATATATGGTAAAGTTTTGGTGTATTAACGGCCGTTTCACCAACCATAAGCCTCACCCCTCCTTACCCAAATTACCGGCAATCACATTATCCATCACGCTGGGGGCGACTTGATGCAGGGTTCGTAGCACAAATAGCTCAATGCGCTTGAGGATAGGGTGCCCTACAACCGCTTTCTTAAGATTGGAATTTGACAGATCGACCGCCGCAAACCCATAGTCCAACATCACCTTGTGATAATCCTCAATCGCCTCAAAAAGCCCCATCTTTCCATCAAACACCGCTTTGAACCTGGTTGCCAACTCGTTGGCATCACGAATGGCGGTGTTCGCTCCCATACCAGCCATGGGTGGCATGGAATGGATCGCGTCTCCCATCATGACAACACGGCTTGTTGGAACGGCGTTCGGTTTCACAGAAGTCAAGAAATGCAGTAACGTCATCTCTTCGGCCGGGGTTGATGAAATCATCTCTCGAAGAAGCGGGCTGTAACTTTCGGACAGCTTCATGGCGATTCCCTTAAGGGCCTGACCCTCGCGTGCGCCACCTGTCATCTGGTTGAACTTGTTGCACGCGACGATATATCCCCAATATAGGTAGCCATCGGCGGGGTCTTCGTCTACGCCGTCATAGAATTGCGGGATAATCACGAGTGCTTCGCCCGTATGGGTCAAGACCTCAACGTGAGCGGTTGCCCCAAGCTCTTTGGCAAGCTGCTGCGTCCGTTCGCTCCAAGGGAGCTTGGAGGCGATGTCAAAATAACCCGTGTCGGCCAATTCGGCATATTCAGGCAGCTTTTGCCCTCTGATACGGGACTGAGAGCCATCAGCCGCAATAATCAAGTCAAAACGCTCAGTTGAACCATCCACAAAGCGGACTTCAACCTCATTTTCGGTTTCGTGGTAGGCGAGAAACTCTTTTCCATACTGTACATTGTCGAGGCCACTGCAAAGAATTGAGCGCAGCATGGCTCGATCAACCGACCGACTCAGGATCGCTTCAGCAGGCGGGTCAACCAACAAGCGTTCATATTTATCCATCATCCGAAAAGAATCCCAGCGATAGCTGTTTGCCCTAAACTTCTCATACAAAGCATCAGGTAAACAGGCTCGCAAGTGAGTTTCACCACTTGGATGGATGGTGACTCGATAGCCCTGATTGCGAAAAGTCGGTGAAGGATCTCGTTCAAACACGGTTACGTTTGTGTCAATTCCGTTCTTTTTTAGGTTCTGAGCGAGGCTTAGGCCACCGATTCCTCCGCCAATAATGCCAATATTGAATGTGGTCATCTGTTTGTTATCCTCTTGTATTGCCTAATGCTTGATGAATTCTGGCTGAGTATAACAGAAACGGCCGTTCACTATAACAAACGGCCGTTTCAGGGTGTATTTCAGTTTGGGGGCAACTTAACAAGTTTGACCTACTCTTTAACTGCGTAGGTGGGAAATCCAGTGTCATTTCGAGGTCCTCCGAGAAATCCCGTTCTCATAGCCGCCATTTGAGCGGGATTTCTCCTCGAAGACTCGTCGAAATGACAATTCTTGGCTGAGAAATTGGCTTGCGGAGAGGTGAGTTTATTAATGCCCCGAAACTGAAATGCTCCCCCGTTTCACACAAATTCCCTCTCCCAAGATTTCCCTATACAATCAGGCCATCATTCACATGGAGTAAATCATGGCAAGCCAAACACAATTAAAACGTAGTAACCCAGAGGCGGAGGGGATTGACGCAACGGCCGTTCTCAACTTCATCCACGCCCTCGAACAGCATCCTGGGCATCCATTAGACGCAATGCAGGGCTTTATGCTGCTGCGGCACGGCCACGTGGCCGCCGAGGGCTGGTGGCAGCCTTATGCACCACCATTGCCCCACCAACTCTACTCATTGAGCAAAAGTTTCACCTCCAGTGCCATTGGTCTGGCGGTGGCCGAAGGGCTGCTGACGGTAGACGATTCCATTTTGAGCTTCTTCCCCGACGACGCACCGGCCAACCCCAGCCAGAATCTAAAAGCGATGCGCGTGCGTCATTTGTTGTCCATGAACACGGGCCATCATGAAGATACAACGGAGCGGGTGTTTCAAAACGGCCGTTCCCTCAACCTCCTCAGCATGACGATGCACGGCCAGCCAAATGGGGGCGGCGACGACAACTGGCCGCGTGTCTTCCTCTCGCTGCCAGTCGAGCATGAGCCGGGCACATGGTTCGTCTACAACACCGCCGCCACCTACATGCTCTCCGCCATTATCACCAAACTAACGGGCGAATCCCTGTTAGATTACCTGCGCCCACGCCTCTTCACGCCACTGGGCATCGAAAATCCGAACTGGGACAGTGATCCGCGTGGCATCAACATTGGTGGCTCAGGTTTGCACATTACCCTAGAGAACATTGCCCACTTCGGCCAGATGTATTTGCAGAAAGGCATGTGGCAAGGGCAGCGCATCTTGTCAGAAGCCTGGATCGCCGAAGCGACACAGGCCACCTCCGACAACAGCAACACCCAGACCAACCCTGATTGGGTCGTGGGCTATGGCTACCAGTTTTGGCGTTGTCGGCATAATGGCTATCGCGGCGATGGCGCGTTTGGGCAATACTGCCTCCTCTTGCCGGAGCAGGATGTAGTGCTGGCGATGATTGGCGGAGTACGCGATATGCAGGTCATTCTGGACAAGGTTTGGGAGCATCTGCTGCCTGCTCTACAGGCGGAACCATTACCCGCCAATTCTTCAGCTTATGATGCGTTGTGTGACAAGCTGACAAGTCTGTCGCTGCCGCTGTCGGTAGGGCAGCCCTCGTCGCCGCTGGCAGCGCAAGTTTCAGGCAAAACATTCCATTTGGAGGATAGTGAACTGCAGCTTGCCAGTGTTGCGCTTGAATGTGGCGAGGAGCAAAGCAAACTGATTGTGCGCGATGGCCGAGGGGAGTATGCCATCCAAATTGGTTATGGCGCATGGCAAAGTGGGCACAGCGACTACAGCGATGAACCGGTGGCGGCGTGTGGGGCGTGGACGGCCGTTAATACCTACGAAATCCGCCTCTGCTATACCACCCGGGTTTACTGCCCCATCCTCCGCTTCCACTTCGCCGATGACAAACTTCAGCTAGAAGTAGACCCCAACGTCTTCTGGGGTTTGGCCTATACCAGAACAATTAACGGTTGTCTATATCTCTAATTTATCCATTTAGTGGACAAAAAAAGGCGGGGTAGGTAAGCTGACTTCAAAAACAAGACCAATTGTTAGGAGAAGTCAGATATGCTAACCATACCCCAAGAAATGATGCCCGTGATTTTACCATTTGTCGCCTTGTTTAGCGAAACCGTGTGGGACTATGCCCAAATCCTCTTGCTGGGTGCTGTTTTGGCACCGGGAAAGCGAACCGTGAGCGCGGCTCTGACGGTGATGGGTTTGAAGGATGACCCACAGTATCAGAATTATCATCGTGTTCTCAATCGCGCCCAATGGTGCGGCTTGACCGCCAGCCGCATCTTGCTGGGGTTACTGGTGGCTACCTTTGTGCCAGCCGATGCGCCTATCGTCCTGGGCATAGATGAGACCTTGGAACGGCGGCGGGGTGAACGAATCAAGCAGAAAGGGGTGTTCCGAGACAGTGTCCGTTCAAGCAAGAAATATCTGGTACACAGTTTTGGCTTGCGGTGGGTCAGCATGATGCTCATGGTGGCGGTTCCATGGAGCAGTCGGACGTGGGCGTTACCCTTTTTGACCTTGAATGCCCCCAGTGAAGCAACCAACCAGAAAAATGGGAAACGGCACAAGACAAGCATTGATTGGATACGGCAGATGATATGCCAGGTACGCCGCTGGTTACACAACCGCGTCATGGTCGTCGTCACCGATGGGGGGTTAGCGGCGGTGAAATTAGGCTTGACCTGTGTCGGAATGCTCCTACCCGTGACTTGGGTATCCCGTTTGCGGCTAGATGCCAGGCTGTATGGGTGGCCGGAAGAACAAGCCAAGGGCAAAAGAGGGGTGAAAGCGAAAAAAGGGAAACGGCAGCCATCGTTGAAAGTCCGTTTGCTGGATAAAGGGACGAAGTGGCTCAAGACCGAGGTTGCCTGGTATGGGGGACGAACCTACACGATTGAGTATGTCTTCGGTCAGGCTTTATGGTACACACCAGGGTTTGACCCGCTGCCCATCCGTTGGGTTTTGGTGCGCGACCCTGCTGGCAAGTATGAGGCCACCGCCTTTCTTTGCACGGACTTGACGGCCGACCCCTTGCAAATTCTGCACTGGTTTATCCTGCGGTGGAATGTCGAAGTCACCTTTGAGGAAGCCCGTGCCCATTTGGGCATGGAAACGCAACGTCAATGGTCAGAACTGGCGATTGCCCGAACGACACCCGTTTTATTGGGTTTGTTCTCATTGGTCACGCTGTGGGCGTACCACTTGACCAAAGACAAACCTTTCCCAGTGCGTACCTCGGCATGGTATGCGAAAAAGAAACCCACCTTTTCCGATGCCTTGGCGGTGGTACGTCGGCAAATCTGGTTTGGGCTATGGGGAAAATATGTCGAATCCACCGCCAAACCGGACTATGTCCTAATTCCCACCGCTATTTTCAACGGTTTGGTGGAAGCGATGTGTTACACCGCTTGATAGGGCGATAATTCAGGGTTTTGCGGCACATTGGGCATATTTGGCAGAGGGTGTAGATACAACGTCCTGCTTCTTCCTGCCAATCTCCTACATTTCCAATGTTCCCAAATGGACAAAGTCGAGTATATGAGGCTGGTTGATAACCAACCGTATGAATGAATTTTTGCCCAACACCTCGTTTCATGTCGCAGCAGCTATGGTTGACATGAGGATAGGAAAAAGGGCAGTCACGCCTCTTCTGAGTACAATTGCAACCCACGTGCTTCAACACAAGAAACCAGCGGGCGTTGTTGGCTAAGCAGGGCTACTGAAAAATGATGTAAACGGGCTGCGGGTTAAGTACAGTCATCACCCGTTCGGGGAGCATAAAGGGAACGTCGTAGAGCAAACGGCCGTTAACCTGATCGGTAAACATCTTAAACCCACCATACTCAAACCCCGGCTCCAGCGCATACTGCTGGTAGTTACGGATCTTGGGGCCGGGCGGGCCATAACCATCGCCGTTGATCACCAACTCCACATGCGGGTAATTCATGATATTGTGCTTGTTGGTGATCATGCTGTCCTTAAACTGGTGAATAATCAGCACCCGGTTCACCCCAATTTCCAGCGCAATCTGCTCCAACTCCGCCTGCACAGCGTTGATGTCGGCAGCATCCATTGTGCCAATTTGCTTGTTGGGCACCTGCTCGCTGTTCATGCGAAATTCGGGGTCAATTGCCAAATGGACGTGCGGATAATAGAAAAATTCGCGCACCCGCTGGAACTCCTCCATCACGTCGTTGCGGGCGGGCTGAATATCGAGGGTGACGGCAGCATTGTTGTTTTCGGCCGTTACCAGCCAATCATAGAGTAGTTCTTTGCTGATATGGTGGCTACAGTTGGGGAATTCGGGGTCACATGGTTTGGCAACGGTGCTGATGATGTGGAAAACAGGCATGGGATAACGGCCGTCGGTTAGATAGGGGCGGTATTCGTTAATCACGCCGCGAATCATGCGGACCGTTTCATTGCGGAACTGATTGCCCAAAATCCCCAGCCCACGCCCTTCGGCACTGCCGTAAAAGCCAATTAGCCGGAACTGGCTGAGGTAGGAGGTGGGAGCACCCGGTGAGCGCACGATGGCAGGAGGTAGCGCGGGCACCGCCGGTGGGGTGGCAGGGGCATGGTTGGCCGGATCCCATAACCAAGTGAGGATGTCCCAAGGAACGGGTTCAGTGGTGGGAGTAGCGGTTTCGGTGGGAGTAGCGGTTTCGGTGGGGGCAGCAGTCACGGTTGCCGTCGCCGTCTCAGTAGGGGTGGCCGTAAAAGTGGCCGTCCCCTCATAGGTTGCCATGGGGGTCGGAGAAGCGGGTGCGGCCATCGGGCTGGGGGTAGCGACAGGCGTATTGGTAGACAAAACGGCCGTTGGTGACACAACCGCTGCGACCACTGCTGTTGATTCAAGTGTCGGCAATGGTGTGGGTGCCGCTTCCCCTTGTTGGCACGCAGCCAGGAGCAATAGCGGCAAAAAAAAGACCGCATAAAAGCGGCGACACCTCAGGCAACCAAGCAAGCTATCAATCAACAATATCCGTTTTTCAACCTCTTTCAATACAGCTAGTACCCAATTCTAACACATCATTTGAATGCCAACACCAGTACCCCGGCACCAACGAGCAAAATACCAAACCATTCTTGCAAAGACGGCCGTTCGTGCAAAAAAATGACCGCAAACACCGCTACCAATAGCACGCTCAGCTTGTCTACCGGAGCCACCTGCGACGCATGGCCGATTTTGAGGGCGCGAAAATAGGCCACCCATGAGGCACCCGTTGCCAGCCCCGAAAGCAGCAAAAACAACCAGGTGCGCGGTGCCAGCGTCAGCGGATTACGCCACTTGCCAGTAAAATAGACAAACGCTGCCAAAATGCACAGGATAAACACCGTGCGAATCAGCGTTGCCAGGTCAGAATCCACCCCTTCCAGCCCAATTTTGGCAAAAATGGCGGTACAGGCAGCAAACACTGCCGATAATAGTGCCCACACAAACCACGTTGGAAATGTCATGGTCATCAACTCCTACCTTTGAAGGATTGTGTTTATACTGGCATGGAAGTATAGATGTATTTGGCAAAGACTCAATAGATTGTTGATCGCTACTAATCAAGGCATCAAGTTCGATGTTGAATATGAACAGATACAGAAACTGCCTTTGTACATTGTAGCCGGCATTCCTGCGGTATAGAGCCAATATAGTTACTCTAAACGCCCAACGTTGCTGTCTTTTTCTTAAGCCAGCCCGCAATGATTCCGCTTTAACATCAAAGTTGTCATCTGTTTGACAAACCACCGGGGAATCAATATGATCTAGACGACCCCCACAAATTAAGAGTTAGCCACTTCATAACGAAGGGCGGCTCAGTGTCTAAAACGGCCGTTTTTCCCAAAACTTTGGCGCAGAAAACGGCCGTTATCAGAAACCAACCCAATCAAAAAGGAAGGTAACATTGTGAGTGAAAAGGAAATTGCTGAAGTAAGTGAAGCCGCCATTGCTGTACACTGGCAAGAAGAGGGGTACTTCCACCCATCCGCCAAATTTATCGCCCAAGCCAACATGACCGATGCTAATATTTACAATCGGTTCAGCCTCGACAACTTCCCCGAATGTTTCAAGGAATATGCCGATCTGCTCAGTTGGTACAAATATTGGGAAACCACCCTCGACACCAGCGACGCTCCCTGCTGGAAATGGTTTGTCGGTGGCAAAATCAACGCCTCATACAACTGCGTTGACCGTCATTTGGCGCAGCATAAAAACAAAGCTGCCATCATTTGGGTGCCAGAGCCAGAAGAAGAACCCCACGTTGCCCTCACCTACCAGGAGCTTTATGTGCGCGTCAACGAAATGGCCGCCCTCCTGCAAGATGCCGCCAAGCTTAAAACCGGCGACCGCGTCACCATCCACATGCCGATGGTGCCCGAACTGCCCATCACTATGCTGGCTTGCGCCCGTCTTGGCGTGATCCATTCCGTGGTCTTTGGTGGCTTTAGCGGCCGCGCCTGCGGCGAACGGGCGGCCGACTCCGGCAGCCGTGTTCTCATCACCATGGATGGCTACTATCGCAACGGTGGCATGATCAACCACAAGGAAAAAGCAGATACGGCCGTTTCCGTCGCCGCCAGCGAAGGCCAAACCGTAGACACCGTTCTCGTCTGGCAGCGGTATCAGGGCAAATACATGGCCGAAGAAAACCCAATGGTTGAAGGACGCGACCATTTTGTCTACGATTTACTCAAGCAATATCGCGGCAAACGGGTTGACCCGGTGCAGCTTCCTGCCGAAGCACCCCTTTTCCTGATGTACACCAGCGGCACCACCGGCAGGCCGAAAGGATGCCAACACAGCACCGGCGGCTATCTGGCTTATGCAGCTGGAACTTCCAAACTGGTACAGGATATTCACCCCAACGATGTTTACTGGTGCATGGCCGACATCGGCTGGATTACCGGCCACAGCTACATCGTCTATGGCCCCCTTGCCCTCGGTGCCACCAGCGTTATGTACGAAGGCGTTCCCGGCTTCCCCGACGCCGGCCGCGCCTGGCGCATTGCCGAACAGCTTGATGTCAACATCTTCCACACCGCCCCCACCACTGTCCGCATGTTGCGGAAAGCTGGCCCCGATGAACCGGCCAAATACAACTACCATTTCAAACACATGACCACCGTTGGCGAACCGATTGAGCCAGAAGTGTGGCGTTGGTACCACGAAGTGGTGGGCAAGGGCGAAGCGGTCATCGTAGACACCTGGTGGCAAACGGAGACGGGCGGCTTTCTGTGCAGCACCATGCCTGCCCTGCACCCGATGAAACCGGGGTCGGCCGGCCCGGCCATGCCCGGCATCCACCCCGCCATCCTCGATGAAAACGGCGACCCAATTAAATCGGGCGCGGGTGTGGCAGGCAACATCGTCATTCAAAACCCGTGGCCCGGTGCCTTCCAGACAATTTGGGGCAACCGTGACCGGTATGTCAGCACCTATTACGCCAAATATTGCAAGAACCCCGACAGCAAGGATTGGCGCGACTGGCCCTACTTCCCCGGTGATGCCGCCGTCCAGGCCCCCGACGGCTACTTCCGTATTCTCGGCCGTGTAGACGACGTAATCAACGTGGCCGGACATCGGCTTGGCACCAAGGAGTTGGAATCGGCGGCAATGGTGGTGCAAGAAGTGGCAGAGGCAGCGGTGGTGCCGTTGGCCGACGAACTGCGCGGCAAGGTGCCGGATATGTACGTAGCGCTCAAGCCCGGCATTGAGCCAAGCGAGGCGATTCGGCAGCAAATCATCCACGCCATCGAAACCGAAATCGGCAAGATTGCTCGCCCGCGCAATGTCTACATTGTGCCCGACATGCCCAAGACCCGCTCCGGCAAGATTATGCGCCGCGTGCTGGCCTCCATCTCCAACCGCGCCGACGTAGGCGACGTAACCACGCTCGCCAACCCCGAAATTGTGGAAGAGGTGCGCCGCATGGTGCAAGGCGACGACGACAGTGCCTTTTATGGATAGCTAAACGCACAAAAAAAGCCCGGTGTCTTATCTCACCGGGCTTTTTTTATGCCGATATTTCTTACGCTGACTGACGATTTACCAGCCAGATATAGCCATCCTCATCCATGCGTGCCTTGTCGCCACTAAGATACCAACCTTGATCCATAAACTGCCCCCAATAGCGACGCACGTAGCGGTCGGTGTCGCCTTCGATACGGCGAAACATGGCCGGCCATGGGTTTTGAATGACCAGATACCCTTCTTCACCACTGTCTAGCGGATTGCCTTCAGCATCTACCACGGCGGCGACGATGCCGGGCAGCGGTCGTCCGGCTGACCCTGGTTTGATGGGTGTAGACGGCAGTGGCGAAATCATGATGCTGCCCGTTTCGGCTTGCCACCAGGTATCCATGATGGGACAACGGCCGTTTCCAATCACCTCATAAAACCAGTGCCACAACGCCTCGCCCACAACCTCGCCATTTACTCCCAACAGCCGCAGACTAGAAAGATCATGCTTCTCCGGCCAACTGTTGCCATGCTGTCGCAGATGCGCCAATGACACATCATCGGCATAAAGCACCGTAATGGCATATTTGCTCACCATCTGCCACCATCGCTCTGGCGACGGCTGCCCTGGTGCCCCTTCATACATAAAGCTGGTGGCACCCAGCAAAAACGGCGCATAGGCCAAATAGCTGTGGCCGGTAATTGAGGCGGGGTCGGCTGTACACCAGTAAACATCCGTTGGACGCAGGTCAAACACCCATTGCAGCGAAGTTGCACAATTGACCATATAGCCACCGTGGGCGTGGACAATCGGTTTTTCTTTGCTGCCGGGGGTATAAAACCAGAAAAGCGGGTCTTCGGCATCTACAAAAGCGGTTGGTGCATCGGGTGAGGCGGCTGGCAGCGCCATCAGATCGTGGTACCAAAAATCCCGCCCCGACACCATGCTCACCTCTTGTCCGGTGCGGCGCACACAAATGACCGATTGAATGGAGCCGACACGACTGCTGGCGACGTTGGCAACGGCCTTTAAATCAACAATTTTGCCATTATTCCAGGCACCGTCGCTGGTAATCAGCAGCTTGGCTTCGCTGTCTTGCAGGCAGTGGTGCAGCATGGCAGCAGAGCTGCTACTGGGAACCACCACATGCACCGCCCCAATTTTGGCGCAGGCCAGCATGGCAATAATCTGCTGGGGCACGCGCCCCATGAAGATGGCAACGCGGTCGCCGCTGCCAATGCCCATGGCCCGTAGGGTGCTGGCAAATTGGTTTACTTCGCGGTTAAGCTGTTGGTAGGTGTAAACATAGGTATCGCCGGGTTCACCTTCAAAAATAAGGGCGGCTTTGTTGCGAACGGCCGTTCGCATGTGCCGATCCAGCGCGTTGTGGACAATATTCACCTTTCCCCCCACAAACCAGCGATAAAACGGCGCATTGCTGTCATCCATCACCTGCGCCCACGGCCGGTACCATTCAAACTGCCGCGCCAGCCGCCCCCAAAACCCCGGCAAATCATTGGCTGCTTCCGCCACCGCCGCCGCATAATCGGGAAGATATGCGTTCGCCACTGCTTCTGGCGTGGGGTAAAACACCTCACCCGCCAGTTCTTTTGTCTTAACCATCTACCTATCGATCTCCTCGTACAACCATAGGCCACCGCCAAGAAAGGCGTACAAACGGCCGTTAACACTCCCTTTGTTGCCAATATCCTGTTGGTTTTCTATGGGGTTCTTGTTAACAGTGGATGCTGGGAAAATCTCAAGACAGACACAGCCCAGCCACCCACTATGCTACCATACTTTCAGCCAGCGTCACAGTTTTTAAAATGAAAGCTGTTGCAGGCAGTATTGAGGAGATCACGTGGTGTGCAGCACGTTATCCTGCACACCACGCACTGATTACTGATCACCGTTTACCGACAACTAAACCTACGGGAACTGAATCTCAATCGCGTGGCACATATCCCGTGCCAGCCAGCCGGCCGACGTATCGGGCGCATGATTGACAATTTGCATGGGAATGGCCGGGCCACCATCGGCCGGGTAGAACGTTACCGTAATATGCACCGCCTCAAACGACAGGGTGATCCCGTTAAACCAACCCGAATCCTTGTCACCCGTGCGGGCAAACCAGGAGATCAAATCCTCACCCGTGGTTTGGCGCATGATGTAGGTGCCTGCCTGCCGCGACCCCGTTAACGAGTCACGCCCTGTTTCAAAGTTGAAGCGAGCGCAAGCCGTGCCGCCACTCCGCAACACTTGGGTGCTAGACACAGGCGCCACCGGATAGGTGGACACATAATGCTGGGCGGGCGCGGGCTGATAAACCGGAACTGCCTGAATGGTATTGTTGCCCTGCTGCGCCACATACACTTCCCCGGCGGGAATCTCCAATGTTTGCCCAGCATAGATCAAATTGGGGTTGGCAATATGGTTAGTATTGGCAATAGCATTAACCGAGGTGCCATACCGCCAGGCTAAAGCCGACAGCGTGTCACCATATTGCACGCGATAGGTGAGTGCCGAAGTGGCTATAGCAACAACAGCAAGCAGAGAAACGGCCGTTAAAACAGCAATCCAACGTGGTATCTTCATGGGTTTCCTCCATGTTAAAAAAATGGGGTAAAGGGCTTACTGGTACTCCCCTTTTACCAGGTTAATAAGCGAGAACTGCAACAACAGCCACTATAACATGAAGAAACCGCAAAAAAGGGTGAACGCGGGGTGAAATTTAGGAAATAGCACCTATAACGTGGGGAGTAGGGAGTAGGGCGTAAGGGACAACACCCTACTCCCTACTCCCCACACACTACGCCTTATTCGCCATCACCTCACCAAAACCAAGCAACGCTTTCACCCGTGCATCGCTGGGTGCTTCGGCATAAACCCGCAGCACCGGCTCCGTGCCAGAGGGGCGAATGAGCAGCCAACTGCCGTCATCCAGATAATATTTCACGCCGTCGGTCGTTTGAATATCCTCCACGCGCACCCCTTCAATCTGGGCGGGAGCCTCATCCAAAAGCATTTTGACCATCGCCGATTTGGCAATCGGCCGTTTGAGCTTCAAATCGGTGCGGGCATATTGCGCCGGGCCATATTTTGCCAGTAGATCGGCCACAACTTCGTGCAGCGGCACACCCGCATCCGCCATCACTTCCAGCAGCAGCAGCCCCATCAGCACCCCATCCCCTTCGGGAATATGCCCTTTAATGCTAATACCGCCCGATTCCTCCCCGCCCATTAGCACATCATCGCTCATCATCAGGTCAGCGATGTGGTTGAAGCCAACTGGCGTTTCAACAATCCCCAGCCCGTGGGCAGCGGCAATGCGGTCTAACATGCGGGTGGTGGAAACGGTACGCACCACTTTGCCCGTCCAGCCCCGCTTTTCCAGCAGATAGCGCAGCACCAGGGCAAAAATGCGGTGCGGGTCTACAAAGTTGCCGCGTGCATCCACTGCCCCAATCCGGTCAGCGTCACCATCGGTTGCCAGCCCTACGTCCCAATGCCCGGCCTGAATGGTGGACATGAGTAGCCCCAAATGTTTGGCAATGGGTTCGGGGTGAATGCCACCAAAGCCGGGGTTCATTTCGTGGCGGATGTTGTGGACACGGGTGCGGCCACGGGTTAACACTTCGCCAATGGTTCCACGGCCGGCGCCAAACATCCCATCAGCCACCACGCGCAGCTCACCGCTGGAAATTTTGTCCAGGTCAACGAGGGTGCTGAGGTGTTCGTAATAGGCCCAAGCCGGGTCAAATTTGCGGATGAGGCCAGCGGCAAGTGCCTGGTCAAAATCCATCAGGTTTGGCCCGTGGACCATTTCCACATTGCGCTCCAAGAGCTGCTCCACCCGTTTGTTTTGCTCCGGGCTGGCGCTGCCGCCATAGCTGGCCTTGAGCTTGACCCCGTTGTAGCGGGGCGGGTTGTGGCTGGCGGTAATCATTACTCCGGCGGTGGCCCCTTTGTCTACGATGGCGTGGCTGATGGCTGGGGTGGGGGTGTCGGCGCGGGCAAGCAGGGTGTGGATGCCGTTGGCGGCCATAACGCGAGCCACATCGGCGGCGTAGCGGTCGGAGAGGAAGCGGGTGTCGAAACCGACGACGACGCTGGGGTTGCTGCTGTTTTGCTCCAGCACGAAGTCGGCAATGGCCTGGGCGACAAGGCGCAGGTTGGCAAAGGTGAAGGTGTCGCTGATGACGGCACGCCAGCCGTCGGTTCCAAATTTGATGGTCATGTGTAGCTCCTTGTTTATCGTTAGAAGTTCAACTTCTTCGGAGAAGTTGAACTTCTTCTATGGCTGATTATAGGTCAAAATGATGATGAGATCGTTCACATTGGTGCCGGTTTGGCCGGTTTTGATGAGCGTTTGGGCGGGGTGGCCGCTTAGGTGGTGGCTGTCGAAGCGGTTGAAGAAGGTGTAGCTGTCGTTGTTGTCAAGAAAGGCTACAGGGTTGAGTTGGTTTTGGCGGGCAAAAACGGCCGTTTCGCCCGTCACCACCGCCCCCGCTGCCCCCGTCGGCCCATCATCCCCATCCGTTGCCACGCTGGCAAGCACCGTGCGTGGCTTGCCAGCCAGGGCAATGGCTGCTGCGAGTGCCACCTCCTGATTACGCCCGCCAATCCCTTTGCCGCGCAGCGTCACCGTTGTCTCCCCACCCAAAATGCGGCAGCAGCCGGG
>JACKCD010000013.1 GCA_020634215.1 Ardenticatenaceae bacterium | reverse complement strand
ACCAGTCAATACATGTTCCGAAAGAGTGGTATTTTTGGCCTTGGCGCACGGCTTTTTTGGCTGAAATGGGGACCGTGATTTTATGAAAAAGCCTTAGCAAAAGATGACAGGGATTGTACTCGGAAAATGGGATTGAGGCTTGACAGGGGTCTGGAACTCTGTATGAAAACGGGCAGTATTGATGGCATAGGGTTGAATTTGCCGGTTTGCGTGACAACCGTGCATGATAAATTTGCGCTAAACAATAAACGATGGCGGGCAGTATACAGAAGTTTGTTGGGAGTTTCAATGAAGGGTTAGGGAAAACCGGGTTACGCACAGATGGAGGCGTTATTGGCTGATGCTATACGCGGTCTAATCGGCCGAGAACCGGGTCAGCCAGCACCAGCGGCAGGGTGAAGCAGGGTAAGGCAAAGGAGGTTGAGCAAAACGGCCGTTTTCACAAACGTTAGCAATGCCATAGAAAGGGGTTAAACGGCCGTTAAAAAGCTTGCTTTTATTGACAGGCGCGTTCTCAATATGTTACGGTATAGTCACACATGCTTGACAACATCTTGACCCCAACCCACCTAACTGGTTTAAAGCAGTGCAGGCTGCATTGCATTTGCCCATTTTTCACCACATTGCCTGAGAAAGGCATCCCCTACCAGCATCATCCCTGACTGGTTCTAAAAGATACTTTTTTGTAGAACGGCCGTTTGTCACAAGCGTCGGGCAGCAATCGGCTTATCCTCATGCATGTGTACCAAAACCAATTAACTAACCATGCGTTTGTTCCCCTTTATTTGCCAGGAGCAAACCCCAAGTCATAAGGAGTAAAATGCTTACTGAAAATACTTTGTTCGATCATGCTCATAACCACCTACAACCAACCAATGGCGTTCCTAAACACCCTGCTACCTTTGCTGAGCTTCTGGCTGACTACGAACCAGAACCGATGCACAGAGGCCAATATGTTACAGGCAAAATCTTGCGGATAGACCAAAACAGCATTTTGGCCGATGTTGATGCCAAAAGAACGGCCGTTGTTCCCCCGCAAGACATCGCTGAACTTGCCGAAGACGAACTACAGCAACTTGCAACCGGCGATGAGGTCACGCTCTACGTCTTGCGTACCCCGGTGGACAATGAAGAACTGCTTGTTTCTTTGAACAAGGGGCTAGAATACCAAGATTGGCTTTGCGCCCAAGAGCATTTAGCCAATAAAGATTTGCTCACCCTAAAAGTAGTTGGGCATAACAAAGGGGGCATCTTGGTTGCTTTCGGCCATTTGCAAGGCTTTGCCCCCACGTCCCATGTGCCAGAATTGCAAAATATTTACAATCCTCGCCAATTAGCGTCGCGCAAGGCCAAGCTAGTGGGCCAAGAACTGCCCATGCAGGTTATTGAAGTCAACCAACAAGACCGCCGCCTGGTGCTTTCAGCCAAAAAAGCGCATCAAGAACAGCGAAAGCAACGTCTACTACAGCTAAAGCGACAAGAAGGGGAACTCATCACCGGCCATGTGACCAATCTGGTCAAGTTTGGTGCATTTGTTGACCTCGATGGCATTGAGGGTCTCATTCACATTTCAGAGATCGCCTGGGAACACGTAGATGACCCTGCCCAATATTTAAAGCCCGGCATGGAAGTAGATGTGCTCATCAAATCCGTGGACATGAAGAAAGAAAGGATAAGCCTCAGCCGAAAAGCGGTCTTAGAAAGCCCTTGGGAGCTATTTGCCCAAAAGCACGCTCCTGGCGAGACCATTGAAGGGGTTGTAACTAATGTTGCCGACTTCGGTGCCTTTGTCCTTGTGGGCGAAGGGATTGAAGGTCTGATTCACACCAGCGAAATACGTGGCATGCATGGTTTTGAACCGCAAGATGTGCTTACCTCTGGTGACATTGTTTTGGCTCGGATTCTTCGCATCGAGCCGGAGCGTCAGCGGCTGGCGCTTAGCCAGCGACGGCTAAGCCAACATGAAGAAATGGAGTGGATTTGGCAGCGGGGACAGTCGGCAACCACTCTCAACGAAAGCCAAGAGCAGGCAGAGCTTGTTTATGCCTAGCCCATTACATAGCCGAGGGTTCTAAGTCTCGTTCACGGCTGAAGGGCAAGCGATGGAAAGCTCGGCTACAAGACCCTTGATATTCACCCACGTTTTAGTTTTCAAAGGAGCTGTACAAATGGAATTAACGTTTAAAGCCTGGTTGCTCAAGCAAATGGAGCGCCAAGATGCTATCGGCAAATTGGCGCAAATAATGACCAAATTGGAACCCGCCTATGTGCCTCGGCGCAATAACGATGAACACAAAAAGTGGGCCGACATTATCACCCGGCATGGCGAACTAGTTCATGTGCTTGCTTTTAACCAAGCGTGGCGTGAATATCAAACGGCTAAAGAGGCGACCAGCGCGGCCGCCCCAGCTTAAAAACAGATCAAGGCGTTAGGCAGCGTTAAAGCCACAGGCTTCCTTGGCAGCTTGAAGCTGTGCTGCCAATGCTTCTGGGGCAGTGCCACCCGGCACGGCACGGCTTGCCAGCGATGCCTTGACATCTAGCACACTGACCACATCGGCTTGAAACGTGGGGTTCACCTGCTGTAGATCGCCCAGCGACAGCGCGGTGATTTCTACCCCGCGTTCCTCAGCCAGCCGCACAATGCGCCCTACCACGCCGTGGGCTTCGCGGAACGGCATCCCCTTTTTCGCCAAATAATCGGCCAAATCGGTCGCCAATAGCCCTGACTCAAGCTGCACCGCCATGTGCTGCGGGTTGATAGTCAGCGTGTCAATCAACCCTGCCATCACCGGCAACACCACGCAAAGGGTGTCGAAGGCATCAAAAACCGGCTCCTTGTCTTCCTGCAAATCTTTATCATAGGTAGAGGGCAGTCCCTTGAGCGTTGCCAGCATCCCGGCCAAGTTCCCCAACAAACGGCCGCTTTTTCCCCGCGTCAACTCCAGCGTATCGGCATTCTTTTTCTGCGGCATAATGCTGGAGCCGGTGCTGTAGCCATCGTCAATCCGCACAAAGCGAAATTCGGCCGTGGAGTAGAGAATTAACTGCTCGGAAATGCGGCTCATGTGCAGCCCAATCATCGCTGCCACGTAAAGAAAATCAGCCACAAAGTCACGGTCGGAGACGGCATCCAAGCTGTTGGGAGTGATGCCTTCAAAGCCCAACGCCTGTGCCAGCCCGTCGCGGTCAATGGGAAAGGCACAGCCAGCCAAAGCAGCGGCACCGAGAGGAGAAACGGCCGTTCTTCCCCTTGCCTGCCCCAACCGCTCCCGATCCCGCGCCAGCGGCCAAAAGTGGGACAGCGCCCAATGCCCCCACGTAATCGGCTGGGCGTGCTGCAAATGGGTATAGCCCGGCAAAGGAACGTGCAAATGCGCCTCGGCACTGCCCACCAACGCCTGCTGCAATTGCTGCAAATGGCCGTCCAGCTCATCACACGCCCGCATCACCCACAGTCGGAAATCTGTCGCCACCTGGTCATTGCGGCTGCGCCCCGTATGCAGCTTGCCCCCCACCGGGCCAATCAGCTCCGTCAGCCGCCGCTCCACCGCTGAATGAATGTCCTCGTCGGCCGGCTCATAAACAAACGTGCCGCTATCAAACTCATCACGCACCTGCTCCAGCCCGGCCACAATCGTTTCCGCTTCGTCGGCCGTCAGCACCCCCGCCCCCACCAGCCCCCGCGCCCAAGCCACGCTGCCGTTAATGTCCTCATCATACAGCCGCCGGTCGAAGGTCAGGCTTTCATTAAAATGGTGTACCAGTTCGTCAATTTGGCGGCTAAACCGTCCGCCCCATAGTTTGCTCATAATGGAAGAGATTGGGAGATTGGAGATTGGAGATTAGGAGCCGTTAATCTCCAATCTCCAATCTCCAATCCCTGATTTTTTTACCCACGAATAAAAAACGCCCACAAGGCAACAGCAATCATCACAACCCCGACAAAGGTATACATCCACACCGTCGTCTTGTCCCCCACCAGGTTCCGCGCTCGCGTCAGGCGGCGGCTGTTCCAATAAAAATCGGGTTTGAAGATAAGGCCAAACAGGGTGTAGAGGCCGTAGGCCAAAATCAAGGTGTTGAGAATGTAGTCAATAAGCATAAGGTTTTTGGTTATTGGTTATTGGTTATTCCTACTAACCATTAACGAATAACCCTTTCACGTCCGATAATCAGCGTTGATTGTAATATAACCATGCGTCAGGTCAGTCGTCCACATCGTTGTGGCGGCATCACCGCAACCAAGATCGAGGCGAATGACAAAGCTGGGTGCAGCAAAAATGGCGGCGGCATCGGCTTCGGCGTAGCCCGTGGGGGTGCCATCCTTGACCAACTGTAGCCCATTCGCATCCTCAACGCCAATCCACAGCCCCGTTTGGTATTGATCAAATGTGACTCCGGCGCGGCCGGCCGCAGCTAAAATGCGCCCCCAGTTTGGATCACTACCCGCAAACGCCGTCTTGACCAACGGCGAGGTAGCGATGGTTTGAGCAACGGCGTGGGCGGCGGTTTCGCTGGGCGCACCCGTCACCTGAATTTCCACAAATTTGCTGGCCCCTTCGCCATCGCGCACAATCATTTTGGCAAGCTCGGTGCAAACGTGGGTCAGTGCCGCCTGAAACGCCGCCGCGTTGTTGGCATCAATCGCCACGCCACTGGCCCCGTTTGCCAGCAAAATCACGGTGTCGTTGGTACTGGTGTCGCCATCTACGGTGATGCGGTTGAAGCTGTGGTTGTTGGCTACGCGCAGCATTTGCTGCAAAAGCCCCGCCTCCACCGCCGCATCCGTCGTCACCACCCCCAGCATCGTCGCCATGTTGGGGTGGATCATCCCCGACCCCTTGGCCATGCCGCCAATGGTGACAATGCCACCTGCCAGTTCCACTTCAACGGCCAAATGCTTGGCAACAAGGTCGGTGGTCATGATGGCCTGGGTGGCGGCCATACCGCTATCGGGGGAAAGGGCAGAAACGGCCGTTTTGACCCCTACTGCCACCTTCGCCATTGGCAACTGCTGCCCAATCACCCCGGTTGACATGATTAGCACCTGATTAGCCTGACAGCCCAACGCCTCGGCCGTCCACGCTTGCATCTGCCGCGCATTCACCATGCCCGGCTCGCCGGTGCTGGCGTTGGCGTTGCCAGAGTTGGTGAGGACGGCACGAACGGCCGTTTGGTTTTCCGCCAACGTCGCTTTGTCCAGCAGCACGGGTGCCGCCGCCACCTGGTTCAGCGTAAACACACCCGCCGCCGTGCAATCCGTCGCGCTGGCAACCAGCGAAATATCCGGCTTGCCCGACTGCTTAATCCCACACGTCGCCGCCGCCGCCAAAAACCCTTTGGCGGTGGTGACAGTTCCATCCTTGATAACTTTCATCGCTCTCCTTATTTCGGTAATCAGTAATCGGTAAACAGTTATCAGTGATTCCCACTGATTACCGATTACCGATTACCGATTACTTAAAAACGAAACGGCCGTTTCCGCATACACCCGCGCCACCTTCTCCAGCGTCCCCGCTTCTACATACTCGCCAGCCATGTGGTGGCGCGATCCCTTGGGGCCAAAGGCGATGGTGGGAATGTTGCCCTCAGCGGTGAAGACGTTGACATCGGTGATGCCGTTGTGGGGGGCAAAATGGGGCGGGCGGCCGACCACTTGCGCGTAAGCCTGGTTAAACACGGGCAGCAGCGGCGTGGATTGGTCTAAAAAGTACGGGTTGAAAAACGGGGGCGGCGTTTCGATGGTGACAGTGGAGGCCAGGCCAAGCTGGTCAATGAGGGTACGCAGCTCGGAAACGGCCGTTTCCCGCGTCTCCCCCGGCATCAGCAGCCGATTGATCACCATCTCACACCGCGCCGGAACCACCATTTCATACTGCCGATAGCCGCCATCAAATTTCAGCGTGCAGACGGTGCCTTGCCCAAACAGTTCGTGCGTTGGCAGCGGCAAATCCGCCAGCGCCAGCTCAATCCGCGCCGCGTCGGTGACGGCGTTGATCCCCTGATATGGTCGGAAGCCGTGCGCCGCCTGCCCGTGAATGGTCAGCTTGTAGAGCAGCTTGCCCACCCCCGCCAGCGGCAAATAGTCGTTGGCCGCGTCACCATAAAAATGTTCGCCGTGGAGCATGGCATCGCACTGGCCGTATGCGGTGTTGAGCATCGCCTTCGCCCCAATGCTGCCCCCTTCTTGGTCAACGGTGGCGGCAAAACCGAGCTTGCCCAGCTTGCCGTGCAGCGCGGGGGTTTCCAGCAACGCTTTGATGGCGGTCAATTGGCAAGCCAGCCCGGCTTTCATGTTGTAGATGCCGAGGCCGTACAAACGGCCGTTTTTTTCCACCATCGCAAACGGATTCGTCTCCCACTCCGGGGCCACGCCCACGGTGTCGTGGTGGCCGGAAAAGACAAGGAAGCGGTCGGAGGGGCCAAGAACGGCCGTTGTGTACACATTGGGTCGCCCCGCTTCTACCTCATCCCACTCCGGCTCCAGCCCCAGCCCGCGCACCACCTCCGCCAAATACGCCGCCGCCTCTGCCTCATGCGGCAGCACCGAGTTGATGCTCACCAGCGTGCGGAGGGTCTCCAGAAGGAAGTTATTGTCAATCTTCACCATAATACGCACTTGTCATTCCGAGCGGAGTCCTCGGAGCGAGGAATCCCAACGATCAATGTCATTTGTTTTATCAAGGAGAACGAGATTTCTCCTCGAAGACTCGTCGAAATGACATCGTTCAAATCCATCCGCGTTCGTCCGCGTTTGTCCGCGTCCCATCGTCTTTATTCCAAAAACAGCGACATCATGTGCAGGTCATCACGGTCATACCAGCCCACCGACCGCCAAAACGCCTGCGCCCGTTCGTTGTCGTTGAAGACAAACAGGTGGCATTTCAGGATACCCTGCGCTTTCAACGCCGCCTGGCACTGCTCGGCCAACGCCCGCGCCACCCCCTGCCGCCGGAAGTCGTTGTGGACGGCCAGGTGGTGGACGTATCCCCGCCGGCCGTCGTGTGCGCCGAGAATGGTGCCGATTAAACGGCCGTTTACCTCCGCCACAAAACTCAGCCCCGGGTTGCGCTGCAAAAAGAACGTAATCTGCTCCCGGCTGTCCGAATCACCCAGCCCCACCCCTTCACACGCCTGCCACAGCGCATACACCGCGTCATAATCGGCCAGCGTCAGCTCCCGAATGATGGCGGTTTGGGTGGGTGGTTGAATAGCGGCAACGGGAATGGTAGTGGAGCGTGTCAACCTGGCTACACGGATAACTTTTTGCTCGGCGGGGGTCAGGTCGGTGGAGGCAGAGGGATGGAGACGCATGATAACGGCCGTTTCGTCACAGTTGTCAAAAATCGGGCATTGCACGCAGTCGCGGTACACCTTCTCTGGAAACAAATCTTTGCTAGTTACAAAAAAGCCAACCTGCTGGAAAAAGCGGACGGCACGAGTGAGGGCAAACAGCATCGGCACGCCGCGCTGCCGCGCCTCCTCAACCAGCACCCTGACAATGGCGCTGCCCCATCCTTCCCCCTTCACCCGGTCGTGAACGGCCAGCGACCGCACTTCGGCCAAAACGGGGGTGTAAAAAAGCAGCGATACGCAGGCGATGACTCCGCCATCGGCGTGAACGCCAACCAGCCAATCATCAAGCGTCGCCTCAATGGATTCAGGCGTGCGCGGGAGCAAATCCCCGCGTCGCACATGGTCATTGACCAGGGCCACAATGCCGGGGATGTCAGTGGGGGTTGCGGGACGTATGTTCATATCTTGGTTATTGGAGATCAGAGATTGGAGATTAGTGAAGGTTCACCAATCTCCAATCTCTAATCTCTAATTCCCCTCCAAACACGCTTCCAAAATACCCACCGCCTCATTGACATGACTTTCATCAATGATAAGCGGCGGAGCCATGCGGACGATGTTTTCACCGGCGCTGATGATGAGCAGCCCTTTGGCGCGGGCGGCGGCGATGAGGGGGGAAACGGCCGTTTTCATCTCCACCCCCACCAGCAGCCCCATGCCGCGCACCTCCACAATCTCATCCGTCTCCAGCGTCTCCAGCCGGTGGCGCAAGTAGGCTCCCGTGTGGGCAACCTGCTCCAAAAAGGCAGGCTGGCTTACCCGGTCAAAGACCACGTTGGCAGCGTGGCAAACCAGCGGTCCGGCGGCAAAGGTGCTGCCGTGGTCGCCCGGTTTAATAGCATCGGCAATGGCTTGTGTGGTCAACACCGCTCCAATCGGCAAACCCCCTGCCAGCGGTTTCGCCAGCGTCATAATATCGGGCGTTATGCCAAAATGCTGGTAGCCCCACAGCTTGCCGGTGCGCCCCAGCCCGCACTGCACTTCGTCAAAAATGAGGGCGGCGTGGTGCTGGTTGCATAAATCGCGCAATCCTTGCAGGAAAACGGCCGTTGCCGGGTTCACCCCGCCTTCCCCCTGCACTGGCTCCACAATCACGGCGCAGGTGTTGTCGTCAATCGCCGCCGCCGCTGCGTCCAAATCGTTGTACTTCACAAAAACCACATCCGGCACCAATGGGCCAAACGGGGCGCGGTACTGCTCTTTGTAGGTGGCCGACAGCGAACCCATTGTCCGGCCGTGGAAGCCGCCGGAAAAGGCGACGATTTTGGTTTTTTGAGACTGGAGATTGGGAGATTGGAATTGGAGATTGGAGATTCACTCCCTTCAATCTCTAATCTCTGATCTCAATCGCCATCTTCGCCCACTTCCGCGCAAATTTCAGCGCCCTTCGTTGGCCTCGGCACGGGTTACAAAACAGCACCCGGTCGGCAAAGGAGTTTTCCACCAGCCGCTTGGCGAGCATAGCGTGGGGTTCGCTGTGGTACAAATTGCTGACGTGGGTGAGCTTGTGGGCTTGCTCAGAAACGGCCGTTGCCCACTCCTTGTCCGCATGACCCAGCGCCGTCACCGCAATCCCTGAGGCAAAATCCAAATATTTCTTCCCCTCGGTATCTACCAAATACGCCCCCTCCCCATGCGAAAAGACCACCTCTGGCCGCACGTAGCTCTGCAACACGTACTTGGCTTCGGTTTGAATAATTTCTTGTGCGTTCATATCTCCTCTTTCCAGTAATCAGTAATCAGTTATCAGTTATCAGTGGCCTCATACCGATTACTGATTACCGATTACTGATTACTAAAAAAAGTCCCGCCCCCGCTGGCGAGACTCGCCAAATTAACAATTCGCGCCCGCAACACACCCGCTTGCACGGCATCGAGGGCAGCGCGGACTTTGGGCACCATCCCGCCGTGAACCACGCCGCTGGCAATGAGTGCTTCGGCCTGCGCCAGCGTGAGCTGCGGAATCACCTTATCGTCTTGCAGCACGCCGGGGACATTGGAAACAAAGTCAAGCAGGTCGGCCTCAATGGCTCCGGCCAGGGCGCTGGCGGCTTCGTCGCCGTTGACGTTGTAGATTTGGCCGTCGAAGCCGAGGGAAATGGGGGAAATAACGGCCGTTATTCCCTCCGCCGCCAACCCCGCCACCAGCCCCGTCCGCACCTGCTTAATTTCGCCCACCAGCCCCAAATCCACATTGCCGTACTTTTTCTTTTGACAGCGAAACAGCCCGCCATCCACCCCGCTGAGGCCAACGGCATCCACCCCCGCCGCCAGCAGTGCCGCCACAATCTGCTTGTTGGCCTGCCCCGACAGCACCATCTGAGCCACTTCCAGCGAGGCCGCATCGGTTACGCGCAGCCCGTCTACCTTTTTCACTTCCAGCCCCAGCTTGGCCTGCAACTCTGCAATGGCCGCCCCGCCACCGTGGACAATCGCTAACGGCCGTTCCATCCCCGCCACCACATGCGCCAGCGTCGGCAAAAAGTTCGGGTCAGCCAGTTCGTTTCCACCAATTTTGATAACGTGCATAGTTTCCCTTCGGGAGAGACTAAGAGACTGAGAGACTGAGAGATTGAGAGATTAAGAGTCTCCTAGTCTCCCAGTCTCCTAATCTCCCAGTCTCCTAATCTCCAATCCCCAATCCCCAATCTTCAATCACCCCACCAACCCCTCTCTTTCATCACAGCCAAACACCACATTCATACACTGCACCGCCTGCCCCGCCGCTCCCTTAATCAGGTTGTCAATGGCCGAGGTCAAAATGAGGGTTTGGCCTTCAAGCTGGAGCGAGATGGCACAGCGGTTGCTGTTGACGGCGTGGCCGAGGGTGGCGTGTTTGCCAGCGGGCAAAAATTTAACAAAAGGCTCGTTGGCATAGGTGGTTTCATAGAGGGTACGAACGGCCGTTTCCTCCACCGCATACACCAACGGCACATAAATGGTAGACAAAATGCCGCGTGGCACGGGCAGCAGGTGGGGCGAAAAAATGAGCGACGGCGGCGCACTGTGCCACCACCCCATCACCTGCTCAATCTCCGGCAAGTGGCGGTGCTTGCGGCCAATGCTGTAGGGGGAAAAGTTGTCCGACACCTCCACAAAGTGCAAATTTTGCTTCGGCGTGCGCCCCGCCCCCGACACCCCCGACTTGGAATCGGCAATAATCGGGCTGGACAGCCGCATATTGGCCGCCAAAATCGGCTGCAAGGCCAGCAAAATGCTCGTGGGATAGCAGCCCGGCACAGCCACCAGCTTTGCCCCCGGCAGCTCCTCCCGCACAAACTCGGTCAGCCCATAAACCGACTCAGCCATCAGTTCTGGCGCAGGGTGGTTGTGGCCGTACCATTTGGCGTACACGTCGGCATCGCGCAGGCGAAAATCGGCACTGAGGTCAATGACGCGGACGTTGTGATGGAGGGCTTTAACGGCCGTTGCGGCCGCCGCCGCATGGGGCAAACACAAAAACACCACATCCACCTTGCTCCATAGCCCACCGTTATCCACATCATCCGGGTCAATCAGCGGCACATCAGGTGCCTGTGGATAAATCTCTGACAAATAGCTGCCCGCCTCTGCCCGCGACGTGGCAAACACAATCTCCGTATTACGGTGCCGCGTCAAAATCTGCACCAACTCATACCCGGTATACCCCGTCGCCCCAAAAATCCCAACTTTTAACATGACCACCTCTTCTAATAGAACGCAGATTTACCTGATATTCCTGATATTGTAAATCAGGTAAATCTGCGTCCCATTTCATCCAACAGACAAAAAAAAACCGCCAGACCTTGCAACCAAGAGTCTGGCGGTTTTGACGTTCCCTAGTTAAGCTTCGCTCAGGCAACCCCAAAAACCAGACCTATGGTCTGGCTACGGCGGCGGATACGTCGTGGAGCTTGAGCAAAAGTAATCATAACGAGCAGGATGTTAACAAAGAAACTTGAGTTGTCAACCTTTTTTTGCTTTTTTTAGTGCAAATCATCAACCTGTTTCTATGGCAAAACAGATGGCAGTAAATAGTTGATTTCTTCTGGGGGGGGAACCGGGGTCAAATAGTAAACATCTACATAGCCCGACCAGGAAACGTAGTTGCTTTCACTATAGCCCAAATCAATCCAGCGGCCACGCACACCACCGCCGGTGTCACCAGCATAGCCAATACCATAGCCAGGCACATAAACCGAGGAGCGAAAAGCGACGACACTGCGATCAATGGCAACAACTCCTTTAGCAACGCGCCGGCCGCTGGCCGTCACACCATAACCGGGGTCACCAGGAGCTTTGCCAGAACTAGCAGCCGTGTAGGAGGTGACACGCATCCGCACCACACGCCAATATTCACGCGGGCCTTCGGGGGTATCCACTACACCCAGCGTAATTTTGGTACCATAGCCAATAACCTGGTCAATTGGCTCACGGGCAGTCCATTCCCCATCCACCGTCTGGCTCACTTCAACCCCGTTTTCATAGCGCACGCGCAAACGCCGCCGCTGGATGCCATTTTCGCCATAACTGATGACGGCCTGGGTATCTATGTCAAGGTCGGGACTGGCCTGCCACAGGGTTTGGAAGGGAATGGCAACGTCTTCGGTGCGGAAATCTTCGGTGACACGAATCACACGGATGGTATCATTGGACTGCAGCACTGTTTCCGCGCCGGGCTGGGTGTAGTCGGCTCCGATGAGGCCAATACCGGCTTCGGCAATGACAGCGAGTGGGTTGGTGTGATGGCTGCGGGTTTGCAGTAAACGGCCGTCTACCTCAATCGTCAACGGCATGGAACGCTGCACCCGAATCACCATGTTGGGTTCCAGCCAACTCCCCATTTCCGGCTCTACGCCATCGGTGGCGAACAGGGCAATGTTGGCCTCGGCCAGTGCCGCGCCCACCGTTTGGGCGGAAGTGCGGCGCAACTGCTGCTGCCCATTATCTATAATGGCAACGGTGAGAAAACGGCCGATTTCTACCGTGTTGGGCAATGCCGTCTGAAACAGGGTATTGGCGTTAATTTGGCGGCCATCGGCAAAGATTTGGCTAGTTGGCAGCGGTGACTGCCTAATTTCGGCCAAAAAAGCGCCAAGGGTGGTCTGTTGTGTCCAGTAAGTGCGGTTTTCGCTTTCGCTGTGGAGGGTGATAGGGCGGGCGCGCTGAATGCGAACGGCCGTTCCCGCTTCAATTGGCTTATCAAGCCCCGGTATCACCACATCTTCGGGGCGGAGTTCGACATGGGCGTTGGCAAGCAAATCACGAGGGGTGGCAAAACGGCCGTTAATCATTTGCACCGTCTCGCCATCATAAATGGTATATTCAGCCTGCGCCACAGCCAGGGTAGCTGCAATTAGCCCCCCAATGCTGACCAGCACAACCACCAACCAACCAAACCGTTTTTGTCCCATAAACAAAATGAGATTGGAAACTGGAGTTCTTACCCTCCAAGCCCCAATCTCAAAAACTTTTCTGATATACCCAAGGCACCGATGACAACCAGGTTATCCTGGGCACCCAAGGGATACGCCTTAGTGCTGCTGCCTTCCGACCCTGACACGGTTCGGCGAGCCTCGCCGCCAGGGACCCAGTCATCACCGGTGCCTTACGTATATCAATGTTACAATCCCTAATGCTACCAAAAGCTGAGAGGTTGTCAAACGGGAAACGGCCGTTCAGCCCCCATTTTTTATTGCCAATACTTCCAAACCCAGTATAATTTCCGAAAATCATCGCTATATCATTAGCACGTGGGGAATTAAAAAGACATGATAGATGCGGGAAGTGGTATGATAGACCACCCGATGGCTTTCTTATTGAATGAAGAGTTGAGTTTACCGACTGTTGGTGAACTGCGCACTGGTGTCGTTGTTGAACATCGTGAAAACGTTGTTTTGGTTGACATTGGCTCAAAGTCCGAAGGAATGATTGACAACCGGGAACTAGCCAGCATGGAAACAGCCACGCGAGACAAGCTTACCGTGGGTAACGAAGTGCTGGTCTACGTAGTTGATCCTGAAGACAGCAATGGCAACTTGATTCTTTCCTTTGTAAAAGCAGAAGAAGAACAAGATTGGCACCTGGCTCAAAAGCTGCTAAAAACACAAAACATCTATGAAACCGAAGTTGTTGGCTTCAACAAAGGCGGTATCCTGGTTGCAATTGGGCACCTGCGTGGTTTTATTCCAAACTCCCAACTACGTCGTGATCGGCTCAATCATCAGGAACAAAGCAGCAAACAACGGTATTTCCAGAAACTCATTGGCTCAAGCCTGTCTGCCAAAGTTTTAGAGGTGAACCGGGAACGCAGCCGCCTGATTTTATCAGAAACGGCCGCTGAAAATGAGCTTCGTGAAGAGCGCCGCAATAACCTCTTCGCCAATATTCAGGAAAATGATGGCTACGAAGGCCATATCGTCAATGTGGCAAACTTTGGTGTCTTTGTTGACATTGGCGGCGTTGAAGGATTGGTACACCTTTCTGAATTAAGCTGGAAACGTGTAAACAATCCCAGCGAAATTTACAAAGTTGGGGATCCAGTAAAAGTTGCTGTGCTAAATGTTGACCAAGACAAACAGCGCATTGCCCTCAGCATTAAACGTCTCCAGCCAGATCCATGGACTCTTATCGAGGAAATCTATCAGGTCGGCCAACTGCTTAGTGCAACCATTACCAGATTAACCAAATTTGGTGCCTTTGCTCGCCTTAACGACGACTATCAGCTTGAAGGGTTAATTCATATCTCTGAACTATCGGAAGATCGTGTTGAACACCCACGCGAGGTAGTAAAAACAGGTGACAAGGTCAATGTACGCATCATACGTGTTGATGCTGACCAGCGTCAGCTAGGGCTAAGTTTGAAGCAGGTCGCCTCGGAAAAATACATGGAAGCTGATTTGCAAATGCTGACAACACTCTAAAAACTCAATGCCCAGGCAAAGTATTGCCTGGGCATTTTGGTATTGTCGCTACCATTTACCTCGGCTAAACTTATTTTGATGATTGTTGCCGACAGTAGGCAAACGTCCCGTAGCATCGTAATCACAGCCTTTTTACCAAACTTAACAAATAGTGAAAGGGCTAGGTTTTGCTAAAAGCTAATTGTAAACTTAACAATAGCCATGCTGTCCATCATCCAGTACAGTGTTCACTGGAGGTTAGATGAGCTTTCATGGGATGAGCAATGTTTACAAGCATGGTATCGTTACCACCAAAGCAGCAAAACGTTTTGTAGCTTCTGGCAAAAACTGTATCGTTAAAAAGTTAATCCATGCAAGGATCTCAAGGAGTGGGAGCAAGAGCAGAACAGAGAGTTGTCCGTCGTTTCCTACACCTTTCCCCTTGAGCCTTACATTATATATATTAAACCGAGGTGAACACCAGTGAACTCGAAAAATTGGGAACGTTTTACCCAAAGGGCACGTCGCGTCCTTAGCTTGGCACAAGAAGAGGCCGAACGCCTGAATCATAGCTATATTGGCGGCGAGCATGTCTTGATTGGCCTTCTACGCGAAGAAGGCGGTGTTGCAGGTCGCGTTCTGCGAGAGTTAGGGCTGGATGCAGATCGTGTACAAAAAATGGTAGAACGCCTGTCAGGGGGGCCTGGAACGCGCACGCCGTTTACCAAAATTGAGCTTTCCCCCAGCACCAAACGTGTCCTTGAGTTAGCAGTTGAAGAAGCCCGCCGAATGGGGCAACATTATATTAGTACAGAGCATCTCCTGTTAGGGTTAGCCCGTCAAAATGAGGGGTTAGCCATTGATGTGCTGCGTAAATTTGGCATTAGTGCTGAGCAGATTCGTCGTCAGACGCGTCGTATGCTAAAGGAAAGTCCCGTGCCTTCCACAGAACAAACTCCCCCATCAGGCCGCCGTACCACCAATAAGAAAGAAAAAAGCAAAACCCCTATGGTGGATCAGTTAGCAACTGATCTAACAGCCATGGCGCAAGAGTATGCGCTTGATCCTGTTATTGGTCGCCAAAATGAAATTGAACGCGTCATTCAAATTTTAGCGCGGCGCACCAAGAACAACCCGGCGTTAATTGGACAGCCCGGCGTGGGCAAGACCGCCATCATCGAAGGGCTGGCACAACGCATCGTAGATGGGTATGTGCCGGAATCGCTGCATAACAAACGGGTGCTGCAACTGGATGTGGGCAGCCTGGTCGCTGGTACAATGTACCGGGGGCAATTCGAGGAACGGCTAAAGCGGGTTATTGAAGAGCTAAAATCTAGTGATGCTATCTTGTTTATTGATGAGGTGCATATGCTGGTGGGGGCTGGGTCGGCCGGCAGTTCGGTGGATGCAGCCAATATTCTAAAACCGGCACTGGCTCGTGGTGAGTTGCAATGCATTGGAGCAACGACGTTTGATGAGTATCGCAAATATATCGAGAGTGATGCGGCACTAGAACGGCGATTCCAGCCCATTTACGTAGACGAGCCATCGCCAGAGGAAACGGTTGAAATTCTAAAGGGGATTAAGGGTGCTTATGAAAAGCATCATAATCTGACGATTTCTCAAGAAGCGATAGAAGCGGCCGTTAACTTGTCCACCAAATATGTCACTGACCGATTCTTGCCTGATAAAGCAATTGATTTGATTGACGAAGGGGCTTCACGGGTGCGTATGTACCGTGTTCCGCAAGCTACCGATGTGCGCGAAACATATGATGAACTGCGCGAACTGCGGGCGCAGCGCAACGAGGCTGTTGAAGACGGACGCTTTGAAGAAGCTGGAGAATTGCGCGAACGTGAAGATTCGCTTCAGCGTCGTTTGAACCAACTGCGGGCAGGAAGCCCGGAAGGCAATGGCGTCAGCGTGACGGCAGAAGATATTGCCGAAGTCCTGGCAATGTGGACTGGGATTCCAATTTACCAGCTAACTGAAGAAGAATCTTCTCGTTTGCTGCGGATGGAAGAGGAGCTTGGTAATTACATTGTTGGGCAAAAAGAGGCCATTGATACGATCTCTAAAGCGGTGCGCCGAGCGCGTGCTGGACTCAAGGATCCACGCCGGCCGATTGGGTCGTTTATTTTCTTGGGGCCAACGGGGGTCGGTAAGACCGAGTTAACAAAGGCACTGGCAAAATTCCTGTTTGGTAGTGAAGATGCCTTGGTGCAGCTTGACATGTCAGAGTTCATGGAGCGGCACAGCGTTTCGCGTTTGGTTGGCTCTCCTCCCGGCTATGTTGGGTATGAAGATGCCGGGCAGCTAACAGAAGCCGTGCGGCGACGGCCGTATTCGATTGTGGTGTTTGACGAAATTGAAAAGGCACACCCTGAGGCATTTAACATTTTGCTCCAGATCATGGAAGAAGGGCATTTGTCGGATGCCAAGGGCCAAAAAGTTAACTTCCGCAACGCAATGATTATCATGACCTCCAATGTGGGGGCAGATACGATCAAGCGTGGGCCAAATCTAGGCTTTGCCTTCCAGCAAAATGACCAGCTTGCTGCCGAAAGTGATTATCAGCAAATGCGTAAGAAGCTGATGGAAGAACTTAAGCGACACTTCCGGCCAGAGTTTATCAACCGCGTAGACAGTATTGTTGTCTTCCGACAGCTCACAAAAGAGGATATTCGGCAGATTGTGGATATTATTTTGGTAGAAGTGAGTGAACGGCTGGTGGAGCGTGAGCTAACCATTGAAGCAACAGATGCAGCTAAAGATTGGCTGGCAGTCAATGGGTATGATGCCGAATTTGGTGCTCGCCCGCTGCGCCGCCTCATCCAGCAAAAGGTTGAAGATGCCTTGTCGGATGCAGTGCTGGCAGGTAAGTTTGATATAGGACACGTGGTTGTGGTTGACGTAGAAGATGATGAGATTGTGCTGCGTCACAAGGATGAAGTGGAGGAAACGGCCGTTCCTGAAGCCCTCCCCGCCCTCTAAATCACCTTTCTAACAACCGCAAATGTAAGTTTGATACAAAAAAGAGACAACCGAATTGGTTGTCTCTTTTTTCGTGCAATTCTATGGACATCACTCTCCCAACACCCGTATTTCTCAACACCATTCTGGCAGCCGCCCCTATTTTAGTGGTGCTTTATTTAATGATTCAGCGTCATTGGGGCGGCAGCCAAGCAGGGTTAGCCGGTTGGTTAACGGCCGTTCTCATCAGCCTCATCATCTTTGGAGCCAACCTACCCCTACTCCTCGTCGCCTCTGGTAAAGCCGTCCTGTTAGCCCTTTTCGTGCTGCTCATCATCTGGTTTGCCCTGCTGCTATACAACACTGTCAACGAAGCCGGGGTCATCACCGCCATTGGGCAGCAAATGCCCCAGCTTGCCCACGACCAGCCCGCCCAAGCCCTGCTCATCGCCTGGATTTTTGCCTCCTTTTTGCAAGGGGCTACCGGCTTTGGCGTACCGGCAGCCGTTGTTGCCCCACTGCTGGTAGGCATGGGGTTTACACCCAATGTCGCCGTTGTCATCGCCCTGCTTGGCCACGCCTGGGCCGTCACCTATGGCTCGCTTGGCTCCTCATTTCTCTCGCTGATGGCGGCCACGGGGCTGCCGGGCGAGGTATTGGCAAGTCCAGTAGCAATTATGCTAGGGCTGTGCTGTTTGTGCTGTGGGCTGGGAGTTTTGTGGTTGGTGGGGGGCGGAACGGCCGTTCGGCAGCGCGGTCTCTTCATGGTCATCATGGCACTCATCATGGGCAGTGCCCAGTGGGTCGTCGCCCAATTTGGCTTCTACACTCTAGCCTCCATCGGTGGCGGGCTGGCCGGGCTAATCGCCGCCATCGCTTATTTCACCACGCTGGGACGTGTCCCCGGTGCAAAATTTGACCTGCGTCCCCTACTCCAAGCCTTTTTTCCCTATGCCATTGTCACCATCGTCATTATTCTGGGGCAAACAGTGCTAAAAGACGCGCTGGGCAAGGTCGTCATCAACCCCACCTTTCCAGCCGTTGCCACCCGCTACGGCTGGCAAACGGCCGCTGGCACAGGCCGTTCCATCAATGTGTTCGGGCACGGCGGCTCGCTGCTGCTCTATGGCAGTCTGATTGTGTTTGCCTGGTACAAATGGCGCGGCCCGCTTGGCACGGCCACCGCTCCCAGCTATAGTGGGCAAACAATTTGGCGCAAAACGCTAAAGGGATGGAGCAAACCCACGATTGGCATGTTTAGTCTGGTGGCAATGGCACTAACGATGGAACATGCGGGCATGACGCAGCTTTTGGCCGAAGCTCTCAGCCAAACAGGACGGCTGTTTCCGCTGCTCAGTCCGTTTATTGGTGGGTTGGGGGCGTTTGTAACGGGCAGCAACACCAATAGCAATGTGGTTTTTGGGCAGCTTCAACAACAAACGGCCGTTGCGCTCTCCCTCTCAGTCCCCCTCATCCTGGCCGCCCAAACATCCGGGGGGGCAATTGGCGCCTTGTTTGCCCCCGCTAAAGTGCTGGTGGGCGTAAGCACCGTGGCCGGGGCAGAAGACGGAGACGTTCTCAAGGCAGCAACCACCTATGGGGTTGCTATCCTTCTCATCGTTGGCGCAATCACCTGGCTGACAACGCTGCTCTGATAACCCACACAATGCCCGGCACGGAGCGTGAAGGCAAATCAGAGCCACCTACTCCATGCCGGGCACCGTGCTTACAAAACCACCGGCGACTGCTTCACGCGGCACTGTGCCGCTTCGACAATGCTCAAAATCTCGCGCACGGCACGTTCCTGCTGACTGTCTGGGTTGATGACGCAATAATCAAACTCCCAAATCCGCTGATGCTCCAGCCGTGCTGTGGCAATGCGCAAATTCAGCCCTTCTGGTGTTTCTGACTTGCGCTCACGCAGCCGATGCACCAACTCTTCTTCCGACCCTGTTGTCAAAAAGACAAACAGCGCATTGGGGATGAGCTTCCGCAGCGTGGCCGCCCCTTGCACATCTACCCGCATGATGACATGCCGGCCGCTTGCCAACGCATCCCGAATCTGTTGTTTGGGTACACCACGATAGTCATTATAGACTATGGCATGTTCCAACAGTTCCCCTCCCTCAATCATGCGGGCAAATTCGTCGCTGGTGACAAAAAAGTAATCAACACCATGAACCTCCCAGTCGCGTGGGGCGCGAGTGGTGGCGGTGACAACGAAGTAAAAATCTTCTGGATATAATTCAATAATATGTCGGGCAATGGTGTCTTTGCCCACCCCGGAGGGGCCAGAAATGACAATGACCTGGGGGTATCGTGGACAATTTATTAATTGGGTCACAACGGTTCCTCTTTACAAACAAGAAATAGGCAGTATCGGTCAAGATATTGCCATTCCTTGCATCTAATTGACAAAATGGTTATAGCTTTTTATAAAGGAGACAACATGGGCAAGTGCCCAAGAAACGAGGTTTTAAGAATGCCGTACTATGATTATCTCTGTCAAGCGTGCCGTCGTCCAGCACGTCTATTTTTTACGTATGCGGAATATGGGGTGAAAACGGCCGTTTGTCCCCACTGCCAAAGTGACACTCTTCAACGCCGCATCCGCCGCGTCGCCCTTGCCAAATCCGAAGATGCCCGGCTCGATAGCTTTAGCGACGATGCCATGCTTGCCGGTTTCGATGAAGACGACCCCCAGGCGATGGGCCGCTTTATGCGAAAAATGAGCCAGGAAATGGGGGAAGATTTAGGCGACGAATTTAATGAAGTCGTGGATCGTTTGGAAAAGGGCGAATCACCAGAAACGATTGAAAAAGCAATGCCAGACCTAGCCGACACGGCTCCTGATATACCGTAACATAAAAATGTAACAAAGAGAATCACAGAGGAGATCAACTAAATGTCGCTGCTTCTCTCTGTAAACCGATGTCTTTCCTCTGTGATCTTCTGTATCTTTTACTTTGGGCAACGGCTAAGAATCGTGTCATTAACGACCTGTTGCAAATCAGCCTGCACTTCCTCAACTGGCCGATCCGCATTCACCAGCCGCCAGCGGTGCGGCTCCTGCGCCGCCAGCGCGTGGTAGCCCGCCCGCACCCGCTCATGAAAGCGCACCGACTCCAAATCAAGCCGGTTCATTTCTTCCCCGCCTAAACGCCGCCGCGCCAGGCCGCGCTCCACATCCAGGTCAAGCAAAAACGTCAGGTCGGGTTTCAGGCCACCAGTGGCAATGGCGGTAATGGTGAGCAAATCCTGCAAATCTAGCCCACGCCCATAGCCCTGGTAGGCCAGAGAACTATCGGCATAGCGGTCGCACAAAACAACACCGCCGGCCGCCAGAGTTGGCCGAATCAACTCGCCCACCAACTGTGCCCGCGATGCTGAGTAGAGCAAGAATTCGGCTGTTGGCACCATTTCCTGGTTCGCCACGTCATGCAGACAAGTACGAATTTGGTCGCCAATGCGCGTACCACCCGGCTCCCGCGTCACCGTCACCCCGCAACCTTGCTCACGCAAAAATGCTGCCAACAGCCGTATCTGGCTCGTCTTCCCGCTGCCTTCTGGCCCTTCAAAGCTAATAAACATGCTTGGGCGCTAATCAGTAATCAGTTATCAGGCACTCACTGATTACCGATTACCGATTACTGATAACGTCTTGTACTAAAAATTCGCACTCGCCGATTGGGTTCGTTGCCATAGCTGTGCGAAACGAGGTTGGCCTGCCGCGCCATTTGGTGCTGGTAGCGGCGAATGGCCGCACCAGCTGGGTTTAGGTCAACGCTGGGTATACCAGTGCCAATTTGGGCAATGGCTCGCTCTGCGTCAGCAATGGCTTGCTCAAAAGGGTCGGTGGGCGACACCTCCATGTTCATCGCCTGGGCCAAAAACCGCTCCATTTGGGTCACGGTGTTGGCTCGCAACACGTAAACGGGGGTACGCCGGTTTTCGGCATCGCTGATGAGCTTGCGCCGCCGCCGGTAGTAGCTTTTGAGGGTCACAAGTACGTCGGCATCGGCCAGTTCGTCTACCACCAGGAGCTTGATCTTGAGCTGTTTGGCGGCCTGGAAGAGGCGGTTGCGGGCAACACCGTAGGCCAGGACGCGAATGGTTTTGCGCTCGGGTTCGTCGTTGGTGAGGGCGAGGCGGTTGGGGATGGTTTCGGGAAAACGGCCGTTTTCCCCCTCATCCTCCTCTTCAAACCCATCACCATTCACCATCGCCTCCTGGCTATCGCGGTAGCCACGCGGCGGTCGCAGCGTGCCACCTGTAGCCGGTGGTACAGCCCCCGTGTCACGACCCGTGCGACCACCACGCCGCCCCGTCACCGCCGACGAAGCAATCACCATCGGCTGCATTTGCCGCTGCACCTCGCCTTCCTCACCACGAAAGCGTAGCTCCAGGTCAAGCCGCTCGCCGCGCAACATGCTGTCCACCGAATTGGTCACATCATTATGTACCAGAAGCTGCTGCCGATCCTGAATTTCAATGAGCACCTCAAACGTAGGAGGAGCGCGTCGTTCCAGCACCGTTTTTTGCGTGCCACGCCGCCGTGCCTCTTCATCACTCAGCGTCACACTTTCAATACCGCCAATCAAATCCGAAAGCGTTGGGTTCAGCAGCAGATTTTCCAGCGTTTGACCGTGCGCCGTACCAATCAACTGCACACCGCGCTCGTTGATCGTCCGCGCCGCCGCCGCTTCCTGCATCCGGCCAATTTCATCAATGACAATGACTTCGGGATTGTGGTTTTCCACCGCCTCAATCATCGTTTCATGCTGGTGTGCTGGGCGCGGCACCTGCATTCGGCGCGCCTTGCCCACGGCACGGTGGGGAATGTCGCCGTCACCACCAATTTCGTTGGAGGTATCTACAATGACCACCCGTTTTTTCTCGGCCAGCACCCGCGCCATTTCACGCAGCATGGTGGTTTTGCCAACGCCAGGCCGCCCCAGCAGCAAAATACTGTGGCCTTGCTCCACAATGTCGGCGATGATGTCTATGGTGCCATAAACAGCACGCCCTACGCGGCAGGTTAGCCCCACCACGTCACCGCGCCGGTTGCGAATGCCAGAGATGCGGTGCAGGGTGCGGGCAATGCCAGCCCGGTTGTCGTCGTCAAAGGCACCAATGCTGTTGACAACTTGGTCTATTTCCTCACGGGTTACGTCTTGCTCGCTGAGGGTGACTTCGCCGTCAATGTAGCGGGCGGTGGGAAAACGGCCGTAATCGAGCACCACTTCCAGCAGTTCACTCTCGCGCCCACGTGCCTCAATGCTGGCACACACCCGCTCCGGCAAAATTGCCAGCAACTTTTCTAAATCTTTTTTTGCTTGTAGGTTTTCTATCGTTTGATCCATTCTGCTTATCAGTAAACAGTAATCAGTAATCGGTAATCGGTAATCAGTCACTCACGGCAACTGATTACTGTTGACTGATTACCGATTACTGCCAGGTCTGGGAGTTATTACAAGTTAAGAACGGCCGTTTTGCTCCGGCTCGTGCTGCCAACGCTGAACCATAGGAGCCGAAGCAGAGACAGCTTGCTTTTCCAAAATTGCCGCCAGATCACGCATGGGTTTTTGCTGGTGCTGCACCGTATGCTTAACCATCACCGCCTGGCTACCCCAAAAAGCAAACCCGTGGCGCTCCAGCGCGTTCTGAATCCAGCTTTGATAGCGACGCACGCAGCAGTAAACGGGATGGGCTGTAGAGGCTGGACGCACGCTTAGAGCGGCTTTGACAATTTCATCCACGCGGGCCTCGGCGTTAGGATGGATAAATAGGCGGAGCCAGGTGGCACGGGGGCCGTCGTGAATGTGAATAAAGGCAGCCAACTCATCGTCTTCACGCAGCACCCACCCTTCGCCATCGTCCAGGCGGGGGACGGGTTCAACAAGTTGCACTAAGCGGGGGACGATGTTGGCATAGAGTAGCTGAATATCCCAGTCATCGGCTGCTTCACGGGGGCGAAGAGAGGGATCGGGGTCGGGAAAAACGGCCGTTTCCTCACCACTCAACACCCAAATATCCTGCCGCGTATAAATCGCAAAACCCGCCCGCCGCAGCACTGGCAACTCACCACCCTGCTCACTCACCTCCGCCACCAGGCTATGCACCCCGCGCTGCCCCACCTCAATCACCGCCTGATCCAGCAGCGGCAGCCATACTGCACCATCTACAACACCATTTTGCACCGCCTCGCCAATATCTATTTGCAGCGAACGCGCCCCCGCATCCACTGTCGGACTCAAATATAAAATATGCGCCCGCTGGCTCTCCTCTTCCAAATAAAGCTGGATAAAACCAGAGGCACTCCCCTTTTCAGCCTTCCACACCAGCGTCGGAAAATCCCCGCCAACCAGCATATTCACCAGCGCCCCGCGCAGCGGTTGCAACCGGTCAGTTAGAGCAGATTCCGAATGCAGTGAAACGCCTTGTTCGCTTAAGCGGCGAACCAATGCCCAATCACGAAGCTGAAAAGACCGTATCATTAAATGCAAGTTTAGCAGTCGCTGCCCCGCCGTGCAAGGCTCCCCAACGCGCCATCATGCCCTTGTTTACAAACCCTTCATTGAACTGACAAACCACGTGTAAACGTGTTATAATGCAGTCGCTTTATTGTAAAATCCACTGAAGAGTGGAGGAGTAGAAAGTATGTCTTCCCTAATCTTGACGATCCGCGAAAGCCTGCGCTACCGTGGGCGAAGCGGTCACGTTAGCTGGATGGCACACCGCGTCTCCGGTATCGCCATCCTCACCTTTCTTGTTATCCACGTATGGGACACAGCCAATGCACATTTCTGGCCGCAAGCCTATGCGTGGTCTGTCGCCTTCTTCAAATATCCCCTTGTTGCTGTTGGAGAACTTGTGATCATGGCCGCTGTGCTATACCACGCCTTCAACGGGATTCGTATCACCATTCTCGACTTTAAACCCGAATGGTGGATGCACCAGCAGCGCAGCGCCACCATTGTGTGGGCCATCTTCCTGGTGCTGTTTATCCCCATCGCCATCTACATGTTTAGTGGCATTGTGGGCCACTGTAGCGAACTGGCCGCCCACGGCAGCACCTGCTGGCAAATTCCGCCATTTAGCGATTTTGCCAAGTATGCCAACTAAGGAGGGCACAAAATGGCAGCAGCAACTAGTTCACAAAAGATAACCGTTCGCAAGTTTCAAGTTCACTCCAACTTTGAGCGGTTCGCCTATCTGTTCATGCGCATGTCTGGCGTTGGCCTGCTCATCCTGGCCGTCGGCCACATGCTCATCCAGCACGTACTCAACAGTTCCGCCAACCTCACCATCGAATTCGTGGCCGCCCAGTGGAACTCCTGGGGGTGGAAAGTCTACGACATTTTGCTCCTGTGGCTGGCTATTCCCCACGGCATCAATGGCCTACGCAACATTCTGGAAGATTACATCCACAATCCTACCACCGTCAAGCTGATCAACCGGCTGCTGGCGCTGTTTGTGGTTGCCACCGTCATTTGGGCCACCATCGGCATGGCGCTCTTTGACGCATCCAAATTTCAATAGTAACTAGACAGATTGTCATACCCGTGTAGGCGGGTATCTATCTTGAGCATTAGCCTTGATTCCCGCTTTTGCGGGAATGACGAGTCTTTTTCGTTAACGTTTTCAAGGAACATCTGTAAAGTTGCTTGCAATAAACATATCGGGTATAGAAATGACTATACTCGCTAGGAGCCTATAATGGCAGAAGTTAAAACACATTCTTTTGATGCAATCATCGTTGGCGCAGGGGGTGCTGGTCTGATGGCGGCTCTTTATGCCAGCCGTGAAGTCAACGTGGCCGTTATTTCCAAACTCTACCCCACCCGTTCTCACACGGGGGCAGCACAGGGTGGCATTGGAGCCGCGCTGGGCAATATTGAAGAAGACAGGTGGGAATGGCACGCCTATGACACCGTAAAGGGGTCGGATTATTTGGCTGACCAGGACGCGGTTGATGTGCTATGCAAGGAAGCCATTGACACGGTTATCGAGTTGGAGCATATGGGGCTACCTTTTGACCGATTCCCCAACGGTAAAATCTCGCAGCGGCGTTTTGGCGGCCACACCAACAACGAAACGGGCAAACCGGTGCAGCGTGCTTGCCACGCCGCCGACCGTACCGGCCACATGATTTTGCAAACGCTTTACCAGCAGTGCATTAAGAACAAGGTCAACTTTTTTGATGAATTCCATGTGGTTGATCTGATTCGTGTGGGTGACACGGTGCGCGGCGTGGTGGCGGTGGAAATTAGCACAGGTGATTTTCATGTCTTTCACAGCAAGGCCGTGTTGTTTGCCACAGGTGGCTGGGGTCGCTGCTGGGAAGTTACCTCCAATGCCCATTCACTAACCGGGGATGGGGCAGCTATTTGCGTGCGGCGCGGCATTCCCATGGAAGATATGGAGTTCTTCCAGTTCCATCCCACGGGTATCTACCGTTTGGGTATTTTGATTACGGAAGGGGTACGCGGCGAAGGTGGCGTGTTGCTCAACAGCAAGGGGGAGCGTTTCATGGAGAAATATGCTCCCAGCATTAAGGATTTGGCAAGCCGTGATGTGGTGAGCCGGGCTATCTTTTTGGAAATTCAAGCCGGCCGAGGCATTAACGGGGAGAATTATGTCCATTTGGATATTACCCCGGAAACGGTGAACAAATATTTAGCTGAGGCGGGAGAATCACGCCGCATTACCCGTGAATATGTTGAGGCCAAGCTGCCGGATATTGCCGATTTTACGCGCACCTATTTGGGGGTTGACCCGGTGAAAGAGCCAATGCCCATTCAGCCAACGGCGCACTATGCCATGGGTGGTATTCCTACGGATGTTGACGGCCGTGTGGTGCTGGATCAGAACAACAAGGTGCTGGCGGGGCTGTATGCGGCCGGGGAATGTGCCTGCGTGTCGGTGCATGGGGCAAACCGGTTGGGAACCAATTCTCTGGTTGATTTGGTAGTGTTTGGCCGCCGTTCGGGTGTTCACATGGCGCAATATTGTAAAGAAGCGGAGAAGCTGCCGCTGCCAAAGAATCCGGTGGATGAGGTAATGGCTGAGTTTGACCGGATTCGCAATGGGAGTGGTGGGGCGAAGCCGTATGAGCTGCGCAAGCAGATGCAGAAGACGATGACGGATAATGTGGGGGTATTCCGCACAGATGAGACGATTAGCAAGGCAGTGGACGATTTGCGGCTGCTGCGGGCGGAATATAACCGGAATATTCAAATTGATGATAAGGGGGCGCGGTTCAACACGGATTTGTTGGAGGCGTGGGAGTTGGGGTGTTTGCTGGAACTGGCGGAGATAACGGCCGTTTCTGCCCTAAACCGCACCGAAAGCCGAGGTGGACACGCCCGCGACGACTATCCCAAGCGCAACGACGTGGATTGGCTCAAGCACACCCTCTGCTTCTCCGAAAACGGCAAGCTGCGTCTTGACTATAAGCCCGTTGTGATCGGCCGTTACCAGCCAAAAGAGCGTGTCTATTAAAAATAGAGGGTTCTTCAAGACAGAACCTCTTATTTTCAGGGAAAAAGATTATGAAAGTAGATTTGCGAGTCCGTCGCTTTAACCCGGAAAAAGACCAAAAGCCGTGGTGGGGTGAATACACTTTGGAAAAAGTGCGTGCCACCGATACCGTGTTAGATTTGCTCCACCGTATCAAATGGGAGCAAGACGGCACCTTAACTTTGCGTCGCTCTTGTGCCCACGGTGTATGTGGGTCAGATGCCCTGCGAATTAACGGTGCCAACATGCTGGCGTGCAAAACGCTGGTAACACGGTTAACCAAGGATAACAACTACGCCAGGATTCAGGTTGAGCCAATTTTGGGGATGCAAATCATCAAGGATTTGGTGGTTGATATGGAACCGTTTTTCGACCACTACCGTTCCGTCATGCCCTACTTTGTCAACGACAACCCCTTACCGGCCAACGGCCGTGAACGGCTGCAAAGCCAGGAAGACCGCGCCCGCTTTGACGACACCACCAAGTGTATCCTTTGCGCCGCCTGCACCTCCTCCTGCCCCAGCTTTTGGGCTAATGAGAAATACATCGGGCCGGCCGCCATTGTGCAAGCCCACCGTTTTATCTTTGACACCCGCGATGAGGCATTTGAGGAACGGCTGGAAGTGGTGGGCGACACCTTTGGCGTGTGGCGCTGCCGCACCAACTTCAACTGCAGTAACGCCTGCCCCCGTGAAATTGAAGTCACCCGCGCCATTGCCGAAGTGAAGATGGCCCTGACGACGGGCAAAATTTAAAACGGCGTTTGGAACTACAAAGTAAAGAAAGGGCGACTGCGAAAGGGTCGCCCTTTTTCGTTTATGGCACTGGTTTACGGCCGGCAAAGCCGGTGTGCAGGTCGTGGTAGAAGGCGATTTTGTCTTCGTTGTAGCGCCAACAGAGGTATACTTCTCGGCCGTTCATTTCAGCTAAAAAGTCGAGCAACCCGCCGTTCAAATCCTTGATCACGCAGCCAAACACTTCAATTTGTTTGATCAAGGTCTCAATGCGCTTAAACTCTTGTGCCAGCCGTGAGGCAGACAGGCTTCCCCGGTCGCTGTGGGGTGGCTCCCAAAACCCTTCCATTTGCCGGCTGAGCGTCACAGCGCGGTCGCGGCGTTCCAGCAGTTCGCCCATTAACGGCCGTATTTGCTCTAACAACCCATCGGCTTCATCCACCGTAAAAAATTTGGGCATAGGAAAGAAACAAAAACAGGGCAGTGGCGCAACACCCTGCCCTGTCTGCGGTTTATTTATTGCTATGCGGGGTAAAAACGGCCGTTTTTTGCCTACGCTCCACAGCCACAGCCGCCACCAGAATAGCCACCGTTGGCCTGGCCCTGCGGTTTGAAGGAAGAGCCACAGCCACAGGCTGACACAGCGTTGGGGTTATCAATCTTGAAACCACCGCCCATGATGCTGTCTTCATAATCAATGGTAGCGTTACTCAAATACATCATGCTGGTGGGGTCTACAAACACTTTGATACCACCCGTTTCAATCACATGATCATAAGGCCGTGCTTCTGGTTCCAGCGCCATGCCATACTGCATACCAGAGCAGCCGCCGCCAGAAACAAAAACGCGCAAACCGTGATCCGGCACGTTTTTCTGTAAAAGCAAATTTTTGATGGTATTAACGGCCGTTTCCGTCAACGTAATGGTATCAGTTGCTGTTTGTTCGAGAAAATTCATTGTCCTAGCCCTCGAATAGGTTGATTAATTTAACAAAAACGGCCTTATATTGACCGATACCTATATGATAGCAACGAACCGGACTCGTGTCAATTTATTAAAAACTACCCTCATAAATAGACTGTACTGTCAACAGTTTCAAACTGTGCCGATTGGCTGCAAGTGGCAAGTGGCAAGTCTCGTTTGCTGACAAGACTTGCCACTTGCCACTTGCAACTTGTTACTTGGGCACAAAGGCATGTAACGTTGTGACCACGCTCAGTATATAATGGAAGGAATGGAACCAATTTATACGCTACGAGGGTTGAAGCGGCAGTATAACGGCCGTTTAGTTCTCAACATCCACCACCTCGATATTCAGCGGGGGGAAATTCTGGCAATTGTGGGGCCAAGTGGGGCGGGCAAAAGTACGCTGCTGCGGCAGTTGGCCTTTCTGGAGCCACCAAGCGGTGGCACGCTCACGTTTCACGGCGAAGCGGTAAATGGGCAAGGGCCTACGTTGGCGGTGCGGCGGCGGGTGACGCAAGTGTTTCAGAAACCGGTGCTGCTCAGCCGCTCGGTGGCGGATAACGTGGCGTTTGGGCTGCACATTCGGGGGACGGAAGGGGAAGGGGTAAAAACGGCCGTTTTTCAAGCCCTCACCGACGTTGGGTTATCGCACTTGGCCCATGCTCCTGCCAAAACCCTCAGCGGCGGCGAAGCCCAGCGTGTTGCTCTGGCTCGCGCCCTCATTCTCCAGCCCGACGTACTGCTGCTAGATGAACCAACAGCCAATCTTGACCCCAGCAACATCAAGCTGATTGAACAAATCATCGTCCGCGCCAACCGGGAACGGCACACCACCGTCGTACTCGTCACCCACAATATCTTCCAGGCGCGGCGCATTGCCCACCGCACTGCCTTTTTAATGGAAAGTCAACTGGTAGAGGTAGGCGATACTGCCCGTTTCTTTGAATCTCCCCAAGACCCCCGCACGGCGGCCTTTGTCCACGGCGACATGGTGTACTAACAAGAGCAATTTTTACCAAATTGAGTCATCTTAACTAGTATCGCAAGAATTCTATGGTAAGCTTTGGCTTCCAAACACACTGCTGGGGAAATGTGCCTCTCCCAGCAAGAATAAACAGCGAGGGAATCTATGTTCAAGACTCAAAACCTCTTGACTAGTATTGGTAAATTATCTCTCCTCGTGTTGGTAGCAATCGCTGTATATCCTTTATTTATTCAAACGTCTGCCTATGCCGCTGCTCCTGATGAGATGCAGGCGGCCGGGGAATGTGCCGTAACGGCCGTTTCCCTGATCGGTGCTTGGGTTAATGCCGGGGCCAAAGAGGGAAGTTTTCCTTTTACGGCCACCGACGGCCAAATGTGTACTGGAGATTTTAGCACCGATGTTTTACCGTTGTTCAGCACCGACAATATCTGGTTTGAAGGCTCCGAAGCCTGTACCAACTGCCATTTCGACAACTCCGAAGATTCGCGTCACGAAATGGATTTGAGCAGTTTGGACGGCATTCTGCGCGGTGCTGATGCCTTATCGGAGCCACCTGGTGTTCCCATTGTGGTGCCGGGCGATTGGGAGAATTCCAAACTCCGCTCTCGCCTGCGCGACAATCGGATGCCCCCCGGCTGGGAGTTCGACATCGAGGAAACCAACCGCGATGGCCCAACTTTAAGTGTGGATGGGGCGGAAATAACGGCCGTTGAGCTTATCGGTGCCTGGGTGGACTCAGGCGCAGAAGAAGGCAGCTTTGAATGGGCAGACGCAACCGGTGCGGCACACACCGCGACGTTTGCCGATGACGTGCAGCCACTCTTCACCACCGATAACGCCTGGTTTGAAGGTTCCGAAGCGTGCACCAACTGCCATTTCGATAACTCCGAAGATTCACGCCATGAAATGAATTTGAGCAGTTTAGCGGGCATTCTCAGCGGTGCCGATGTGCTATCCGAGCCACCTGGCGTGGCGATTGTGGCACCAGGGGATTGGGAACATTCTAAGCTTCGTTCCCGCCTGCGCGACAACCGGATGCCCCCTGGCTGGGAGTTCGACATCGAGGAAACTAACCGCGATGGCCCAACCATTATGGCTGGTGTGAAAGCAGCAGCCGTACCTGCGGCAGTAACGATGGCGCAAGGCGACTGCGACATCTATGCCGTAGACCTGATTGGTGCCTGGGTAGATGCCGGAGCCAAAGAGGGAACCTTCACCTTTACGGACATTAACGGCCAAGCCTGTGAAGGCGATTTTAACACCAATGTGCAGCCGCTCTTCACCACCGACAACATCTGGTTTGAAGGCTCCGAAGCCTGCACCAACTGCCATTTCGATAACTCCGAAGATTCGCGCCACGAAATGGATTTGAGCAGCTTGGCGGGTATTCTGAGCGGAGCCGATGTGCTGTCTGAGCCGCCGGGCGTGCCCATTGTGGTGCCGGGCGATTGGGAAGGCTCCAAGCTTCGCTCCCGTCTGCGCGACAACCGAATGCCTCCTGGTTGGGAGTTCGACATCGAGGAAACCAACCGCGATGGCCCGACTTTGAGTGTGGATGGGGTGGAAATAACGGCCGTTGAACTCATCGGTGCCTGGGTAGACTCAGGCGCAGCAGAGGGCAGCTTTGAATGGGCAGACACAACAGGGTCAACCCACACCGCATCCTTTGCCGATGACGTGCAGCCGCTCTTCACCACCGAAAATGTCTGGTTTGAAGGCTCCGAAGCCTGCACCAATTGCCATTTCGACAACTCCGAAGATTCACGCCACGAAATGGACTTGAGCAGCTTGGCGGGTATTCTGAGCGGTGCCGACGTACTGTCCGAGCCGCCCGGCGTGCCCGTTGTAGTGCCAGGAGATTGGGAACACTCCAAACTCCGTTCTCGCCTGCGGGACAACCGGATGCCCCCTGGCTGGGAATTCGACATCGAAGAGACCAACCGCGATGGCCCGATAGTGCAAGGTGGCATCACAATGACCAACGTGGCCGCTTCGGTGCTGCACGGGGACTGTGGCATCTACGCCGTAGATCTGATTGGTACCTGGGTAAATGCCGGAGCCAAAGAGGGTATCTTTACCTTTACAGACGTTGACGGCCAAAGCTGTACTGGCGACTTCAACACCGATGTGCAACCACTCTTCACCACCGACAACATCTGGTTTGAAGGCTCCGAAGCCTGCACTAACTGCCATTTCGACAACTCCGAAGATTCACGCCACGAAATGGATTTGAGCAGCCTAGCGGGGATTCTGAGCGGTGCCGATGTGCTATCTGAGCCACCCGGCGTGCCCATTATCGTCCCAGGCGATTGGGAAAGCTCCAAGCTCCGCTCCCGTCTGCGGGACAACCGGATGCCTCCCGGCTGGGAGTTCGACATCGAGGAAACCAACCGCGATGGCCCGACCTTGACGGTGGATGGGGTGGAAATAACGGCCGTTTCCCTCATCGGTGCCTGGGTAGATTCAGGAGCCGAAGAAGGCATCTTTGAATGGGCAGACGCAGCAGGGTCAACCCACACCGCGTCCTTTGCCGATGACGTGCAGCCGCTCTTCACCACCGATAACGCTTGGTTTGAAGGTTCCGAAGCCTGCACCAATTGCCATTTCGATAACTCCGAAGATTCACGCCACGAAATGGATTTGAGCAACATTGCGGGCATCCTGAGCGGTGCCGATGTGCTGTCCGAGCCGCCCGGCGTGCCTGTTGTGGTGCCGGGAGATTGGGAACACTCCAAGCTCCGCTCCCGTCTGCGCGACAACCGGATGCCCCCCGGCTGGGAGTTCGACATCGAGGAAACCAACCGCGACGGCCCGATGGTGCAGGTTGGGGTTAAAAACAGCACTGCTGCCGCGACGGTACTGCAAGGTGACTGTGATGTCTATGCCGTAGACCTGATTGGTGCCTGGGTGAATGCTGGCGCCCCAGAGGGAAGCTTCCCCTTTGATGCAGTTGACGGCAAGGCCTGCACCGGCGACTTCAACACCGATGTGCAGCCGCTATTCACCACCGACAACATCTGGTTTAATGGCTCCGAAGCCTGTACCAACTGCCATTTCGACAACTCCGAAGATTCACGCCACGAAATGGACTTGAGCACCATAGCGGGCATTCTCAGCGGTGCCGATGTGCTGTCCGAGCCACCCGGTGTGCCTGTTGTGGTGCCAGGAGATTGGGAAAGCTCCAAGCTCCGCTCCCGTCTGCGGGACAACCGGATGCCTCCCGGCTGGGAGTTCGACATCGAGGAAACCAACCGCGATGGCCCGACGTTGACTGTGGACGGGGTGGAAATAACGGCCGTTTCCCTCATCGGTGCCTGGGTAGATTCAGGTGCAGAAGAAGGCAGCTTTGAATGGACAGACGCAGCCGGTTCAACCCATACCGCCACGTTTGCCGATGACGTGCAGCCGTTCTTCACTACCGAAAACGCTTGGTTTGAAGGATCCGAAGCGTGCACCAACTGCCATTTCGACAACTCCGAAGATTCACGACACGAAATGGACTTGAGCAATATTGCGGGCATTCTCAGTGGTGCCGATGTGCTGTCCGAGCCACCCGGCGTACCTGTTGTGGTGCCGGGAGATTGGGAGCATTCCAAGCTCCGCTCCCGTCTGCGTGACAACCGGATGCCTCCCGGCTGGGAGTTCGACATCGAGGAAACCAACCGCGATGGCCCGATGGTGAAGGTTGGGCAAGAAACGGGCGGTGCAGCAGCCCCAACAACGGTGGCCGCAATAGAAGCACCCCCTCTTGAGCTTATTGAGCTAACTCGTGAACCCTTCCCTGTGCCCGACCCAATCGTGACCCAAAACGTCATTCGAGCGCAGTACTCCCCCATGTTCTTGGGGTTAATGGGTGGCATCAGTCTGATTTTCGCCGTGGTCATGCTGTTTGTCTTTGGCAGCCAGGCGAGGAAACAGGCTAATGCGGTCAATGTAGCCGGACTCTTGTTTGCCGTTACCGGGTTGATCACTAGTGGCCTAGCACTGCACGCCGTCATTAGCGATACCTTTACGCAAACGGTGTCTATCCATGAAGAAAGGCCAATTCCCTTCGAGGTACCGCCAGAAATTCCGCTTACTTCAGAAGTGCGTGTGGAGGAATGGCAGGCTAAAATTCCGGATGCCTACGCGAAGCTATCTAACCCTTATGTCAACGATGCAGCAGCGGCGGCAGAAGGCGAGCAGGTCTTCAAAGATAGCGATTGCTATGAGTGCCACGGTGAGCAGTTGCAGGGAGATGGCAAACTCAGCGCGGGTTTGCTGCCTAAACCTAGCAACCTGACCGATCCGGTGCTGATGAATCTGCCGTTTATGACCGACAACTATTTGTTCTGGCGGATTAGTGAAGGGGGCGCACAGCCACCTTTCTTCTCGGCCATGCCGGCCTGGAAACATATGATGCCCGAAGATGATCGGTGGAAGGTGGTTACTTTCATCCGCAGCCAGGCTTCGGCCGGGGCGGTGGATGAAGGCGAGCAGGCGGCTATTGCCATCATTGAACGAAACGGCTGTTTTGCCTGCCATCGCCTCGAGCATTTGGGGCGTGGTGGCAAGATTGGCCCCAGTTGGACTGAGCTACCTAACGTGGCTGGCACGCGCCGTGAAGGGCTTTCGGCTGAGGAATATGTACGGCAATCTATTCTGACACCTGACGCATTTTATGTGCCGGGCTATGAAGATGCCAATCCGATGCCGCTGACGTTTAGCGAATCCATTACTCCTGAAGAACTTGACATTCTGGTGACTTACTTGCTAGGCCCAGGTGACGAGTAACTCTTCACAAAGAGAGTGATGCTGTAGCAGCTATCATAGCGTAAAGTAAAAATGGCTTTGCGTGCCAACAAAACAGACAGGCCAGGGGCATTTCCTGGCCTGTCTGTTTTGCAATAGAAAAATCTCAAACACAAAAGGAAAAGAGTATGCAGCGAATGGTAGTGGTTTGTCTCGTTTGGTTGCTGGTGGGCTGTGCACAGACAGCACCAACGGCCGTTTTTCCCAATGACCCCCTAACGGCCGTTCCTGAACTCATCTGGCAGTTTGCGGCCGGCGATAAGCTGGAAGCACCGGCGCAGGTGGTGGGAGAACATGTGGTGGTGGCGACAAAAACGGCCGTTATCGCCCTCAACGCCAGCGACGGGCAAGAGGCGTGGCGCGTTGCCCCACCCCACGGCGTGTGGCCGCGCTCCCTCGCCAGCAGCAGCGACACCATTTTTGTGGGCGTGCCCGGTGGCCTGCTGGCATTGGATGCCAGCAGCGGTCAGGAACGTTGGCAGCAAACCACTATAGGCGAGGTTCTATGGCCGCCCCTTCCCGGCGACCCTGTTTATGTCGCCACCGCCTTTGTTGGCCCAGGCGTTGAGCCACAACCCGACCAGCACGCCTGGGGCTATGCCCTTGACCCAGACAGAGGCGAAATCCGCTGGTCGCTGGAAACCGACACCTACACCCTCATCACGCCAACGGCCAGCAACAACCGGGTTGTCTTTGGCGGCAGTCGTCTTGATGAAAGCGATGTCAACGAAGGCGGGCATTTGCGCCTGCATTTGCTCACAACCGGCGGCACCCTGCTGTGGACAGTAGACACCATAGACGGCTTTCTCAAGTCGGTGGCGCTAGATGACCAGCAGCTTTACTATCTGGCCTATACCGACATGGTTTATGGGTTGTCACTGGCCGATGGCTCCGAAGTTTGGCACTATCCTACGGAAAACTGGTCGCCGGGCTTTACAATGGCCGATGACACGCTTTATTTTGGCAGTGATAATGCGCGTGTTCATGCGGTGGCGGCGGGGAAAGGAACGGCCGTTTGGCAAACCCCCCTCGAAGGCATTTTCAACGCCCCCCGCTCCGAACCCAACATCGTTGGCGATTACCTCTACTTCCAAAGCAACGACAACCGGCTCTATGGGTTAAATCGCCACAGCGGTGAAATCATTTGGCAAAGCGAACCCCAGCCCCGCTCCCGCATCCCCCTCACCGTGGCCGGGTCACAGCTTTACCTGGCAACGCAGGATGGTGTCCTTTTAGCCTACAAATAGTACCGTTCTACAAATCGCTGTAATAGGCTTCTGATAACGCCCGCAACCGCGCTGCCGCCTGCTCGGCGGTGATGTCGCGCTGCGCTTCACCCAGCATTTCATAGCCCACCATGAACTTTTTCACGGTGGCGGAACGGAGGAGGGGGGGGTAGAAGTGGGCGTGGAGTTGCCAGTGGGAGTTGGCGATTGGCGATTGGTGATTGGCGATTGGGGAGGGTGCGCCGTGCCAGCCCATGGAGTAGGGGAAGCTGGTTTCAAAGAGGTTGTCGTACTTGGTGAGCAACCGTTTGAGGATGCTGGCGAGGGCATCGCGCTCGTCGCTGGTCAGGTCGGGCAGGTGCAGGACATGGCGGCGGGGCAGGAGCAGGGTTTCAAACGGCCAGACGGCCCAGTAGGGGACGACGGCCAGCCAATGGTCGTTTTCGACGACAATACGCTCTTGTTTTTCCAGTTCAAGGTGGGCGTAGTCGAGCAATAACGGCCGTTTTTCCCCCTCCCAATACCGTCTCTGCTGCTCATCCTCCTTCCGCGCCTCATTCGGCAGCACCGTCTGCGCCCAAATTTGCCCGTGCGGGTGCGGGTTAGAGCTGCCCATCGCCGCCCCCTTGTTTTCAAACACCTGCACCCAACGATATGTTTGCCCTAGTTCTACTACCTGTTCCGCCCACACATCCACCACCCGGCGAATGGCAGGTAGCTCCATCTGCGGCAGCGTCAAATCGTGGCGCGGCGAAAAGCAAATGACGCGGCACGTCCCCTCCACTCCCTGGCTTTGCAGCAGCGGATGTTCGCTCACGGCTTCGGGCGTGGCGGGCAGCAGGGCGGCAAAGTCGTTGGTAAAAACAAAGGTGCTGTCGTAGGCTGGGTTTTGGTAGCCGCCAGCCCGTTCGTTGCCGGGGCAGAGGTAACAGGTGGGGTCGTAAAACGGCCGTTTTTCCTGTGGTGGCCGCTCCACCTGCCCCTGCCACGGCCGCTTCGTCCGGTGCGGCGACACCAGCACCCACTCCCCCGTCAAAAGGTTTAACCGCCGATGCGGATGTTCAGTCGGATCAAAAATTGACATCTCAGACCACTTATGGGGTTGGTACAGTGAGGCGAGCCAATTGCGGGAGTTCTTCCTGCAAAATCCGGCGCAAGCTCGATTCCGTTACGGGTTTGTCCACATTCTGTGCCAAATACTCTTTCAGCGCATCATTAATCATCGTCTGGTATCCTGTTCCAGCCTTTTCAGCCCTAGCACGAAACTCCTCAAGGACGACATCATCAATATAAATCGTAATTCGGCTCTTTCCCTTGCTTGGCAAGATTGCCCTACGCTTGCCTTTTGAAAAATCATACTCATCCTTCATAATCTCGAATCTCCCTATGGGTTGCCCGTCGCGCTGAAATAAGCCGAATCTCATCCTGGCGCAAAATGTAAACCACCACTAGAATTTGACTTGCGCTGCCCAAACCAATTGCAATAAATCTTTCTTCACCAACGGGACACGGGTCTTCGATGTGGATCGCTAATGGATCATAAAAAACACCCTCTGCATCTGCAAACGAGACGCTATGCTTCTGAAGATTAGATTGGGCTTTTGCAGGATCAAATTGAAACTTCATTCTGTAAAATTATATGCACAATATACATATATGTCAATGTCGTATACAGGGGTATGAAGATTACAAAAATTCCTAAAATTGCGCTTCATGCAAGCAATGTCATGTTTGTAGATGACAAACTCTATGTTTCCCTGGCAAACGGCCGTTTAATCGCCATTCCCCTCAGTTGGTATCCTCGCCTAACCCACGCCACGGCGCAAGAGCGAGCCAACTGGCAGATTTTGAGCGACAGCAGCGGGCGCGACATCATTTTTTGGGAATCACTCGACGAACTCATTCCCGCCATTGCCTTAATCGAAGGCATACCCAGCCGCGAATCGGCAAAATCATTCAACCGCTGGCTGCAACAGCGAACAGTAAGCAGTGAGTAACCCCACCGCCTACTGTTTAATGATGACTGATTACCGATAACTGATTACCGATACGCCGGCAGCCAATCCCCGTGCGCTTCAATCAAATCATCCACCAGCGACCAAATTTGGTCCAGACTTAGCTCCGCCGCCGTGTGCGGATCCAGCATCGCCGCGTGGTAAATATGCTCCCGCTTGCCCGCCAGCGCTGCTTCCACCGTCAACGCCTGCACGTTGATATTGGTTTGCATCAGCGCCGCCAAATGGGGCGGCAGCTTGCCAATCTTCATCGGCTGCACCCCGTTTTTGTCCACCAAACACGGCACTTCCACACAGCATTCTTCGGGCAAATTGTCAATGAGGCCATTGTTCATCACATTGCCATAAATCACCACCGGCTTGCCCGTTTCCATCCCGTGAATAATTTGCGAACCGTACTCTTCGCTGCGCTCATGCTTAATCGTCGTCCCCGGCTGCTCCAAATAGTCACGCATCCCTTCCCAACCCTGTATTTGTAGCTCACAGCGGTTGATGTACTCATCCAGCGGAATTTGGAACTCCTCAACCAGGTCAGAACGGTCGCGCTTGATGAACCAGGGGACATATTCGCTAAAATGTTCGCTGGATTCGGTGACAAAATAACCCAGGCGGCGGAACATTTCATAGCGCACGGCATCGGAAATAGCCCCAGTGCCGTGCGCTCGCTCCGGCATCACCGCCCGCTGCGACACCTCACGGATTTGGGGATACAAATCTTCGCCGTTGCGCTCGAAGTTGAGGTAAAAGGCCATGTGGTTAATACCAGCGCACAGGTAATTGACTTCCTTAAACGGCACGCCCATATCGCGGCAAAGCTGGGAAGCGGTTCCCTGCACGCTGTGGCATAAGCCAACGGTTTTGATTTTGCTGGCTTTGTTCAGCGCCCAGCAGTTCATCGCCATCGGGTTAACATATTGCAGAAAGGTGACATCGGGGCAAAGTTCCTCCATGTCGTGGGCCATTTCCAGCAGCACGGGAATGGTTCGCAGCCCGCGCATAATGCCGCCAATGCCTAGCGTGTCGGCAATGGTTTGGCGCAGCCCATACTTTTTGGGGATTTCAAAGTCAACGACAGTGCCGGGCTTGTAGCCAGCCACTTGAATCATGGAAATGGCGTAGTCGGCTCCGTCGAGCGCAGCGCGGCGATCCAGGGTGCTTTCGATGGTGGGGTTGGCACCCATCGCATCGGCCAGTTTGTGGGCGACAATGGTGGAAGTGCGGAGCCGCTCTTCGTCAATGTCGTGCAAAACAAAGGTGGAGTTGGCTAATTCTGGGTAGCTCAGAATATCGCCCATTAAATTTTTGGCAAACACAGTGCTACCCGCACCGATAAAGGTAATTTTAGGCATTGAGTCAGTTCTCCTCTTAAAGAATTTTGACAGGATTTACAAGATTAACAGGATTTATGACAATCCCCCACTTTAGAAGTCATCTGCAACCAATAATTGGTAATCAGTTACGTGCTGATCACGGGTTGCTGTTTACGACTTACACCTTTTTGTTCCCAGGCGTGGCGAAGATAGTGGTGGGCGGCGGCAAGCAGGAGCAGGAGTTCACCGGCATTCCACCAGAAATGGACATCGAGACGAACGGCCGTTGTTAACCCCGGCAGCCGACACAAAAACGTATTGCGCGTCAGATCACTTTGCGCCAGCCAGCCCCCCTGCCCCAGCACACCCGGCAGCCCCTGTGCCGGAACGGATGTAATCCCCATTTCCGCCAGCCGATTTAGCACCTGCAGATAGCGTACAAACATATAGCTGTGTTCGGCCGCGTGGGCCACCGCCCAAATAACCAGAAGCCACGCCCAATGGTTACGCCAGCCAACCATGATCAGCACCAGAATGACAGCCACGACCAGCCAGTTCCAGGTAAAATGCACCCATTCGCTGTTAGCCGGGGAAAGCAACCCCGACGACTCCCGCGCCGTCCAGTTTAGCAGATGGTATTGCGCCCACTGCGCCAGATGCTCAATGGTGTGGAACCCCTGCGCCGTCAACAAAAAGCTGAGACCCATGCCAATTTGACCATAGCGCTGCCAATCGGCCCGCCATTTGAAGGCCATTGGCAGCAGCAGCAGTGCCAACACCAGAGCCGATGCCCCCCAGAGCGGCCATTCATATTGCTGCACGCCCAGCCAGCTTAGGCCAACGCCCACAGCCAGCATCAGCAGCAGGAAGCCCCATTGTTCACGCGGGTTGAGGAGCGTAAGCAGGGGAAAAGTGGGTTGGCGAGGGGTTATAGATTGGTTACTCATAGGTTCCAGACCCTAAAGGTTGTTAAAACCTTTAGGGTCTTGTGGTTAACGTACAACCGTTATTAGGGTATCGGGCGTAATGGTTTCAACAAGCGAAACAGCACCATCCGGCCAAATAATTTCTAAATAAGCGGGTACAGCATCATCGGCAAAGCCAAAATGAATACGGGTAGCATCGCCGGAAAGGTAGCCGCTGCCGGAGCGCACGTCGCGCCATTGGGTACCATCGCTGGTGACAAGCCGTAGTTGTGCACCGAGGGCGTGGCTGTTGGGGCTGCCCGGCCAGCGCAAATCAATTTCGATGCTTTGGCCGCCACAAAGCTGGTTTTCCAGCAGTTGGGCAGGGGAGAGTAGGTTGTTAATGACGGCATCCAAATCGCCATCGTTGTCTAAATCGGCTAGTACCAGGCCGCGCCCGCTGGCCGTGCTGCCCATGCCCCATTCGGGAGCAAGATCAAAGCTGTCGCGGCCCGTGTTGCGAAAGGCCTGGTTTTCTTCCACCAGTTCGTTGTTGGGCAGGTAGGCAAACAGTTGGCTATCAATCATCCCATTGACGACGTATAAATCGAGGTGGCCGTCGTTGTCGAGGTCGCCAAATTTGCCCGACCAGCTCCAGCCGCTGGCAGCAATGCCTTGACGAGGAGCGCGGTTGGCAAAACGGCCGTTTTTTTCATCAGCCGCCGACTCCCACACCTGTAGCACATTTTGCGTCAACTGCGGGTCATCGTTAGGAATTCGGTGCGGCATCTCATCCATCATCGGCAGCCACCGCGCCATGTTTTCCACGCTGATGTCATAAGGGTTCATATCGGTGGAAAATAGCTCAAAACGGCCGTTATTGTCCACATCACCCCAATCCAGGCTCATCGTGCTGTGACTGGTGTGGGCAAACGGGGCCGCCGCTTCCCAACCCGCCGCGCCGTTGTTAAACCACACCTGGTCGGGAAAATCAAAATCGTTGCCCACCACAATGTCCCGCTGCCCGTCGCCGCTCACGTCCACAAGAGCGATGGTTAACGCTTGTGACTCTTCCGCCAGCCGTTGAGGGGAAAAACGGCCGTTTTCCTCCTGCAAATAGCTATAAACCCCCACCCCGCCGCTAAATAAAAAGGCATCGCCCAGTTCCCGATGCAGTTCGGCATCATAGGAACCCGTCACCAAATCAAGCCGCCCGTCGCCGTTCAAATCCCCCCAAGCCATCGAGTGCGCCTGTTTTAGCACGCCCGGAATCCCTTTATGAACAAATGTAACCATGCCATCGGCACCAAGCTGGTTTTGCCACAGGCTAAGGCTGCTTTTGACGTGAGTGAAAACGATGTCTAAACGGCCGTTTCCATCCACATCCACCACATTCACCGCCCGCGTCCCGTTGTCAGCCAGCGTTTCCTGCCGAAAAGACAGCCCGCCATCGTTCCAAAAAATGGAGGGTGAGCCATTGAGGTTGGCAAAAACCATATCCAGGTACCCATCTCCGTCCAAATCGTTCACTGCCACTCCCGACCCATTGGTTTCAAACATTCGCACTGCTTCCCCATGCACCTGGGTCGTATGGGGCAAGGTACGGGTGGCAAAGCTGTCGGTGCAGCCAGGGGTCGGGGATAACGGGGCGGTAAAGATGGTGATTGGTTGGGTGGGTGCAGAGAGGGGTGAGGAAGAAACGGCCGTTGAGTCAATGTCTATTGACCCACTATCCATCGGGCTACAACCGACCAACACCACCACCAAACCCATCACCCAACCAAACCAATTACGCATTTTTACACCGGTAATCAGTTCTCAGTAAACAGTAATCAGTCACAACCAACACTGGTTACCGTTTACTGATTACTGGTTACCTCTTCTACTACTCGCCAAACGTCGCGTTCACCTGCTCGTTTGCATCCGGCAAAGCCGTTGCCGCATCAGCCTCACCTAGCATAATGCTATCCATCACCGGTCCCATAATGCTGTCAATTTCGGCTCCATTATCGGTAATCGGGAAGAGGAAAGTGCCATTCGGATCCAAAGCTTCATCCGTAAAAGCGGTTACATCAACACCCTGCTGCTCACGCACGGCCAAAGCCCGTTCCACACCAGACTGCTGTGCCGGGAAAACGACACCCGTATCGCCCACAATGTTGGCACACGTTGGCGAAGCAGCAAATTTCAGCCACTGCCATGCTTCTTCGGGATGTTCCGTGCCAACATAAATGGAGTCGGCCAAACCGTTGAACATACTCTTGCGCCCTTCTGGGCCAATAGGCAGCAAACCAAAACCAACATTAAAGGTGGAGTTGGTAACATAGTTGCCAATCTGCCAGGAGCCGTCAGTCGTGGTTGCACCCGTGCCGCTCAGGAAGAGCTGCTGCGCACCAAGGCTGGAAACATCGGCCAACGGAGGAGCATACCCCTTTTCTACCAAGCCAACATACCATTCAATCGTGTCAATGAAGCGAGGATCATCATAGTAATATTTGGTCGTCCAAGGGCCATCGGTGAAGTGCCAACCGGTGCTGCCAGCAAATGCACTCCACTGGGTTTGGCCAGAGAAACCACCACTACCCTGATGAATGTAACCGTACTGCACTACATTGTCCTTGTCAAAGTCGGCACTTAGGCCGTTGTTGCCATTGGCATCCAGCGTCAACATGGCAATGATCTCTTCAAACTTGCCACCATCTTGCGGGTTCCACGACCAATCATCCATCACAGCGGGGTCAATACCGGCTGCTTCCAGCATGTCGGCATTGTAAACCACAGCAATGGTATCCCAGTCCTTGGGCAGCCCATACCGCTTACCCTGACGCACCCATAGGTCAGCCAAACCCGACAAATAGACATCTAGATCAACAGCATCCCGATCTACAAAAGGCTGAATGTCCATAATCTGCTCTTTTACAGCAAATTCAGGGAATTTCGCCAGATGGTCGGTGATAACATCGGGGGCATCACCGCTGACAAAACCAGTAGTAATACCGTTCCAGTAATCATCCCAACCCAGTTGCTCAACAGCAACGGTAATGTTGGGGTTCTCTTCATGGAAAGCGGTGGCACATTGCTCGTAAGCAGGCTGTTGGGCAGAGTCCCACAGCACGTAACGAATCGTCACAGCCATTGCTTCTTCAGCAGGCGCAGCTTCTTCAGCGGGGGCAGCTTCTTCAGCAGGGGCAGCTTCCTCAGCGGGAGCAGCTTCTTCGGTAGCGGTTCCACCACAAGCAACTAGCAGAACCAACATCAACACCATCACAACATAAGCAAGATATTTTTTGAAATTCACTTTAAATCTCCTCCAAAAAGATTTTTAGTAAGTATCAGGTCTGTCATCAGTGAACTAATTTTTGACCTAAACATGTCATTTCGACAAGTCCTCAAGGAGAAATCCGATTCCCGTCTATCAGCATGGGGTTTCTCGGAGAGCCTCGAAATGACACCTGTATCGTTACAATTCTTAAACGATTTTTGTTCAACCCAGGAAAAACTTAATTGAGGTTGCTCCTGTCCAGCAATGGCTGCTCGGCGCAAGAGCCAACAAACATAACCCTCACCTCCTTCTTGAAAGAGATTGGAGATTGGGAGAAAAGACAAAGCTCCCAGTCTCACAGTTTCGTGACTTCTCCATGTCCCTGGAATGCCATGATTCAGATCGCTTATTTAAAGCCGGTAAATTGAATGTTGTTCACCACCCGCCGCCCCAACAGCAGAAACAGGAGCAGGGTAGGCAACATACTAATGATGGTGCCAGCCATGAGACCCGTCCAGTCTGGCGCACCCTGCGGCGTTTGAGAGCGGAAAATAGCCAAGGCAACGGTTAGCACCCGTACGTTCTCGTCTTTACCAATGAGGAAAGGCCACAGGTAGGCATTCCAGGTACCAACGTAGGTCAAGATTGCCAGGGTGATGAGCGGAGGCGTGCTGATCGGCAGGATGATCCGCCAAAAAATACCGAATTTACTCGCACCATCCAGACTGGCCGCTTCTTCCAATTCACGATTGATGCCAAGGAAAAATTGGCGTAGGAAGAACACAGCGAACGGCGACATGAGCAGGGATGGAGCAACAATGCCTAGAAAGCTGTTTTCCCAGCCAAGATCACGAATGAGGAGAAAGTTAGGCAGAGTGGTAACGATACCGGGAACCATAAGGGCAGCAAGGTAAGCCCCAAATATTTTGTCACGCAGGGGGAAGCGCAGCCGAGCAAAGGCGTAAGCAGCCAAGGCACTGAAAAAGGTTTGGCAAACGACGACGATAGTGGAAACGATGATGGAGTTTCGCAAGTAGAGCCAGAAGTTGATGGATTGACCAGACCCGCCGGCCGCAACGGCCGTTGCTGTGTCCACAAACCCCAACACACGGGCAAAATTAACCATTGTAAAGCCCACTGGCAGCAGTGAACGAGGGTCTGCCAACAGTTCCCGCTGGGTAGACAGTGCCGTGCGAATAACCCACCAGAAAGGGAAAAGAATGACAAAAACGGCTGAAGCAATAACAAACCAAGCGGCAAGGCGTCTCCACGACGGTCGGGGTCGCCGATTCTGTACTGGTTTTGTCGAAACAAGCGTTTGATTAGGCAACATCTGTGGTTCCTCCTGTCTTCCTTAGGCTAAATCAGATGAATCGGCGCGTAGGATACGCATTTGGACAAACGTGATGATGGCTAAGATGAGGAAGAGTACGACGGCAACGGCCGTTGCATACCCCATTTCAAAGCGATTAAAGGCGTACTCAAAAATGTACCAGGTAATTACCCGCGTCGCGTCAATCGGACCGCCTTTGGTTGTCACCGCAATCGTGTCAAAAATCTGGAAGGAGCCGATGATGGTGGTGACCAGGACAAAAACCATAACTGGGCGCAGCAGCGGCAACGTGATCGACCAAAACATGCGCTGCTCCGTAGCACCGTCAATTGCTGCCGCTTCGTAAATGGATTTGGGGATGGTTTGCAGCCCGGCAAAGAAAAGAAGTGCTGTGTAGCCGGTGTATTGCCAAATGTTGATGGCAGCAATGGCAGGCATAGCTTGATCGGGTGAACCCAAGAATGGTTGCCGAGAAAAACCCACTGCTTGCAGCGCGGTATTGACAACCCCCAGGGTTGGGTCAAGCATCCACAACCACACCATGGCGACAATAACGGGAGGGAGCAGCCACGGCATGACAAACAAACCGCGCAGCAAGGCAGATTTGGTGACTCGATCCATCATGACGGCCAGCCCAATGGCAAGGGCAGTTTGCAGGGGAATGTTAAGGAGGACGTAGTAAGCTGTTACCTGAAGTGACCGCCAAAATTGTTTGTCGTTGTACATGTCTATGTAGTTGTCCAAACCAATAAATTTGGGGGCGGAAAACATGTCCCAATTGGTGAAGCTGATGTAGAGACCGCGAACGGCAGGAACGGCATAAAAAGTGATGAAACCAATAAGGCTGGGCAGCAAAAACAGCCATGCCAAAGCTGTCTCTTGGTTAAACCATTGTTTGAGTAAACTTCTCCGGGCTTGTGGCCGCTCTTGGGAACGAACGGCCGTTTGGCTTGCGCTCATGATTACCTCCTCTTCCTCATCAAATCCGTAACCACTTTTGCCAACAGGATGTGGGCGTTCACTTTATCGTGATCGTTCCCGTGAACGTTCACGGAATAGTACAAAAAATTATTGCCCCTGTCAAGAGCTTTTCAAATCATTTTGCGGATTCACCAGGCGGGTAGATTCGCGTAAGACTAGCTCCACCGGCATTTCCTGCCAAGGGAACTCAGCATCAGGCCGTGCCAACATCTCCAACAGGCGTGTCATTGCCTTGACACCAATCATATATTTGTCTACACGAATGCTGCTTAAGGACGGTGAAACAATGGAAGTTAGATGAATATCGTCGAAACCAATAATCGAAACCTGCTCCGGAATATTCAAATTCATATCACGGCAGGCACGCATGGCTCCCAAAGCCATTAAATCATTATAAGCGAAGAGAGCGGTCAACTGCGGCTGGCGCGTCAGCAGTCGTTTGGCTGCGGCGTAGCCACCAGCTAAGGTAGGGGCACCCGATTCGATGACGCTATCGTCACACGCCACTTCATATTGCAATAGCGTGTTACAAAATCCTTGTATGCGCCGCACCCGGCTATAGGAAACATTTTCGTTGGTAATAATGCCGACGTGTTGATGCCCCTGCTGCACAAAATGCTCGGCGGCCAATGCCCCACCCCGCACATTGTCTACAATAAGTTGGTTGATGTTGATGTGGTTGACAAAACGGTTGGTCATGATGATAGGGTGATAGGTATCGGCAAATTCCAACAGGGCTTTTGCCCCCAAACAACTGCCCAAAATAATGATACCGTCCACGCCTTGGGCAACTAATGACTGAAGAATTTGAGTTTCTACTTTGGGGTCATCGTCGGTGTTGCATAAAAAGACGTTGTACTCTTGCTCGCGGGCCACATCTTGCACCCCTCTGGCAACTTCGGGGAAAAAGGGATTGAGAATGTCAGAGAAAACAAGGCCAACGGTACCGGTACGCCGAGTGACCATACTTTGAGCCATACGGTTGGGGCGGTAGCCGAGTTCACGAACGGCCGTTAATACCCTCTCCTTGGTCTCTTCACTAATCTCCCCTTTGTCATTCATGGCGCGGGAAACGGTTTGGCGCGAGACCCCAGCCGCTTTGGCAACATCGTTTATGGTTACTTGTTTCATCGCCGTCTCACCTCCGTTTCCATTCACGTGAACGTTCACGGTGAATTTTAGGGAAAGAAACGGCCGTTGTCAAATCCATATTGAGATTAGAGATTGGGGATTGATGAACACTCGTAATCTCCAATCTCTAATCACCCATCTCCTTTCACAAAGCACCAATTTAAAGCTCGTTCTGCATATCTATCCCCAGCCGTTGCCCAACGGCCGTTAATTCCCCCCACGTCGTCTCATCCAGCGGAATCCCGTCGCGGCGGCGAATAACGGCCGTTTGTTCCTCCGGCTCACCCGGCAGCAGCACGCCGCTGCTGCCCGGCGCGGGTTGGGTGGCCGAAATCGCCGCCGCCAACCGCCCCGCATCCAGCAAAAAGTCTGCCAACGGGCGAAACGGCTCAATTGCCAGCACGATAAACAGCACCCCGTTGTAAAAACGGTCATACTCCGGCAGCGCCGGGTTGCCCATGCCGGTCAGCACCCCGCCCAGCAGTTCAATCAGCAGCGACAGCCCAAAACCCTTGTATAGTCCGGCCGGCAGCAGCATCCCCCCGGCATACAAATCATGCGGGTTGGTGCTGGGGTGCCCCTCCTTATCCAAAATCACCCCTTCGGCCAGCGGTTTGCCGGCGTTCCGCGCCACGCGCACCTTGCCCTCGGCGAGGACGCTGGTGGCAAAGTCGAGGATGAAGGGCGAACTCCTGTTCGGCGAACAGGAGTTCGCCGAACGGTCGCCGTTCAGCGGCACCGCCGCCGCAAACGGATTCGTCCCCAGCTTCCGCTCCATCCCCCCATACGGTGTGACCAAGCCACCCGGCCCCGCTCCATTGCAAAACGCCAGCCCAATCAAATTCTGCTCCGCCGCCATCGCCACCCACTCCCCCACCCGGCCCACGTGGTCGCTGTTGTGGAGCGTCGTCGCCGCCACGCCGTGGGTTTGCGCTTTGGCAATGCTCACCTGCATGGCAAACTCCGCCCCCACCTGCCCAAAGCCCCCCCGCGCATCCACCTTGCTAATCGCCCCCATTTCTTCGGCCACCACCGCCGTCGCCTGCGGGTCAATCCGCCCCTCTTCAATCGCCGCCACATATTGCACCGTACGAATCACCCCGTGCGAATCATGCCCGGTCAAATTGGCCGCCACCAGCGACTTGGCTACGCGAATGGCGTTCGCCTCCGTCGCTCCCGCCGCCATAAAAATCGCCTGAACAAGGTTTGTTAATCGCTCTGCCTCAATGTGTATCATTTTTTCTTCCCCGGTAATCGGTAATCAGTAATCGGTAATCAGTGAACAACTGGTTACTGATTACCGATTACTGATAACTGATTACTATCCCACTCCTGCCGTAGCACACTAAACAACAGCACATCCCACCACCGCCCCTTAAACCACTCCTTCTCCCGCAGCCGCCCCTCTTGCTGCATCCCCAGCTTCCGCAGCACGCGCACCGACGCTTCATTTTCGGCAATGCAGCTTGCCACCACCCGATGCAGCTTTAGCTCGGCAAAGCCAAAGCCCACCATCGCCCGCGCCGCTTCGGTGGCATACCCATTGCCCCAATAAGCCGGGTCAAGCTCATAGCCAATTTCTGCCTCATACGACTCCACATGCCGGGGCCGAATGCCACAGTTGCCAATAAGCTGTCCGCTTTCGGGCAGCACCATTGCCAGTTGGAAATGGATGCGGGGCTGCGCCCGCTGCCGCCGTACAAACATTTTTACAAATTCCTGCACGTCTTCAGGCAGGCGGTGATCCCAATGGTAAAAGCGCAAATAGTCGGGGTGGGTTTGGTAGGCATAAACGGCCGTCCAATCCCCCTCCACAAAATCCCGCAGCAGCAATCTTTTCGTTCTTCGTTGCATCATGCCACCATTTTACAACTTCTTTACATTTTCTAAACCAGTTCTTTATCACCTTTGCCTATACTCCCCACCATAAGTAGCCAACAGGGAGCCAAAACAGCCCTACAAAATGAAATATGGACGACGGGCAACCGATCCCTTTTATTCTTTTTATCCGCGTTCATCCGCGTTTGTCCGCGTCCCATTTTTAAAGGAACCAGACGATGACCCAGATCTATTTGCAGTGGCACAACCCGACCAACGAAGCAGATAAGGGGCAAATGCTGCTGTCTTTACCCTGCACCATTGGCCGCGCCCAGGACAATGATGTGGTGCTGCCAGAAGCTAACAGCGGCGTTTCGCGCCACCACGCCCAGCTTTTTAGCGACTGGCGCGGCCTTGGCATCGCCGATTTGCACAGCAGCAACGGGACGCTGGTCAACGGCCGTTTTATTCACCAAACCACCCTCACCCCCAACGACCACATCCAAATCGGCCGTTACCTGCTCCACCTGCAAACCACCATCCGCTGCGCCGACGACGACTGCCGCCGCCTCATCAGCAGCCATGCCCTCACCTGCCCCTGGTGCGGCCATTTTCAGGCTGATGCCATTACGCGGATTGGTTAATGGAGATTGGAGATTGGAGATTGTGAAGGTTCACAATCTCCAATCTCTAATCTCCAATCTCCCAAAGGAAAACCCCATGAACCCAACCACCCTCCTCACCCTCCACTGGCGCGACCCGCTGACGGGGGAAAGCCGGACACAAACGGCCGTTTATCCCCTCACCATCGGCCGCAGCCCCGACAACACAATCCAACTCAACAGCAGCTTTGTCTCCAGCCATCACCTGCGGATTGAGGACAGCGACGGGCAAGCGTGGCTGCAGGATTTGGGCAGCCGCAACGGAACCAGGCTCAATGGCAAGCTGGTAGGGAAAACGGCCGTTTTGCTCACCACCCCCAGCCACATCGAAATCGGCCCCTACTCCCTCCACCTCACCCAGCCGCCGGGTGACGGGCGCACCGCCACCCTCACCAACCTGCTGGACCCCGCCACCCTGGCCGCCATACGCCAAAGCTACCAGCAGCCCGCCCCTGCCCTCGCCTTCAGCAGTGCCAGCGATGCGTTGGAAGCCACCGGCAGCAGCGAACCAGCCGCCTTGCCCCCCATCTTCCAGCAGCGCGTCGTGCCGCTGGCCGCGCTCAACCAGCCCTACGAAAGCAAAACCTACCTCAGCGTGGGGGGCGGGTTGGGCAGCTTTGCCTGGATCAACCATCTGGTGGTGTATGGAGCCGCCCCTGACGACATACTGACCATCGGCTTTGAACCCAAACCCTACGGCCGCTACCAGCGGCTATGCCGCAATTCGCAAATCCCCGACCACGAACGGCTGCGCTCCAACTCCGATTCTTGCCCCGACAACCTGTGGGGCTGGCCGGGGTATGGGGTGCGGGAGATGTGGGGGGCGGTGAAAAACGGCCGTTTTTCCCACGCCGCCACCATCGGCTGGCAGTTGTTCAACGAACCCTACGTCCAAACCTACACCCCCGTGGCCGGCCACGTCTTTGCCGCCATTGACCGCGAAGCCGAGCGCATTGGCTGGCGGCAGCTATGGCGGCACGGGCGCGTCCGCGCCATTCGCCAAACCGACGACGGCCGTTATCTGGTCGCCTACACCCATTTGCGCGACGGGCAGCCCGACCAGCACCGCCTGGTTGTTTGCCGCTATCTCCACCTGGCCGTCGGCTACCCCGGTGTCCGCTTTTTGCCCGATTTGCAAGCCTACCGCGCCCAAAGCGGCGATTTTCGGCGCGTGGTCAACGCTTATGAAGCCCACGACCACGTTTACGACGCGCTGGCGCAGCGGGGCGGCACGGTGCTGATTCGCGGGCGCGGCATTGTCGCCTCGCGCATCATCCAGCGGCTGCATGAGCTTCGCACCCAGCACGGCAGCCCCATCGCCATTTTGCACCTGATGCGCCAGCCGCTGGCCGAGGGGCAGCAATTTGACCACGCCCAGCGCGAGGTGAGCAACCATTGGGAGTTCCAGCCGTTTAACTGGCCGAAGGCGGCCTGGGGGGGCGACCTGCGGCGGCAGTTGGAGCAGGCCAGCGACGCGGAGCGGAAAGAGCTGCTGGCGTGCTGGGGCGGCACGACCACCGCCGACCGGCGCGATTGGCGCACCATGGTTGACGACGGGCTGCGCGAGGGGTGGTATGAGATTCGTTTTGGGGCGGTGCAGGGGGTGGAGGCGGCGGAAAACGGCCGTTTATCCCTCACCCTCCAGCGCGACACCACCCTTACCCATCAAACCAGCCTCGAAGCCGACTTCATCATTGATGCCACCGGGCTGGAGGCGGGGTTAGAAAGCAACGGGCTGCTGCGCGATTTGGTCAACCAGTATGACCTGCCGCGCAACGCCAGAGGAGGGTTAAAAGTATCAAATGCGTTTGAAGTGGAGGCGCTGCGCCACGGCGAGGGGCGGGTTTATGCCAGCGGCATTGTGACGCTGGGTGGGCCGTTTGCCGCCGTAGACAGCTTTCTGGGGCTGCAATTCGCCGCGCTTCGTTCAGTTGACCAGTTAACGGCCGTTCGTGCCACCGGCCTGCGCCGCCTCGACGGGCTGCGCTCGCTCAACCAGTGGACACGATGGGCCATTGGAGCAAAACCATGACACCCACTTTGTTTGGCCGCTGGCAAAGCCGCTTTTTCCTGCTCGGCACCGTCGGCAGCCTCACCACCCTGCTTTTCGCCGTTTTATTCCGTTCCCTCATTCCTTTTATCTTGCTGGCGGTGGTGCTGTTGCTCGGTTTGGGCTGGGATGTGGTGTATGACCGGCTGCAAAAACGACGCTGGGATCGGGATTGGCCGCCAACGCTGCAACTGGCGGCGGGCGTGGCTGAAGGCGTGCTACTGGCCGGGCTGCTCTATGGGGCGCGGCTGCTGCCACCCCCCACCCCCACCCAGTTTGTTCTGCACTATACGGCCGTTTGGCTCACCACCTTCCTCGCCAGCCAAAGCCTCATGCGGCTCATCTTTCCCCGCTGGCGCTATCACGGCGGGCAGTGGATTTGAATCGGTTATCGGTTATCGGTTATCGGTTATGGACTCTACTGATTACTGTTTACTGATTACCGATTACCGAAAAGAGTAAACTCATGGAAACTTTTGACAAAATTGACCGCTACATCATCATCAGCAAGCTGGGGCAAGGGGGGATGTCTACGGTGTACCGCGCCATTGACCCCGACACCCAAAGCGAGGTTGCCATCAAGCTGCTGCGGGAAACGCTGCACGACGATGACGGCTTACGCGCCCGTTTTACCCAAGAGGCCAGCCTGCTGGCAAAGCTGCGCCACCCGGCCATTATTCCGCTGCTGGATTATGGGGAGGTAAACGGCCGTTTATATTTCGTCATGCCCTATATGCCCAGCGGCTCCCTGCGCGACTGGCTGGAAGAGGGGGTACCCCCCTTTGCCAAAACCGCTGCCATCATCGCCCAAGTCGCCGCCGCACTGGACGAGGCCCACCGTCACGGCATCATCCACCGCGACATCAAACCCCATAACATCATGCTCAACGACAACGGCGACGTGTATTTGACCGATTTTGGCGTGGCGCGGCTGATTGACCGCGACAACCCGGAGCAAACGGTGACGCTCATCGGCACGCCGGAATATATGGCCCCGGAGCAAGTGCTGGAAGGGCAGCTCTCGCCGCAAACTGACATTTACCAGCTTGGCGTGGTTTTGTATCAATTGTTGACGGGAAAACGGCCGTTTGAAGGCCCCACCCACACCATCATGACCCAGCACCTCAGCACCCCCGTCCCCTCCGTTGAAGCACAAAACCCCCTGCTTCCGGCCGGCTGCGATGCCATTGTCCGCCGCGCCATGGCCAAACAACCCGCCGACCGCTACCAAACCGCCAGCGAACTCGCCCACGCCCTCACCCAAGCCGCAGCCCAACCAACCCCACACCCCGCTGCAACAGCGGCCACACCCCACGCCCCACGCTCCACAGCCAACCGCCGCCGCCGCTGGCTCCCCGCCGTCGGCCTCGCCCTCACCCTCATTCTGGCGGCTCTCTTCGCCCTCAACGGCTTTCGCCTGCCCGGTGGCAACCCACGCGGCAACCGCAACAATCCGCCGCCCCTCAACGAAGCCGCCACCCAGGTTCTCACCGAACTAATTGAGGATGTGCCAACAGAAGACAAAGAGGCTCCGCTTGTCCCCGCACCTGATGCGCCCGCCGCTGCACCTGCTGAGTCGGCTGTGATGACTGTGCCAACGGGCGATAATGGAACGGAAACGGCCGTTAATCCCGACCCCAACAACCCGCCGCCAGCCAATAACGGCCGTTCTAATCAACCACCACCACCCCCGCCGCCCCCACGCAACAACAACAACCCACCACCACCGCCCCGCAACAACCAGCCGTAAGCTGGCAGTGCGTTGCATGAGGAAAACGGCCGTTGATCAGCCCAAATTCTGCACCCCGTGCAACGCACTTACCCACCAATAAACTTGGTTTTGTACCCCAACTGCTGCAGCTTCTCAGCTACCTGATCCCGATTGTCCCCCTGAATCTCCATCCCATCAGACTTAACCGCCCCGCCCACACCACACGCCTGCTTAAGCGTCTTTGCCAACGTCTTCATATCCTCCGGCGTAAGCTGCAAATTGGAAATCACGACCACCGTTTTGCCGCCACGCCCCTTTTTCTCGCGGCGAATATGCGCCGTTTGTTCGGCCGGCGGCAAACTTTTGGGCTTGGGACAGCGGCAGGGATAGCTACCACACCGCTGGCATCGCTTTTGAAAGGCGGAATCGGTTGAGTAAACAATGTTGCGGTTTTTCATCAAAAAGTTCCTCCAGAAATGGTGGTTAGTGGCTGGTACTAGCCACCAGCCACTAACCACCAGCCACCATCTTTAATAGTGCCTCTATTCCCAAACCGAATGGTACGCCCCAATTTGGTCAAAATAGTCAAGCAAACGGCCGTAAAATAAATCCGCCGTAATCGTGCCGCTGTCGCCAATCACCAGCAGCAAACGGCGGGCGCGGGTGAGGGCGACGTTCATGCGGCGGGTTTCAGCCAAAAAGCCGACCTCGCCCGTTTCATTGGAGCGCACCAGCGAGATCACAATCGCCTCTTTTTCCCGCCCCTGAAACCCATCCACCGAGCCAACTTCAATGGCTTCGGGCAACAATTCACGCAAAAGCTCTACCTGGGCTGAGTAAGGCGTGATGACGGCTATATCCGTGGCCGACACCCCGGCCGCCAGCAACTCTGTCACCTTTTGCGCCGCCAGTGCCGCCTCCTGCGGGTTGCGGCGGCTGGCACTGTCGCGGGGCTGCTCTTCGTCATAGCTGGCTCCGGCGGTATCAATAAACCAAACGGCCGTTTCCGTCAGCCCCACTCTCTTCACCCCCGGCAAATCGGCCAGCAGGTGGTGGGAAACGGCCGTTTCCGCCACCAACGTCCCCTCATAAAACTCCACCGCGCTAAACCCCATAATCTGCTCGTGCATCCGGTACTGCACATCCAGCCGCCGCGCCAGCACCGCCCCATCCCGCCGCATCAACTGCTCAAGCATACTCACGCCAAACCCTTCAGCCTGCGCCTGCTGTGACAAAATTGTTGGCGGCAACTGCTGGTGATCCCCCGCCAGCACTAGCCGATCCACGCGGGGCAGCGGAATCCAACTGGCTGGCTCCACACTCTGCCCCGCCTCGTCAATCACCCCCAAATCAAAGCGGCGCTGCCCCAGCAGGCTGCTATCTAACGCCGTCAGCGTGGATAAAACCACTGCCGCCCCATCCAGCACCCGCTCCACCGCCTGCGCCTCAAGCTGCCGCGCCTCATCCAGCATCGCCCGCGCTTCCTCGCGCATCGCCTCCTTCGCCCCCCGCTCTGGCCGCGCCCGACGGAATTTGCCCGCCTGGTTTTGCAGCCCAAACGCCTCTTTTCGCAGCTTTTTCGCCTGCCGGTAGTTATCGTGCTGTTCCACCAAGGCATCAAGGGTGTAGGCTTGCAATTCGGGCAGCACCCGCACCGGATGCCCCAGCCGCACCAGCGGCACGCCTGCTGCCGCCAGCCGCTCGGCTAAATTGTCTACAGCCAAATTGCTGGGGGCGCAGGCCAGCACCCGGTCGCCGCGCTGGGCGGCGGTGGCGATAAGGGCAGCGACAGTGGTGGTTTTGCCGGTTCCCGGGGGGCCGTGGATGATGGCAAGGTGTTCGGCGGCGAGGGCATGGACAACGGCCGTTTTTTGCGATTCATTCAGCCGTTCGGTCAGCGGGTGAAGCTGGGCAGGCACGCGGTTGGGGAGAAATTCGGCCGGCCGCAGCCCCAAAATCACGTCACGCAAAACGGCCGTTTGGTTTCCCTGCGCCGCCGCCACCCGCGCCAACGCTCGCTGCATCCGCTGCCGCGCCACTTCGTCATGGGCTAAATCGAGGCGAAAGGTGGAAACGGCCGTTTCTGGCGGTTCATTCAGTGCCACTTCCAGCCGCTGCCGCCCCAAACGGCTTACCACCCCGCGCCACGATGCCGTCCCCTCTTCCTCGCGCAAAATGACGGGCGACCCCACCGACAGCCGCGTAGCGAGCAAATGTGCCTGCTCGTTGCGCGGAGCCAACTGCACCAGCACCCGCTCCCCCAGCCCCATTTCCTCACCGCGAATCACCAGCCGCGTCAGGCTGGCATCGTCATCGGCTGCCTGCTGCTGCCGTTCCGCCTCGGCCTCCAGCACCAGCCAGCGCAGCATTTGGTCAAAGTGGGCATTATTGCCCGTTTGCGGCTGCTGCCAAACGCGAATGCGGCGCGTTTCTACCTGCATTCCGTCCAGCACCCGCACCAGCCGCGCCGCCCAGCCATCAGCCACCTCCACGGTAGCCACACCGCCATTGAGCACAATTTTGCCCACGCGGTGTTTGTTCAACCCACCGTCTTCAATCAGCAGCCGCAGCAGGGTGCCTTTGCCCACCGAGGGGGGTAATCCATCCACAAACAGGTGTTCCATAGCGGATGAACTGTAACGCAAACGGCCGTTTGTGACCAAAAACACCCCTAGGTTCTGTTGACATTTGGCAAAAAGAAGCAGATTTCACTGCAGAGGGCGCAAAGATCGCAGAGATTTAGCTTGTTTTCTTTTCTTTCTCTGCGCCCTCTGCGTACTTTGCGGTTCAAATTCTGAAAAGTCAACAGAACCTACTTTTCCACGGCCGATTTGCAGACGAACTGTGTCTAAACGAACCGCCACGACAGGAAAAAGTCGTATAATAAAACCGTAACACACTCCACAATCTGTCCCAAATGGCGCAAAGGTCAAGAAACATGGAGCCAACATGGTATATTGACTGTGGCATTTGGGACTGGGGCAACCAGAAGCTAATCGCCCAAAAGAAAAGCACGCTTATGTGCCCAGCCGGAACCTGGAATGTAGAAACCGGGCATTCTTATCATTCTGAGGGCATTGTTGTTGATTGGGGAACCTGGCACCACCTTCGCATTGAAGTTGAACCAGAAACGATGAGCTTTCGCTACTTTCTAGACGGTCAATTTATGGGTCTCAACCGCCCAGATGATGCCGCCGCGCTGCGTCAGGATCGCTTTGTCCTGACCCTTGTGGCCTGGAAAGGATCGAGCGACACGTTTAGCACCCGTTTTGACAACGTTTATATCGGCAGACTAGCTCAATAGCTGCTTAACGGCCGTTACCCCCCATCTCCGCCGAACCTAGGCAGAAACGTGGTTGATTGAGCGTACAGGGCGTGTATCGTTAGGGTGCTAATTGCGCGTTTCAATTTTATAGGCAGTTGCCTTAAGCTGCTTGGCACCGCCGGTGAGCAGCAGTTGGAAAAGCCGGGTAACGGGTGAAGGCGAAATTTTGCGAATGCTCATTAGCTCCATGTCGCCCAAATCTCCTTCGGTCGTATACTGTGCTTGCAAATGGATGCCCAGTGGCCGTGAGACGATGAGGGCAACGACAACGGCCAAGACGGCTGACGGCAAGGCGTTGACCAGCACGGGCAGCGTCATGGCGGGGGATTGCCGCCGCTTTTGCTCGACGGTAAAAGCAGCTTGTGCCGCCAAAGCAGACATCGTGGCGGTGGTAAGCAGCACCGTGCCACAGTTGGGATGGACAGCAAGCTGGTGTTCCCCCCGCTTCATGCGGGCAAACGCCTCCTCGACAGCATTCATCACCGCCTCTTCGCTGACATCACCATAAATGTTGAGATGAAAACCGCGATGGTCGGAGTTTCCCTGGGCACTAAAGTTTTTTTGCTTTTCGCTTAACACATGAATTGTGGCGTGTTCCAGCCCATGATTACGACGAATGCGACTAATAGTTTTTGCTAACATGGCTATCTCCTTGATTCAACGAGGCTTGAAAACCTCGGCTACATAAATGTTGGTAACCCGAGATCGGGCATTGGCTCGCCACGCAGCCAGGCGGTGAGGGCGGTGTGGGTAGCGTGACGGTCATCCCAAGGATACTCAACAGTGCCAAAGCACATGGACTGCTCATGGCCTTTGCCGCAAACCAGCACAATATCATCGGGCTGCGCCAGAGTGAGGGCAAAGTAGATAGCGCGACCACGGTCTGGCACGCGCCAAAAGGTCTCACTTTCGCGCCCTCCCTCGGCCTCGCAAGCGGCGGCCATCATTGCCAAAATGTCGGCCAACGACTCGGTGCGCGGGTCTTCGGCGGTGAGAATAGTGAGATCGGCATGGCGGGCAGAGGCCGCAGCCATCAGGCGGCGCTTGGCAACATCCCGTTTACCGGCACTGCCAAAAACGGTGATTACACGGCCGTTTTTTCCCTCTGGCAGCATCGCTCGCGCTACCCCAATCACCTTCTCCAATGAGTTGGGCGTGTGGGCAAAATCCACCACAACCAGGAAGGGTTGACCGGCATCCATGCGTTCCATACGGCCGTTTATCCCCTGCACTGCTCCCAACCCCGTCACAATGGCATCGGCCGGCACCGCCAACCCATACGCCACGGCTGCGGCCGCCAACATATTGTAGACATTAAACTCACCCAGCAGATGGGAGGCAATGGGCCATGGCTCATGATGTGGCAAATGCAGGTCAAAATGGGTGGCATCGGCGGCATAGTGGATGTTGGTAGCGGTGATGTCGGCCGGCCGATACAGCCCATAACTTAGCTGGTTCGGTGCAGGAATAGCGGCTAACGGTTCATAGGATTGGTCGTCGCGGTTAAAAACGGCCGTTTTTCCCGCCATCCCCTTGCTTGACCACGCCTCAGTCAGCGCCATAAACAGCCGCGACTTGGCGGCAAAATACGCTTCATAGCTGCCGTGGTAATCCAAATGCTCGTGGGTGATGTTTGTCACCGCTGCTACGTCAAACTCAATTGCCCCCACCCGGTGCTGCGCCAGCCCGTGGGAAGTAGACTCTAAAATGCAGTGGGTTAACCCGGCATCCACCATGCGGCGCAGATACGCCTGCACCACCGGGGCTTCGGGGGTGGTCACGTGCAGCGCCAGCGGCTCCTCGGTGGTGCCAATCACCGCCCGCACTGTACTCAGCAACCCGGTCTGGATGCCGGCCGCCCGCAAAATCTCATACAAAATGTTGGCGGTTGACGTTTTGCCGTCGGTGCCGGTAATGCCAATCAGGGTAAGCTGGCGGCTGGGAAAGCCGTGCCAGGCTGCCGCCAGCCACGCCAGCGCCTCGGCGGTGTCGGCCACGTACAGGTAGCCAACGTTAGCGGGCACGTTCAGGTTGAGGTCGGTTAACGGCCGTTGGGCAATCACCAAACTCGCTCCTCGTGCCACAGCCTGCCCAATATACGAATGCCCATCACTGCCTACCCGCACCCGTGCTACAAAAGCAGCACCCGGTTCAACCAATCGGCTGTCTTCCACAAATTGATGAATGATGACGTCAGGGCCGGTGTAATGGGGAGGCTGGGGGTGGCAGTTGGAAACGGCCGTTTGCCATTCCCGCAGCAGCCACCAAAGAGAGCGTGTTTCCTTCTCAGTTTCTTCTAATGCCATTTCCCAATTAAGGACTTGCTTTAAGAATCTTTTTATAGTACTATGGTACTATAGTAGTACTTCAGTACTGATGATTCATGGTGTCCATTATTTGTTTGGTTCATATGTGAAGGAGTTATATCATGTTTAAGACCTCTTTGTCCATTGCAACAAGCCTGTTGCTTATTTTAATCAGCACCTCAATGGTGCTGGCTGCACCCGCGCAAGCTCAATCCGGTTCATCTGGCAGCGGGCTGTACGCACTGCTCATGAGTACACTCATGACCTTTGGTTTGCTCACTGTCCTCACCATTCTTATCTACCGCCGCTCCGATTAATCTCTCCTCTTTATCGCTCTCATTCATACATGATTTGGAAAACATCGCAGGCTGAACCTGCGATGTTTTTATTTGTATACTCACAGCAAACCGCAAAAGTCGCACCCGATTGTTCCCACAGGACCAATTTTTCAGCTAAACTATCCGTAGACAACGTAGAGGACAAACTGTATGAAAATCGGAACAAGCGGTGTTTTGGTCAATGGCTTCGGGGGCGTGCTGCTGATGCAGCGCGACGACACCCGCACCTTTGCTGCCCCCGGCGGTGGGCTGGAGTGCGGCGAGCTGCCAACCGACGGCATTGTGCGGGAACTACGCGAAGAAACAGGGGTATTGGCGATACCGGTGCGGCTGGCTGCCGTTACTTATTGGCGGCAGCCTCCCGACGGCCACCTATTCCTTATTTTCCGCTGCTTGCAGCGTGGTGGTGAGCTACAGCCTACGGAAGAAGCAATTTCCGTGGGCTACTACCCTACCCATGACCTGCCCCGGCTAATGGCACGAATGCACCGCGAACGGCTGGACATTGCCTTGAAAAATCAGGGCGAGGATGCCTTGTGGCAGGAGCATCACACGGGGTGGACGGAGCAACTGGGGTGGGCATTTATGCAGCGAATCGTTTACCCCGCTAAAAACTGGCAACTGCGGCGTAAGGGACTGGAACCACCGACACCAGCTCCCCAATGGCAAACGGGGGCGTTTGTTGTTATACGCAATGAAACGGGGCAGGTGCTGTGGGTGAAACGAACGGATAAGGATGTGTGGAATTTGCCGGGTGGCGGGCGGGAAGGGCTAGAAACGCCGTGGGAAACGGCCGTTCGTGAAACTTATGAAGAAACCGGCCTTACCGTAAAGCTAGACAAACTGGCCGTTATCAACGTCTATCACAACCAGGCCAACATGGTGTTTACCTTTACCGCCCACGCTACGGGCGGTACGCTCACCACCGGCCCCGAAGCCGCCGATTTTGCCTATTTTACCCCCGGCTCCGAACCCCCAAACGCCATGCCCCAGCACGTTGAGCGCGTCGCTGACGCGCTCAACGGTGGGGAAACAAGCTTCCGGCTGCAAGAACCATGAAGAGAGTAATCGGTAATCGGTAATCAGTGACCAGTAAAACTGATGACTGATTACCGATTACTGGTTACTGAGTACGCTGCAGCGACCAATCATCCATAAACCAGCCGTTGTTGAGAATGGCGTAGCGACCGCGAATAGCAACACCTAGGCGCACGGTTTGGTTTTGGCTAACGGTAAAGGTGTGGCTAAGGGTATTGCGCTGACCAACGGCCGTTTGTTGCCACGCCGTCCGCTGACCGCCCACCACAAAGGCCACCTCGCCAGCGTCAGAAGTTGCCCACACTTTGGTTGTGCCATTAACGGCCGTTACCAAATCCGGGAACAAATTCACCGTCAGCCGATACGTCCCCGGTGCCAGCACCACATCCGTCAGCAGCCGATAGCTAATCGCCCCGCGCCCCTTAAAAATCTTCACCGTTTGGTTGCCATCCCAAATAAACAGCCCATGTTCGTTGGGTGGCAAATAGGCCGCTGGCAGCACCCGCGTCTCCGGCCGCACGTACACATCCCACGGCTGCGTGCCAAACCCCGTTGGCCCTTCATCCCATTCAAATAGCCATTGATTAGGCAATTGCAGCTCCGGCACCCCGTTCAAATTGTACCAGCCCGCCTCAAACGAGCCGTTGGGCAGCAAATTAGCTCCCGTGGGTGCGGGCGGCGACGGTGGCAGCGGGGTAGGCGGGTTATCGGTTGGTGGCGGCGGGGTTGGGGCTGAACCGGTGCCAGGAATGACCAGCACCCGCCCCACGTAAATTAGGTTTGGGTTGCCGATGTTGTTTGCCTGCACCAGAGCCAGCACGGTGGTGCCAAAACGGCGGGCTATGCTAGCTAACGTGTCGCCACGCTGCACGGTGTAACGGGTTTGGTCGCCGGTAGGCGAAGGTGGCGGTGGAGCAGGTGCCCCGTTAGCATCGGGAACGACTAGCTGTTGTCCACTGTAGATAAGATCGGGGTTGGCAATGTTGTTGCGCTGCACCAGTGTTTGCACGGTGCTGCTAAAGCGGCGGGCAATGGCGGCCAGGGTGTCGCCATTTTGCACGGTATAGAGGGTGTCGGCGGCAGCGGTAACGGCCGTTAACAGCAGCAACACCCCCACCAAGGTTAAAACAGGTAGCTTTTTCATGGTACCTCCCACAAAATTTGTCAGGAGGAGCGTACCACACTCCTATTCTAGGGACGGTGAATGAGCTGTTAATTGCCTGTAAAAAAAGAGCGTCAAGCTATTTTGGCAAAAATCATGGTATCGCGCAGATCGCCGCTAACGTGGTGCCGGCCGTCTTGCCGCAGGGTGGCCTCATGTACAAAACCGACTTTGGGCGGAATGGCAGCGCTACGCACGTTGTTGGCATCGCAGCGAATTTCGACTCGTTTGGCACCCAGGGTTTCAAAGGCGAACTGAGAAACGGCCGTTACCGCCTCCTTAATATATCCCTGCCCCGCAAACCGCGTCCGCACCCAATACCCAATCTCAAATCTTGGCACCGCCCAATCAATCCGATGCAGCCCACTTCCCCCCACCAGCGTATTCGTCCCCCGCAAAAACAGCATCAGCCACAAATCCTCCCGCGTCAAAAACCGGGCATGACCCCGCCGCACATTCTCCTCCACTTGCGCCAGCTTCTGTTCCCCCACCGCCCACGGCAGCCACGGAGCCAACTCTGCCTGCGATTCTACAATCGCTGCCAACAATTCCGCCCCATCTCCCGGCAGCGGGCCGCGAATCGTCAACCGCTCACTATCAAAACTATGTGGGAAATCCTGCAAAATTGGTACTGTCATAAAAATCCCTTCATACATAGTGGCTGGTCGCTAGTTGCTGATACAAGCCACTAACCACCCGCCGCCATTTTCATTAGACATTATCGGAATTAACTTTATGTCACGCAAAGACGCAAAGGAAAAATGCTTTGCGTCTTTGCGACTTTGCGTGAGAAATTCTTATTTCTGATAATCTCTATTCTCAGTGATCGGTCATCCGTCATCTGACGCTCGTCACACTCACCGCTATTCTGCTTCAACAAAACGTAATCCCGCCACCAATGCCCGCAACCCGGCGCTAATCCGCTCCAAGGAAAACCCCCGCACCTGCCGCTGAAAGAGAAACACATTCGCCCGCAGCGAGGCCAACAGAGCATCAGCAATATACGCCACATCCAATTGGGGCAACAGCTCCCTTGCCTCAATTGCTTGGCGCAGCAGCCCACTCGTGGTCATGTGCAGCCAAAAATGGGGCACTTGCAAATCATAATTGCCCAACAGCCCCTCACGCTGCACTTCGTCCAGCAGCGGCGCGTGGTCTTCAATAAAATAGACAAGCGCATCCAAAAATTGGTCAAGCTGCCCCAGCGGTGTTACACCTTCGGCTGTCATCTTCCGCATTCGCTCCAGCATCACATTTTGAAAATCCGCCATTTGGCTATCCATTAACGCCAAGCATAGTTCGGCTTTGTTGGCAAAACGGCGATAGATCGTCCCCTTACCCACTTGCGCGGCTTGGGCAATTTGCGCCATGTTGACGTTTTCTACCCCGTGCTGGGCAAACAATTTTTCGGCCGTTGCCAAAATTAGCTTGCGATTTGCTGCTGCATCACATCTTTCACCTTTTGGCGACACAGTTCCAGTTGGTTCCAAGTTACCCAAAGTAATGTTGTTTTGGTTGCTCATGCTCTTGCTCCTGTCCAAACGGACAGTTTCTATCTAAATCCTTGACAAGCGGACTAGAGTCCGCTATTATCTTAGCAGAAAAACGGACTAAAGTCCACTTATATTTAACAAATATGCAAGGAGATTATAACAAAATGTCTTGGCAAATTGATAGTGCCCATTCAGAAATCCAGTTTACCGTTCGTCACATGATGATTTCCAAAGTACGCGGCCGCTTTGAAACGTTTAGTGGCACCGTTGCGTATGATGAAGCTAACCCGACTAACACTATTGTTGACATCGCCATTGATACCAACAGCATCAACACCCGTGAAGGGCAGCGTGACGGACACCTGCGCTCCCCTGATTTCTTCAACACCGAGCTTTATCCGGCCATTACTTTCCAAAGTACGCAGGTTGAGCAAACGGCCGAAAATAAAGGCAAGCTCATCGGCAACCTAACCATCCGCGATGTCACCAAGGAAGTGGCCCTAGACGTGACTTTTGAAGGCAAAGCCCAAAGCCCTTGGGGTACAACCAGCATCGGCTTCTCCGCCACCACCAAAATCAACCGCAAAGATTTTAACCTGACCTGGAACCAAGCCCTGGAAACAGGCGGTGTTTTGGTGGGTGACGATGTCACCATCAACATTGAGCTTGAACTTGTGCAGCAGGCTGAGGCTCAATCCGCCTAGTGCCTAAAAATTTGGCATCGGCTTCAGCTATTGATAAGTTAGTTTATCATTCCCGTAAAAGCAGGAATCCACTTTTTGGGCGTATTCTTGCTTTTACGGGAATGATTCGGCCATTTTGAGATTAATGGAAAGGTAGAACAGTAAAATGAGCAGCGCAAATGACTGGAACAAAAAAATCATTGAAGAATTCAGAGCCAATGACGGCAAAGTGGGCGGCCATTTTGAGAATATGAATTTGCTTCTTCTGCACACAACCGGCGCGAAGAGTGGGCAGCCGCGCATTAACCCGGTAGCCTATATCAAAGACGATGACCGTTTTGTCATTGCGGCTTCAAAAGCTGGCGCACCAACAAACCCAGACTGGTACCATAATTTGGTTGCCAACGCTGAGGTGCAGGTCGAAGTTGGGACGAAACAGTTTGCGGCTCAAGCAAACGTGGCTGATGAACCAGAACGTACCCGACTCTACGCGCAAATGGCGGCTCAATATCCCGGCTTTGCCGATTATGCCCGCCAAACAACCCGAACCATTCCGGTTGTTATCCTGACGGAACGTTAGAAGGTTTTCCATGGATCCATACTTCCAAAGCGTTATCACCGGACTAGACACAAGCCAGGATTTGCACTTCTACAAAGCCAACACCTTCCCCACCATTCACCCAATTCACTGGCTCACCTCCCACTTTGCCGTCGGCGGCTATAGCCCATTACAGCGGTTAAGCGGCATGTTAACGGCGCACATGACACAAATTGCGCCGCACAATGGTTTCACTTGGCACCCTCATCGTGGCCTGGAAATTTATACCTATGTGATTGATGGCGAGTTGTATCACGAGGATACAACGGGCGGGCGTGGCATCATTAGCGCAGGCGAGGTGCAGCGAATGTTTTCAGGACAGTTTATTTTTTATCATTCTATTTAAAACCATTTCTCAACTAAATTCATGAATACCCAATCCTTACCCAGCACCGTTGGCCGCGTTGTTCTCAGCGTCGCCGACATGACTCGTTCTCTTGACTATTATCAGCGCGGCATTGGTTTGCAACTGCACCGGCGCGACAACGGCACCGCCTATTTGGGCGTTGGTGGCGAAGATATGCTCATTTTGCAAGAAAAGCCGGGGGCGCGGCCGGCGCGTGGTACGGCCGGACTGTACCATTTTGCCCTGCTCCTGCCATCCCGTCGAGAGTTAGCCCGCACCATTCAGCATTTGCAAACCAGCCACACGCCCATCGGCGGCGCATCTGACCATGCGGTCAGCGAGGCGCTGTATTTGACTGACCCCGACGGCCACGGTATTGAAATTTACCGCGACCGCCCGCGCCATGAGTGGGAATATCCCAATGGCAATCTGCTCATCAACACCACGCCGTTTGACGCAGACGGTGTAATGGGGGCATTGGCCGACAGCGAAGCAAGCTGGACAGGGCTGCACCCAGACACAATCATGGGGCATATTCATCTGCACGTTGCCAATATTCCCCACACAGAGCTATTTTATACGCAGCTGTTGGGGTTTGACCAGATTGCCCGCTACGGGGCGCAGGCTAGTTTCTTCTCGTATGAAGGGTATCACCATCATTTGGGGACAAACACGTGGGCGGGAGAAGGGGCGCCCCAAGCATTGCCAACGATGGCGCGGCTGGAGTGGTATGAGCTGCGGATACGGGAAACGGCCGTTTTTGACCACATTCGCCAGCAGCTAACCAAAACCAGCTATCCTTACCAGCAAAGCGACGAAGGGATTCGGTTAGCCGACCCGGCTGGCAACCAGATGCTTCTCAGCCAAATTTAGACAAAGAAAAACGGCCGTTTGTTTGCACAAACGGCCGTTTTTTTCAGTTCAGTAAAGCCCACACTATTTCAGCGAAGCTGGGTCAATTCCCGCTGCTTTGAGTGCCTTATTATAAGCCGACATTGCCTTCGAGTTGGCAATCCGCGCCCGGCGCACCTCATCGGGCGACATGCCATCCGTCACTTCAATCAACGTCGGAGGCTCAACCCCTACCGCTGCTGGTGAAGCCGCAGGCGCTGCAGCCGGAGCAGGGGCAGCCGCTTCAACAGGTGGGGCAGCAGAAACGGCCGTTGTGTCACCCGCTGCATTCGGGTCAACACCTGCCGCCTTCAGTGCCTTGTTATAAGCCGACATTGCCTTCGAGTTGGCAATCCGTGCCTTCCGCAATTCATCAGGCGGCATCCCATCGGTAATTTCAATCAGCTTAGGCGGTTCAATTCCGACAGCAACAGCTGGAGCCGCTGCCACCGGAGCCGCTGCTGGGGCTGCCGCCACTGGAGCCGCCGCTACAGGCGCACCCTGAACACCCGCCGCCTTTGCTGCCTTGTAAGCAGCCGACTTGGCTTTGGCGTTAGCAATCCGCGCCTTGCGCTTGTCAGCACCAGACATATCGGCTGTAATCGGCTGCACAGGGTAATCCTTGCCAGCGACTAACGTCAGCGTACCGGCTGCGGCCGGCGCAGCAACCGCAGCAGCCACCGGAACCGCACCAGCCGCCGGAACGCCACCGGCTGGAATGCCAGCACGCGCCCCATCCCAGCCATGGTAACGGGCAATTTTAAAGGCCGTAATCGGGTCATTGGTCAGGTTCTTGCTGGCGGTGCGTAACTTCGCAGCACCCAAGTGGCCGATTTCAACATTCGCCCCACGCTGCTGTGCCGCTGCCCGTTTGGCAGCTTCCAGCCGAACCTGTTCATATTGCGCTTCTGCATCATCCTTGACACGGACTTTATAGCCCATGGTCAATGCTTTGTTATAAGCTTTCTCTTCTTCCTCGATAGCGGCTTTTGTGTCCGTGATTACTGTATCCAGGCGACCCACGCCAGCCCAAATCAGTACCCCCAACAAAATCGGGAGCATGATGACTATCACCGCGATTACAAAGACAAGCATATGCGTATTCCTCAGAGTGTAAACTTAACAAACTTTCTGACGCAATTATACCGTTTGTACCAATTTTCTCAAATTGTAAGAGGGGGTATTTTGGGAAAAACGGCCGTTTTCCATCCCTTAATCCTTCTCAAACTCATGGTGTGCAAATTTGAGAGTCCGGCTATTTTCACTGACCGTGCGGATCGTGGCTTCGTCGAAACCTTCTGGTAGTTTGGCACTGATTTCCAGCGAAATTTCTACATCACAGCCAACCAAACTAGTCAGACGCTCAATGACTTCCTCGACAATGAGACCCATCTCACGGTTCACCCGCTGCGGGTTTAACGCGACGCGACCATAATAGCGTGTTGTAGGTTGTGGTTCAGGTGATGCTACTGTTGTGGTAACTAGCCCTGGCTTTGGCTCGCTGACTTGGGTTGTCGGTAGCGGCCCAGTGCCGGGTTTTGGCGGCGGTGGTGGGGCGATCTTGATGTGCTCAGGGTGGATTAAGATGCTCTGATCATCAAAATAAACCTGACCTGCTGCTTGATAGAGCAAACCTGTATGATAGCCTTCGTTGCTAATGCCGGTTGCATAGGCCAATGGGGCATCTATGCGGCGGATGCCGTTGCGAACGGCCGTTAACAGCACCTCCTGGTCAAACAGACGCGGCAAATAACAATATTGCGCCAAATATTCCCACAACTGTTTGATCTTCTTGTGTCCAGTCGGTGCCAAAGCGTTCGTTAATGGGTTCGATGATGGTTGATAGCGGGGTCTTCTTATCTTCATTGTGTTTTGCTGGTGCCACTTCGCCGGATATGCACTGGCTTCGTCTCCCCACCTGCAACGGCGTATTGCCCTCAAAGGTTTCTCGTGCGGTACGCCGTTAAGCTTCACTTCGCGATCGATGATCATCATCCCTTTCCTGCGATAAGGAAGTTTTGTCAGCGGAATAACGGCCGTAAGCATATGGTTTCTCTAACTCTCATCTTGCCAATCAATGATTTGGCTCAAAAGGCGTACAAGCGAATGTTTGCAGGGTGCTTTGAACGCCTCACCCTCATCGGTGAGGATGGTGGTGGTCTTGCGGGGCGGTATGCCTGATTGAAGCGATCAACGGCGGGATCGATCCATTTGTTGAGCAGGCCGTGATCCGCTTTGTTTGCTTGGCTTTGGGGTTTGAAAAACACTTTGGCAAACTCATCCATTTCAACTTTATGGCGCAGGACAGGGGCTTGTTTGAGCTTGGTGTCCAGCGTATAGAGGCTGATTGGGGTCAGTCGGCTGGGCAATAACTGTTTCTTCCAAAATAGGGCGGAGATGCTTCCTGAATCTCATCTACTTCGTGGCGAAATCGAGGATAAAGGTGTCTTCCTTTACCGGGGCGGTGCGATTGAGGCGGGATAGGGTTTGCACCGCTTGCAGTCGGCCAGACGTTTATCGACAAACATGGTGTGTGGAAGTGGTTGATCCCAAAAGCCCGTCTGGTATTTTCGGCCACGAGCAGGTAGTATTCCGGGGGTGTTAGATGCCTGCGGCAATTCCCGTTCGCTGATGCCGTTTATGCTGGCTTCGGTGTGGCAAATCTTCGACATCTGGGTCTACAGCAGTGCCGGAAAAAGGCGACCAGTGCTTTGACATCAGCGCCGCCTTTCTCTCTTGGATGTGGGCGTCAAATTGCCTGTTTGGCGCACCACATGCAAGCGGGGCGGGTGACGACCAGCTGGCGTTGCCGTTGATTTTTTTTGGCTGGTGAAGCGTAATGCTCGACAATGATTTCCACTTTCTGAGCGATATTGTGCGGGTGGAGGCTCATGAAACGGGCGATGGCTCGCTTGGCTTCTCATCTACTTCCAGGGGTCCTTCTTCGATGGCTTTGGAGAGTTGATAGTAGGTTTTTGTAGGTGGTGTAATGCTGCGACACGTCGAGGATGAAGCGTTCTTCGATGAAGCGCGCATGGAACGGGTGGAAAGCATGGGGAATTGGCCATCACTGCCCATCACGCCAAACATTTCTAAGGTTTTTGTTTGGGGTGGCGGTAAGCATAGAAGCTGAGATTGGGCTGACGGCGGCCCGCGACTTTAAGAGTATCGGCAATGATCAATCTTCCATGCTTTTCCGGGTTCGGGGGTTTTGGGTATCGTCGGCTTCGGCGGCGGCGGAATTGTTCTTCGTTGAGGGTTCTGTTGCCCAAGGCACCGCCAGTACCCCGCAAATTACCGGCACTGCGGCCGCACGGCTACTGTGGGCTTCATCGACCAATGATAGCGAAATTTGACCGACAAATCTTTACCTGGCTATGAGGAGGGCTTTTTGCAGGGTGGTGATGATGATTTTTGTACCGGTGTTGAGTTCTTGGGCGAGGTCGGAGGCGTGTTTGTCTTCATCGATCTTGGCGACGACGCCTGTTTTGTGCTCGATTTGGTAGATGCTGTCTTGGAGCTGTTTTGTCGAGAGTTTTCGCCGGTCCGGAAATGAGCGACAATGTGGTGTTGTAGATGGGTTTATTATCCGCGCTGTAGCTGGCAGGTTGATGGGCTGTCAGGAGATGGTGTTGGTTTTGCCAGAGCCAGCACTGTGCTGAATGAGATAGTTTTTCGCCGACGCCATTGAAGTACGAAGGTGGCGGCCAGCAGCTTGCGGGCGGCGTCTAACTGATGGCAGCAGGGGAAGATGAGGTCTCTCCTGGTGCGCTTTTGCTGGTAGCATAGTCGCGGGTTTCGTTGGTTGCAGATGGATGGGCGATGGATGATGTCGAGCCAGCTATTATCCGCTGCCACCTGTTCCCCAAGAGATAGCGTTTGCAGCAGCCTGTGATGTACTGGTGGTTGGGTGGGGTTGCCTTTGCCCCCCGTTTTGCCCCTGCGCCCTTGCTGCGGTGTTGAAGGGAGGAAGAAGGTGCTGGCTGCCAGCGAGCAGGTGGTCATGTAGACTTCATCGGTGTCGACGGCAAGTGGACGAGGGCGCGTTTTGGGTGAGGAGGGGTTTTGGTGGTGGGGACGCGGTCTTTGATGTGCAGGATGGCGTTGATGGGTGCGTTGGCCGGTGAAGAGCGTTTTTCCAGGTTCGGTGGTGGCGATGGGTAAGCCGTTGAGTGACAGGAGCATGTCAATGGTTTTTGCTGTCGGTGTCGAAAAGTAGACTTGGCGCATGACGGTGAGCCGTTTTGCGCTGGTAAGTGCTTCCGGTTTCCGGATTGAGGCGTGGCGGACAATGGGCGGTTTGGGGTTTGGCCGCGATCCACCGTTGTTGCGGATGACATCAACGAGCAAGCCGCGTGCATCGCACATTCGCTGGCGATGCACGTTTGACGATTTGAGCTTCGGCGTTGGCTCCATCGCTGGCGGCCAGGTTTTGTCCATGTGTCGGCGAACCTGAAAGGCGACGAGGGTGTGCACGAGTCTGGGCCGAGGGCAGTGTCGAATTGGCTGTTGGTGGCTTTGGTGTAGCCTGCATGGTCGAGCAGAGTGGCTTCGATAAGCTTCTTCAAAAATCGTTCGGTTGTTGGTTTCATCGTATCCGGTGGCAACACAAAGATTTGAAAATCTCTTTGTCGTGGTCTTTGACAAATAAAACCATGCCATTTTGTGCGTCGGGCTTCGGCATATTGTTCTTTTAAGCGAGATCGGGCATTCAGGCTGTCTTTGTACTCTTTGTAGGGATATGAATAGATTTGGTGGGATGGCAATTCGTGAATTATCCTGTGCGTTGGGGAATGAAGACGGTATAGCATTACGATTTATCCCAATGCTGGGCGACAAGATTTGGGTAGAAATCGTTGATTTCACTCATGGGATGAGATTCCGACCCAACGGCCGTTGCCCCCAACGTATCGTCGCTTCCCGCAACGGCCTTAAATTGATTGTTGGCGAGGGCATCAATTTTGCCGGTGACAGCCGCTTGCGGATGAGGGCGGTGCGGCGTTCTTTCAATAATTCAATGCCAATTTAGCCTTCTACCACTAGCTTTTCATATTTTGCCTTCTGATGAACACAATAGTTGAAATCTCCATTTTTTGTTTCGTTTGGAGGTGGTATACATACTTTCCTTTTATGAATTAAATTGAGAGATAAATTAAAAATCGTTGTGCCCATCTTCTAAATGTATGTGCTTGAGTTAGTTTACTCTGCAAATAAAACCACCAAGTATTGAGGAGAAATTTTCAGGATGACAATTTATATACGCGGCACTTTTTAGGTATTTTTCTCACGATAAGTGGCTTGTGCCAATCGTTCCATTTATTATGAAAGTAAAAAACACTATTGTGATCTAAATTGAATATAATGCTTTGAATACTCTTCTTCTGGAACTTCTTTTGCAGTAGAACCAATAACTATTTCCCCCCATCTGACAAGTTGTTGCCATTTACAAAATAATATCCAGTTTCATCTTATTAATCAGGTGTTGAGAATGTAATCCATCACCAATACAGGAAGTTCTTTGCCATTAGTTTAGAGGCAACTCCCAATGGCGGGGATTTGAATTAAAGAGCCATTTAAAATGCCGCTGTCTTTCATGTGGGGACGTGGGGGTTGAGACCTTTGGTAACACGGCCGTTAGGATACCCTTGTCTCTTTTCTATAACGCAATAGCTGGATCAGATTCTTCTTGTTTGGCGATCGGATTGGTCTGATAACGGCTGAAATTTCGCGGTCAAACGCCGCTATTTGCTCCCTGTTCGATTTTGGAGTAGTCAATCTTTATCCAGCCAACTGTCAGTATTAAGATTGAGTTGTGTTCCCATTTACTAGGCCGCGATAAGCTTCTCCACCTTCAAATAAATAATGCAGGAATTTTCGATTTTCTTTGAGAGTATGGAAAATAAACGAAACCATCATGTATGCAAGCCTTAATACCGGTAATACGCTGGCTTGCCCTGGAGCCTACAATACTCAAAACAGTTCGCCCGGTGGCTTTACGCTGTGCTTACCAAATTCATTCAGATTTGAGTTGTTTTTGCAAGTACATACCTGAGGCTAACATCGGAAATTCTAACCCAAGCATATTCACCATTGTCATCAAATATTTTGGGATCAACAATAGGTCTAGGTGACGCCCTCACGTGCAACCATAAGCCTTTTAATTTGAATCAGCTTCCAATGACAGCGCCCCCTAACCATTCGCTTCACTATCCTTATATTCTGGATAAGTTGGGTATCTCACGTATGCACCTCCGTAGAGATTGCATAATCTGCCGGCACTCACGCATCAAATCGGCATCAATCGCTTCCAGTGAACAGGGCGGCACATATTCGTAAAAGTGGCGGTTAAACGGGATTTCATACCCCACCTTCGTCTTGTCGTGGTCGATCCGCATCAGGCGTAAGGACGCACCTCCCGCTGGAAGTAGTCGGCGATCTCCTCTTTCAAGGGCACATTTCACTTCAGTCACTGGGGTTGCTGTCTGGTTCGGGTTGCCTTTCGTGTGTCAAGGCAAGGGGGCGGCGCTGTCATCTTGCTCGCTCAACGCCTGCCACACCAACTTCAACTGCGCTCCGCTCAAATCCAACCCCGCCTTCTTCGCGGCGCGTAGCCTCCTTGAGGAACGATTTACGATCCTTGTGTACAGCCGTCCCCATCCATTGGTACAACGCGGTAGTCGCCTCTTGAATGTCCGGTTTCAATCGTTCCGACTTGCTATCCGCTTGCAACAAGTGATGCGCTCGGCACCGGCTTGGAAGTTCAGCTTCAACGGCCGTTCCACCGTAATGCGCTGGTAGCCAAAATCGGTATTAATCAAAAATCTTGCACAATTTACTTTCGGCAAAGTCGCCAAAAATCTGGGTGATGGTCGCTACTCGGCCAGGGCGATCTGCTTGCTTACCGCCTGGCTCTTGCGCATGGGCGTATCAAAGCCATCCGCATCAATCAACTGGACTCTTGCCCTTACGCTGGGCTGTCTTCTGATTGGTGATAATCCACACGCAGGTGGCAATGCCCGTGTTGTAGAACATATCGGTCAACGAGCGATAATCGCTTCCAACCAATCCTTCTCTCGATAATTAACGCCAGTTCCTCGCCACTGCCCGCACTACCCGTAAACAAGAGGGGCGACCGTTGAGCACGACGGCCAGGCGTAGGCCATTCCCAGCAGGCGAGCGGTTCTCGTCGCTGGCCTTGTTGAACTTGCTGATCATGCGACAAACGGCAGTGAGCCATCACTGACAGGAAGGCCGAAGTGAAGCAGCCTTTAAAGCCCAGCGTCTGGTGTTCATCGGTGATGACATCTTGCACCATTCCATTCGACGCCGAAGGGGGATTGGAAGGGAGGTAGTCCAAATTGCTGGTCAGGCGGCCATCTTCCAGAAAAGCTGTTGCCGGGAATGCCAGATATTCTTGGCGTTCTGCCCCTTAATCATCATGTCCGGAATTTGCAGATAGCGTAACTTTCGTCGTTCAACTCCTGCCCGTACACTTCAAATGAGCGTCCGGGGTTCAACTCAGCGCAGATACTCCTCGGCCACCTCCAGCACCCCCCCCGTCCCTGGCCAGGATCGTACAATTTACGGATGATGCCCTTCTTGGTCAGCGCGGTGCTATCCTCCTGAAAACGGGTTGACCATCAGGCGGATGACTTCGCGGGGGGTGAAGTGTTCACACGGCCGTTTCGTTGCTTTGCTCCGAAAAGCGGCGGATAAGTTCTTCAAAAAATGTAGCCCATCTCCAGATTGCTAACCTGGTTGGGGTGGAGGTCAGCGGCAGGTGTTTGATGATGAGGTAGGAGGTTGTGTCGGTCGAGCAGGGGCGATTTGCTGGGAGCAGTTTGAAGCGCTCGATGAAAATTCGCGGGCATCGGCACTAAAGCCGTTGACCATGTGGTTGAGTTGGCGGCGATGTTGGCGAGGTCGTCGAGGCTGGTGATAATTGGCAGCGGCTGGTGTTGTGGAATTTTTTGGCCGCTAGTACCGTAACTTTCTAAAAATGAGGGATGAGGTATGATCGAAACATGGAAAAGATCTATCATGTTGACCTCACTCCCAGACAAGTAAAGCACCTCCAGAAAATGGTGCGTGTGGGTAGCAACAAAGCCAAAGTCATTAGCCGCGCTCATATCCTGCTTAAAAGCCATGAAGGTAAAACAGATAAGGAAATCGCTAATCTACTGTATGTTGACGAAGAAACAGTACGCCGTACCCGCCAACGTTTCTGGCATGAAGGATTAGAGATGGCTTTACATGGAAATCCATGGCCGCCGCCCGAACCAACCTTAACCGACGAGCAAGAAGCATATTTGGTTGCCTTAGCTTGTAGCAACCCACCTGAGGGTTGTAGTCGCTGGACAATTGACTTGTTAGCGGAAAAAATGGTGGAGGATGGGATTGTGATGTCAATTAGTCGTGACAAAGTTCGTTTGACCTTAAAAAAAACAACCTTAAGCCTTGGTTGATCAAAAGCTGGTGCATTGCGACCATAACGCCGCTTTTCATCCAACGGATGGAAGCGGTGCTGGCCTTGTACCGCCAAGAATATGACCCGGAACGTCCCCTGGTTTGTTTCGACGAAGCCAGCTATCAGCTGTTGGAAGATACCCGTCCTCCCACTCCGGTGCAAAAAGGGCATCCAGCCAAGCAAGATTATGAATATAAGCGTCATGGAACCCGAAACCTCTTTGTTTTTGTGGAACCGAAAGCTGGTAAACGTGCCATCTTGGTAACGCACCGGCGGACAAAAGCGGATTTTGCTTACGCCATGCGGTATTTAGTCGATGCCTTATACCCTCACGTCGCCTGTATTGATGTTGTCATGGATAATCTCAATACGCATCGTCCCGATGTCTTGATAGAGATATTTGGCAAAGCTGAGGCTACCCGCTTGCTCAACCGACTCTGTTTCCATTACACACCGCCGCATGGTTCGTGGCTTAATATGGCAGAAATTGAAATAGGCATCATGCGTTATCAATGTCTACGCCGTCGCATTGCTGACGAATGGACGCTACGGGCCGAGTTGATGTCCTGGGAAATGCGTAGCAACGCAGCGTGTCGCAAAATCCACTGGTCTTTTTTCTTTTGGCTGATGCCCGCCATCGGCGCGTCTGTATGTAATTTCGACGGCAGCCGAGCCGTGCCAGGTGACATCTATGATGGTGACGGTTTGTTGGGGCAAAATGCCATTTACTTGTACGCCTGCTTTCAGGTCTTCGAGTCTGGCCATGAACAATTATTTTGATGGTTAACCAATGAAAAAAGCCACCTTGCGGTTACAGACTGCGAGTTTAGTAACAGCCATTAGGATGGCTAAAAAACAAACAATAAAATTGAGATGTGAATGAATTGATTGTAGGCAAGAATGTCTGTAACTTAGCCTAGCTTATGGCTCTTAATGTTCATTGCTGAACTCGCAGCACTTAGAATAACATGAAATCTCAAAACAAAAAAGAGCCATCTCGCCATGGAAAGCTGAGCGACTCTTCTTTGATAAACTTTAACAACTAACTATTGCTATTTAGCCATTAGAGCTTGATACCTGTTATCTACAAGTGATGGTGCCGAAGGAGGGATTCGAACCCTCACGGGAGTACTCCCACTACGCCCTGAACGTAGCGCGTCTGCCAGTTTCGCCACTTCGGCGGGACGAGGGGCATTGTATCAGTTCACAGGCAATTGTCAATATTTTCACAGAGTAAAAATGCGGGCGTGGTATACTTACTGTAAGGCAAGTCGAGAGCAATTTATGCTTTAATCAGAGTCAACCGTTTGCAAAACAGGAGTAACGTGTGAAAAAAAGCCATCCCTACAAACTTAGCTATGTGGTTCAAGGTAGTCCGATTAAAGGAAGCATTGTCCAGGTGGACAAGGCTCCTCAAGTGGGCGAGACGGTGCAGTTTAACGGCCGTTTCTTTCAAATCCTAGAAGTCACCGAACTCATGGCACCCGTTGGCGATTTTGGCTTTCTCCACGCCACCTGTCAATATCTGGGCGACTCTCGCTAATGCACGGCAATGGCCTCTGATGCCAGCTTGCCCGCCACCTTCATTTCTTCAATCTCCTGCCCCTTGGCGTTGATCCAGCGCACTGCATATTGCCCCATAAGCTGGTCCAGTGCTTGCCACAAATCCGCATTCACCACCGGCTTACCGTCCCGTTTCACCCAGTTCCGCTGCCGCCAACCGTGAATCCAGCGCGTAGCCCCCTGAAAAAGGTAATCTGAACTGGTAAACAACTGCACCGAACTGCCCGGAGGCAAACGCAAGAGACCTTCTAAAGCAGCTAGCAGTTCCATACGGTTATTGGTGCTGCTGCTTTCCGCCCCGCTAAACTGCTCTGTCTCACCATCCTGCTCCAGCACCACGCCCCAGCCGCCAGGGCCGGGGTTGCCTTTACAAGAGGCGCGTAGATATAGTTTGGGCACATCCTCGCCAACGGCCGTTTCTGGGGTAATCTCCAGCCGTGCCTGCCGCGCCAGCCGATCCACCCGCTCATTTAACTCATTTCCGGCATGGCCCTTCACCCAATGCCACTCGATGGTATGACGCTGCACCAACGGCCACAGTGCCTGCCACAGCTCCACATTTTGCACCGCTTTGCCCGACTTGCTGCGCCATCCTTTCGCGGCCCATCCCTCAATCCACTCCGTAATGCCGCGCCGCACATACTCAGAATCGGTGTAAAACGCAACCTCACACGGCCGTTTTAGCGATTGTAGCGCCCGAATGGCCGCCGTTAGCTCCATTTGGTTATTGGTTGTCTGCGGATTATTGCCCGTCAGCACTTTTTCATGTTCACCAAAACGCAAAATCGCGGCCCAACCCCCAATGCCAGGATTAGGGTCAGCACCGCCATCCGAATAAATCACAACTTTCATAAAATAAAATTAAAAAGGTCTAGAGTTGAACGTGGTACGTGGTGCGTGTACCTTTTACGCACCACACACCACGCAAAATTTCTACCCCGCAAACAAATCATATGCTTTTATGCAGGCGTTAGCGGCGATTGAGCAGCCGCTTCTTCTCGTGCAGCCAACATTTCTTCAATGGTTGTAAACTTAACACGAGGCCGCCCTAACGCCGCCCCGGCCTCTTGTTCCAACCGATCCAGGGTTTGCCAATCTTGATAGCTAAAGTAATTTGGTTGCCGCTGCCGAATAAAGGCTTCTGCGTCGGCCGGTTCAGGGCAATCAGGCTGCTGTATCTGTCCAGCTTGCATATCTTCCAGCATTAGGCTAACCGTCTCTACCGCATCAGGCTTATTGGTGCCAATAATGCCAGACGGGCCACGTTTGATCCAGCCGGTGGTGTATTCACCAATGACGGGTTGGTGGGTTTCGGCATCTACAACACGGCCGTGTTCATTCCAAATCACGCCCCAATCTTCACGGAATGGCACGCCAGGCATTGGCACGCCTCGGTAGCCAATGGAACGGAATACCAGCCCGGTTTCTATCTCTTCAAACTGATCGGTGGGGTTGGCTCCCAAACGGCCGTTTCTTCCCGCCACCAACTCATTCCGCACCAGCCGCATCCCCGTGACCTGCCCGCTTTCATCGCCCCACAGTTCCGTGGGCGACAGCAAAAAGCGAATGGTCAACTTGCGCGGCTTGTCGGTTGTGTTTCCAGCGTATCCCTGCGTAATCTCTACCATTCGTTTGGTAGAGCGGTCAGCCTCTTCCAGGGCGGCGGCACTCAGCGGGTCAAGGGTTACTTCATCGGGATGGACATAAACGGCCGTTTCCGCCAATTCCCCAAGCTCCTTAATTTCTGGAGCCGAATAGGCCGCCTGCGCCACCCCACGCCGCCCCACCATCACCACCTCACGCACCTTGCTTTGCTGCAATGCCTCCAGCGCATAAGTTGCAATATCTGTCTTGGCTAATTCCTCCGGGGTCGAACACAAAATCCGCGCCACATCCACCGCCACATTGCCAATCCCAATTACCACCGCCCGCTCCTGCGACAGATCAAATTCACAATCACGATAATCCGGGTGGCCGTTATACCAAGCCACGAACTCCGTGGCTGCATGGCTGCCCGCCAGGTCAATCCCTGGAATATCCAGCGCGCGATCCGTTTGCGCCCCCGTTGCATACACAATCTGGTGATAAAATTGACGAAGCTCTGCTACCGAAATATCTTTGCCAATTTCCACATAGCCAAAAAAACGAAAGCCTGGCTGCTCTGCTACCCGTTCAAACGCTCTCGTCACTGATTTAATCTTTTGGTGATCTGGCGCAACCCCAGCCCGAACCAAGCCAAACGGCGTTGGCAGGCGGTCAAACATATCCACCTGCACCACAACATCATGCTGCTTCAACAAATGTTCAGCAGCATAAAACCCAGCCGGCCCCGACCCAATAATGGCAACCCGTAGCGGCTGTGCAACTGTCCCAATCTGCGACGACATAACCTACTCCTTATTTTCTCTGCGCCCTTGCCTACACTAGAATGCAAACAATGGGGGTGGCTATTAAGGTGCTGCAAAGATGTTCCAACGAAACATTATAAAGGGAGCACCACAGCTTCGCAATGATTCATTTTAATCGCTAATTTCTCAGCGAAAATTCGCCGATTGCGAATCATTCTACAATATCACCCAGTACCAGGCAAACAAAAAAGGTGTGGCTGCTGTTTACTAACAGCCACACCTTTGACATCTCTTTTTCAGCAAAGAGCGCGGGTTATAAGTCCTCTAGCCCCCCATTGCCGCTCGCAATTGGCTACAGGCCGGGCAACTGCCACCCGGACGGATGATGGCATACCCGGCCTGCGGGTCGCCATTTTCATCGTATTGGGTGAAATCCACGTTGTAGATGATGACCAAGCGAGCCTTGCCGCTGCTGCGGGCAAGCTGTACCGCTTCGCCAAGCCATTGGGCATGTTCATTAACCGATGTGCCACCAGCCCAGCTAAAGTTGGCGGGCAGTTTGTTAAACCCTTCGCCCGACAAATAGCCTAACTCTGTGAAGCAAACAGGGCGAGAGCCGCCAAAAGCGTTGTAGTACAAATCCATCGTTGGCCGGAAATACCAGCTATAGTGCGACCCGGCGGGATGGCCGGAAGTGGCGTTGGGGGAGGTGGCACCGGCGTTGTGGTGTACGCCCACGCAATCCATATAGTTTGCACCACCGGCCGCCGCCATACCGCGAATATAGCGGTCATCAGCCCAAGCATTGGTGCCATTATCAAAGCCAGTCGGTGCGAGTGCGCCGGAAATGACCATCACATTACCGTTGGCGGCTTTGATGGCGTTGTAGGCGGGGGCAAGCATGTTGTTGACATAGGAAGTGGGGCTAATTTCTCCGGCCGGCCACTCAAAGTCAATGTTCATCTCGTTCCACACTTCAATGGCATCGGGGCCGTGGGCGGCCACACCGCGCAGGAAGTTGACGTAACCGGCATAATCAATGCTGCCGGCCGACGGGTACGTTTGCGCCCCGGTGATGGAAAGCAGTACCTTGAAGCCATTATTGTGGGCATCCTGAATACGACCCAGCAGCACGTCAGGTGAATCGCCGGAGCTCCATTTGTGCTGGAACTTCACCCACGTCATCCGCGCATCCTGCATCACCGATTTGTTGCCAAACCCCTGCGTTTGGCCGCCCAAGGCAAAGCCACCCGTTGGTGCCGGGTTAGGATTCGGGGCTGGGGGAGGCGGGGTGGGGTTGCTGCCACCACCACCGCCACTGGTAGCACCAGGCACATTGAGCCGCTGCCCTACATAAATGTAGTTGGGGTTAGCAATGTTGTTAGCCTGCACAATGGCAAGAACGGTCGTACCAAAGCGGCTGGCAATCCGTGACAGGGTATCGCCGGGCTGAACAATATAGACCCCGGTACCGGTGCTGCCACCACCACCACCAGATGGTGGCGGTGTCGGGGTGGGTGCGGGGCCGGAGCCGTTGTCGGGCACTTCAAGCTGTTGCCCAACGTGAATGAGGTTGGGGTTGGGAATATTGTTGTTACGGACGAGGGTATCAACGGTGGTACCGAAACGCTGGGCGATGCGGGTGAGGGTGTCGCCGGGCTGAACGATGTAGGTGGCGGCGGAAACGGCCGTTGCCATCATCAACATCCCAATCACAACAAATAAAATCACGCTGTAGCGCGATTGCCTTCCTTTTTGCAAAAAATGAACAATCCGAGATTTCACGATAACTACCTCTTGTCTTGGTTTCACAGACAGACAACTTGTTATACAATCCAAAAGCGTCACAAAATTTGGCTTCTGACACAATGATACTGCCATATGTGACCTTTGTCTCACATCAAATGACCGTGAATTTGGGCAAAGCCGCAGGTGAAAAAGTGATGAATTACTACAACAATATTATGGAGACCATTGGGCAAACGCCGCTGGTGCGTTTGAACTCGGTTGTGGCTGGTTTACCTTGTACCATACTGGCTAAAGTGGAGTTTTTTAACCCCGGTGGCTCGGTCAAAGACCGGATTGGCTGGAAGATTATTGAGGATGCGGAGAAAAACGGCCGTTTACAACCCGGCGGCACCATCATCGAATCCACGTCGGGCAACACCGGCGTGGGGCTGGCAATCGCTGCTGCCATCAAGGGGTACCGCTGCATTTTTGTCATGCCCGATAAAATGTCGCAGGAAAAGATTCTGCTGCTGCGGGCATTTGGGGCACGGGTGGTGGTGACGCCAACGGCCGTTGAGCCAGAAGACCCCCGCAGCTACTACTCTGTCGCCAATCGGCTGGTGGCCGAAACCCCCAACGCCATTCTAGCCAACCAATACCACAACCCGGTCAACCCGCAGGCCCATTATGAAACCACCGGACCAGAAATTTGGGCGCAGACCGAGGGCAAGATTACCCATTTTGTAGCTGGCATGGGCACGGGCGGCACCATTAGCGGCGTAGCGCGTTACCTAAAGGAGCAGAACCCGGCGGTGCAAATTGTAGGGGTTGACCCAATTGGCTCGATTTTGTACGAACTGCACCGCACCGGTGAATACACCAAAGCCGAGGGGTATAAGGTAGAAGGAATTGGCGAGGATTTTCTGCCCAGCACGCTTAACCTGAAGCTGGTTGACCACGTTGTCCAGGTAAACGACCGCGAAAGTTTGCTGATGACGCGCCGCTTGGTGCGCGAGGAAGGGATTTTTGCGGGCGGCTCCTGCGGCTCGGCCGTGGCCGGGGCGATTAAATATGCGCTAGAGCAGCAGTTGGGGGCGGATGATGTGGTGGTGATCATTTTGCCCGATTCCGGGTCGCGCTATTTGAGCAAGGTGTTTGACGACGACTGGATGCGGGAAAACGGCTTCTTGCAGCGGGGCTGGGATGAGGTTCGCGCCAGTGATATTCAGGCCAGCAAGCTCGACGGCCGTTTATTTACCGCCCAACCCACCGACCTGATGGTGGATGTGGTGACGACGCTGAAAGACCATAATATTTCACAACTGCCGGTGGTGGATGAAAACGGCCGTTTGCAGGGCATCGTCACCGAAATTGACCTGCTCAACCACATGCTCCAGGTTGATCACATTCACCGCGCCGATGAAACCATCGAATCCATGATTGACCCTCACGTCACCACCGTCAGCCCCAACACCAGTTTGGAGAAGCTGATGGGATTGTTTAGCCAACAAACGGCCGTTGTCATCACCGTAGACAGCCACGTGCAGGGCGTTCTCACCAAAATTGACATTCTCGACTACCTATCGCACCAGGTACAGTAACACCAACCAATAGGACGCGGACAAACGCCGACAAACGCGGATTTTGACCGTGTTCGTCTGCGTTCGTCCGCGTCCCATCAAAATCTATGAAACATTTACTCAACGATACCATTAACATTAGCCGCGCTGCTGGTGCGGCCATTATGCACTTTTACCGTTCTTCATTTGATGTCCACGACAAAAAGCCGGATAACCCCGTGACTGATGCCGACTTTGCCGCCGACACGCTGCTCAAAGAGCGTCTACTGGCACTGCTGCCGGAGGCTGGCTGGTTGAGTGAGGAGACGGTGGACGACCGGGTTCGGCTAGAGAAAAAGCTGGCCTGGATTGTAGATCCGCTAGACGGCACAAAGGAGTTTGTGCTGGGCATTCCCGAATTTTCCGTTTCGGTGGCACTGGTGGAGGATGGGCTGCCGATTTTGGCGGTGATCTTTAACCCGGCAACCGACGAACTGTTTGCGGCGGCAAAGGGGGAGGGGATGACGGTGAATGGGGTGAAAACGGCCGTTTCCCCCCGCACTACCCTGCAAGGAGCCAATATAGATGCCAGCCGTTCCGAGCGTAAACGGGGGGAATTTGCCCCGTTTGAAGCCGAGATGAACATCCGCACGATGGGCAGCATCGCCTATAAGCTGGCGCGAATTGCCGCCGGACAGGCAGATGCAAGCTGGAGCCGTGGCCCCAAGAACGAGTGGGACATTTGCGCCGGGGTGCTGCTAGTGCAGGAAGCGGGTGGTGTGTGCGTGGATCTGGACGACCAGCCGTTTCGGTTTAACCAGCCCAAAACGCTGGTAAATGGGATTATTGCCGATAACGGCCGTTTACACCCCCAAATCCTCGCCGCCCTCGCTCCTCATCGCCATACGGCCAGAACAAATTGAGATTGGGGATTGGAGATTGGAGATTGGTGAACGTGCATAATCTCCAATCCCCAAACCCCTTTTACAACCGCACCTTTTGCAGCCGCGCCATCGCTTCCTCCAGCCGCGCTGTGGGCAGCGTCAGGGTGGCTCGCATATATTCGCGCCCACCCTCACCAAAAAAGCTACCAGAAGAAATCCAAACCCCAGTCTCATCCAGCAGCCATTGGGCAAAGGCAAAGGAATCGTCATAACCGGGCGGTAGCTTGGCCCATACATATAGCGTCGCCTTGGGCGGCTCTACCTGCATGCCTATGCTCCGCAGCCCCTCTACCACAATATCCCGCCGCTGCTGATAAATCCGGTTGCGCTCCTCCATCCAGCTTTGGTCACCCGTCAGCGCCTCAATGGCCGCCAGTTGCACCGGGCCAAATAGCCCCATGCTGCTGTTGCGATGCACCGCCCCCATGGCCGCCAGCACTTCTGCATTGCCAACCGCCATTCCTACGCGCCAGCCGGCCATGTTAAACGCCTTGCTCAAGGTGTTGATCTCCACCCCGACCTCCTTCGCCCCGTCTACCGCCAAAAAGCTGGGAGCCTGGTAGCCGTCAAAAGCGATGTCGGAATAGGCGTTGTCGTGGCAAACCAGAAGGTCGTGTTTTTTGGCAAACGCCACCACTTCTTCAAAAAAGGACAGCGGGGCAATGGCACCCGTCGGGTTGTTGGGGTAATTGAGCCACAGCAGCCGCGTTTTTGCCAGCACGTCGGCCGGGATTTGCGCTAACTGAGGCAAATAGCCGTCTTCGGCGTGAATGGGCAATAGGTATACCTCACCCCCGGCAAACTGGGTGGCCCGCGTATAGCTACCGTAGGCAGGGTCGGTCACAATCGCCACCGCCCCCGGCTCCATCACCGCCAGCCCCAAATGGCCGATTCCTTCTTGAGACCCAGCCAGCATCAGCACTTCAGACGCTGGATCAAGGGTGACACCGAACCGGTTTTGATACCAGGTGGCTACGGCTTGGTGAATATCGGTGCGAAAGCTGAACGGGTAACGGTGATAGGTGGGGTCTAGCACAGCTTCGCGCAGCGTCTCGACCACCGGGCGCGGCGTAGGCAGGTCGGGGTCGCCGGACGAGATTTGAATGACATCCATGCCCTGCGCTACCTTGGTTTGGATCAACTTTCCCACCGTCGCCCAATGAACATTAGCTTGGGCGGCAATACGTTGTGCAAATTTGGGTTTCATCTTCTTTCCTCTTGTCAGTTTTTTGCCGCGAACGCCACACGAACGGGCAACAAAGAAACACCGAATGGAACAAACGGCCGTTTTCCACCTGTTTGTACCGATTCGGTGTTAGTTGTTTATCTAACTGCCCGTCATTTTAGCGCAAATTGCGGCAAAGCAATAGGGCACGGCTAATGGCTCATCGGCCAATCGGCGAATTCCGGCTAGATGCGACGTTGGTTGAGACGGATGAAGATGACAATGGTGAAAAGAAAGGCAATGATAAGAAAAACGGTGCCAATGATTTTGATGACGGGGAAGCCATCGGAAGGGGGGGTAAAGGTGGATGAATGGGGTGCGGGAACGGTTGGCTCAACCAGTTGGGCAACGGCCGCAGGGGTTGCCGTGGGAGGCACAACGGCCGTTTCTGCCTCCGCTCTCTCGTCCGCTGCCAATGCTGCTGCAATCACCGTGTTGGTTGAGGCAGCGGCGGGTGCAGTCGTGGCGGTACTAGTTGGTAAGGCAGTAGCCGTGTTGGTTGGTAACACGGTAGCCGTGCTGGTTGGCAATGCGGTGGCGGTGTTGGTCGGAACAGGGGTTTCGGTTGGCACCTGGGTAGCAGCGGCTGTTGGTTCGATTGCAGCCGTGGGAGATGGCTCAACGGTGGCAATAATGATGGGGGCGCGGGTGGCGGTTGGCGAAGAAACGGCCGTTTCTGCCACCATCGCAATCACAACCTCGTTGGTTGCCGTCACCAGCACCACATCGCTGACCACAACGGGCAACTTGACGACCACGTTGGGGCGTGCCACAAACGATGCGCCGACCCAACCCTTTTCCCCCGTTGGCAGCACCACCTTGAGCCAATGGCCGGATGGGTCTTGCCCCAACAATTCCAGCTTGGTGCCTTGTTTAACGGCCGTTATCACCCCAAACGCATTCCCGGCTCCCAGCCGCACATTCAACCCCTTGGAAAGCACCACCCCCGCTTGCTCGACGACTTCACCGGGCGCAAGGGGAATCTGGGTTGGCAAAACGGCCGTTTCCACCCGCGTTGACTCAAAAGCCGTTCGCAGCCCAACTTGACCAGAGGAGTTGAGATAAACGGCCGTTGTTCGTTCAGCCACAACCAAAATTAACAACAACACAAGGGGGAAAAACCAGCGTCGAGGAGATGCCATAATGATTATTTGGGGTGTCGAAGGTCGGACAATACAACATTACCGCTACACTGATTTGACCCTTCGACACCCGGTTCCAATACACACGCTTGTCGGCATCACGCCATCGGCTCTATAATTTAAGCTCAACTTAGGCTGCTCCCAGACCGCATCTGGTGTGATGCAGCCAAGAGAATGCCAAAGAAAAGCCGTGTATACCATTAACACCGCGTGAATTTAATTGGCGGGGGAGCAGGGGGGCAGAGGTGCAGGGGTGAAACGCCTTGCTCCCCTGCTCCCCCGCTCCCCCGCCCCCTGCCTCTTATGAACCTACGACCCGCCCAAGCCGACATTCTAACCTACGAAAACGGCCGTATGGCCGTCAGCGCCGTTCCCGGCAGCGGCAAAACGTTTACCCTGTCACTCCTGGCGGCGCAGTTGATCGGCAATGGCCGTTTAGACCCCACCGCCGGGCAGCAAATCCTCATCGTCACCTTCCTCAACGCCAGCGTCGACACCTTCAAAGCCCGCATCCGCCGCCGTTTGGAAGAGATGGGGCTGCCACCCGCCGGGTACGATGTCCGCACCCTCCACAGCCTCGCCCTGGAAATCGTCCGCATCGCCAGCAGCAGCCTCGGCGACGACGATGGCCCCAGCGTGCTGAGCGACACCCAGGCCAGCAGCTTTTTGGGAACGGCCGTTGATAGCTGGATCGAAAGCCACAGCGACCAGTGGAACCAATTCCTGCCCGACAACAGCCCGCAAATGCGCGCCCGCTGGCACACCATCACCGAAAGCACCGCCGCCAACTTCATCCGCACCGCCAAAAACGAACGCTACACCCCCGACCAAATTTTGGCGCGGCTGGAAGCCAGCGACAGCGATGCCCCCCTGCTGGCAATGATGGCAGGCATCTACAGCCGCTATCAAGCCATCCTCATCCGCCAAGCCGCCCTCGACTTCGACGACCTCATCTGGCAAGCCGCCGACCTGCTTTTTTACCGCCCGGATTTGGCCGCCGAACTACGCCGCCGCTGGCCCTATGTGCTGGAAGACGAAGCCCAGGACAGCGTGCCGCTGCAAGAACGGCTGCTGGAACAGCTTACTGGCCCCGGCGGCAACTGGGGTCGCGTTGGCGACCCCAACCAAGCGATTACCAGTACCTTCACCGCCGCCCACCCCCAATTTTTCAACGCCTTTCTCGACTTGCCCGATGTGGTTTCACGCCCCCTGCCCAATAGCGGCCGTTCTGCCCCGCTCATCATCGAAGCCGCCAACACCGTCCTCAACTGGGTCATAGACAACCATCCCGTGGCCGAGGTGCGCCACCACACCTTCCGCCGCCAAAACATCCTCCCCACCCCGCCCGGCGACAGCCAGCCCAACCCACCCGACAGCGAAGCCAGCATCCAGATCAAGGTTTTTCGCCACCGCGAGGATGAGGAAATACCGGCCGTTGCCAAACAAGCCACCCAATACGCCCGCCAGCACCCCCACCACACCATCGCCATTCTGGTTCCCACCAACCAGGTCGGCCACCTGCTGGTGGATTATCTCGACGAGGAAGATGCCAATTACGACAACCTGCTGCGCGGCGGCAGTCGGGAGCGCGAAATCGCCGCCGCCATCCACGCCGTACTTGCCATTTTAGCCGACCCGCTTGACACCAAGGCGTTGTCCACTGCCCACGCCAGCCTCCACGCCCTCGGCCACCCCGCCGCCACCGCCCCCGAAAACGGAGCCGAGCGGCTGCAAATGCTCCTCCGCAGCGTCCACCAGCCGGAAGCGTTGCTTTTCCCCTGGGAAGCCGACGACGTAACGGCAGCTTTGCCAGCAGGCGTTGCCAGCGAAGAAGAACTGCGCCACATTGACCACTTTTTGCATTTTTTGCGCCCCATTTTTGCCCTGCGCCCCCTGCCCATTGACGATTTGGCACTGGCGTTGGGCGACGAACTGTTTGCCTGGGGCGACAGCCACGAAGCGGATTTGGCACTGGCCTACCAAATTGCCACCATTTTGCGCGGCTGGCGTGAAACGCAGCCGGAACTACGGCTGCCCGATCTGGTGGCACATCTGGCCGATGTGGTTGCCGGCCGTCGCCGCCTCCCGCTCACCCGCCCCACCGATTTGGGCTACGAACCGCAGCCGGGACGAATCACGCTAACGACGCAGCACAGCGCCAAAGGATTAGAATGGGATGTGGTGTTTTTGCTAGGGATTGATGGTTTCTGGATTCCCAGCACGCTGGAAAGCCCGTTTTTGGGTGTCCACGACTTTTTGGGGGGCGACCCCACGGCCGAGGTGGTGGCGCAACTGCGGTTTGTGATGGAGGGGAATGCTGGGTTGTTTAACGGCCGTTCTGCCACCGAATCCGCCCACATAGATGTCATCAGCGAACGCCTCCGCCTCCTCTACGTCAGCCTCACCCGCGCCCGCCGCGTCCTCCACATCAGCCGCAGCCGCGCCACCCGCCAGCGCGACCGCGACCGCGAAATGGAACCAGCCACAGTGCTGGGGGTGCTATACCAGTTCCTCAAAAGCAGGGATTAGAGATTGGAGATTAATGGTAGTTTTTATCCGCGAAAACCCGCTCTCATCTGCGTCATCCGCGCATCCATGTTCTTTCTCCAACAGACTGCTACTTGGCATATCCAAGAATGGCATCCACAACGCATGAGATGGAGGCTGTGGCATCTATGATGATGCCGTTCTTGGGAAGCCCCTCCTTTGTCGCATGTTGTAATCGCGCAAAAGATTCCCCTTCACTTGCCGTGCCACCCCACTCGTCCTCAGGTCGGCCGGCAAGCCGCCGGTTCAGCGTATCCAGATCGATCTCAAGCACAAAAACACCATCGAACAAATCAATGAAGCAGTCAGAATTCCTGGAACCGCCGCAAAAGAACGTTGCCGCATGGCTTTGATCGGCTACCAAAGCCTTAACCCTCTCAACACCCCATATCCAGGCACGATTTTCACCTGTGCTACCCGCCACAGGCTCTCCAGTTTTTAGATCGCCCCAATAGGCCAACTCCCTGTCCCCATGGATGGTGTGATAACCTCGCCGCTGCAACTCTTCGCAAACCGTGGTTTTACCGGCACAGGAAACACCTTCGATCAAATAATTTTTAATACCCATATTACGTTCCTAAATGATCCCAATAAAGTAGCATTTGGGGGGTCGCTCATGGCTTTTTCGCCTTTGGCCGGATCATTATTTCTCTACAAAAATCTTAGGTGGTGTCTTTTTCAGATTCTTCAAGTATCGTAACAAATTCTTGTTCTGAAATCTCAACTGCTTGGAGGGGTGATCGGTTAGAAACAGGTTTATCATGTGGATAAATATCTATAACAATGAAAAAAATGGTTTTATAGTTATGGCTAATTATTGGAACATCACCCATTTGCTTGAGAGATAAACGCAGGTCTTTAGAAGTAGTCTTGAATATGACCAAAAAACCAAAGGCTTCATTATGTTGTTGGGTATAAGTATAAATTTGGTTAAAACCTTTGCGGATATAGTACTTGCCACGACTATTATCATCAAATATCTTCGTATCTAGTAATAGGGGATCATCAGAACCCTGAGATGCGATCAAATCAATTCGTCCACGAATTGACTCTGTCTCAATATTAAAATCAATCCCTTGATCATAAAGGTAGGCATATAAATCCAATGCTAGTTCTTTTTCGGCAGCACTTGAGGTTTGGCTAATTTCCCATAAACGTTCATAGTTGAACCACTCACTTCGATGTTTATACCTCATCAAAAGAGCTAACATTGCTCGATTATCGTCTAATTGTTCATCAACATATTCATAAAATGGATCTAAATGAATTTCTCGAACAGCATCCCTTGACGGAGAATCTCTACCAACCCGCTTATACGCAAGGCCAATAGCTGACAAACCTCTCTCTTCGTTTATCAATCTACGCAGTACTTTATATCCAAGAGCTGCTGCTTCTTCTTCTGTTTCCCCATAAAGTCCTTCTCGTGCAAAAATACGATCTACATCTTGATCCAGATTCGGAAAATTTGCCAAAAGCTCTTGAGCTATTCCTACAAATGTTGGTTGCCTATCAAAGAAGCGCCAGAATTGTGATAGTGTAAACAAAAAAGACTCGTCTGTATCAACTCCATGCAGGCGACTTACGCGCTTTTGAAGTTTATAGCGCAGGTTTTGTATATATTGAGGATCCATAATTTGCCCTAAAACTTGATGTTGCCAATTTTAGAAAATGCGTCCATTAAGCGATTTAATGATCTCTGAATTTCTCGAAGACCTTTTTGGGTTGACATCTGATGATCAATCAATTGAATGTTATTTTTGCATCCACGACAAATAATCACATCTCCTATTCTGACTTGCTTCAGGGACACACTAGTAAAAAAACTACACCGGGGGCAAGCAATATCTACCCTATGTTTGTCTAGGTTTATCATAAAATCAACTAATCTAGCTTAAGGATTACCAACTAAATTGAGCTTCACTTACCCACAAGGATTCGGAGCCACTAGGCTCGGTACTCACAGTTGCATTGGTGTAATCTGATTGCTGAATAATAAAACACGCAAAACACGCCTGAGCAGTATACAGAAGTTTGTCGTGTATTTCAATGCAGCCGACTTATTGCACCTCGCTTAGCAACTTGGCAGAAACACGAATGACAGGAAAGTCTATCAATTGCCATAAGAACAGCAACTAGAGGTTGAAGAGCATGAACCATTACCGATCTCCGATCTCCATTCTCCAAAATAACCCCGTTTTGCCACTTTTTACAATGCAGATAAAATTAGCTTTACTATGAGCATAAGCAATCCCTTCTTCCATCGTGGCGCAATCCGGCGAGCCACCTATTTTCACGGCCGGAGTGCAGAGATTGACCAAATTTTGGGGCTGCTGCGGAATGGGCAGAGCGTCTCGCTCATTGGCCCACGTCGCATTGGCAAAAGTTCTCTGCTGATTCACCTGTGCCGTGCCGAGGTGCGCTCACGGCTGAATTTGGAGCCACCCCACACCCTCTTTGTGCTGCTGGACTGCCAGGAATTAGGCGGTTCACCGCCGGAAGAGGTGTATGAGGCGCTGCTGACGGGTTTGCTGGATGCGTGTGAAGAAGCGGGGCTGGATGTGGGGGAAGTTGACCCCGATGGTAACTATCGAGCATTGGATCGCATTTTGCGGGCGGTTCATCGGCAAAAGGTTTCAATTGTGGTGCTGCTGGATGAGTTTGAGCTGCTGGCGGCCAATGAACATTTGACCCCCTACTTTTTTGCTCGGCTGCGCGGGCTGACGACCAAGTATGGGTTGGCTTATCTGACGGCCAGCCAACGGCCGTTATTCGCCATCACCGCCGAAGAAGAAATCCTCAGCTCCCCCTTCTTCAACATCTTCGTCACCCTGCCGCTGGGGCTGTTTACCCACGAAGAAGCCATGAGCTTGCTGCAAAATCGGCTCAAACAAACCAACGTCAGCTTTTCTGAAAAACTGACCGACCACCTCATTAACCTTGTTGGCCCACACCCCTTCTTCCTCCACGTCGCTGGCTACCATGCTTATCAAGCACTTAGCCAAGGGCAAACGCTGGACAATGAAGAGGATTTGATGCGGCTCGATGGCTCCATTGAAATGGAAGCCAGCTCCCACATTAGCTACCTCTGGCTCAACCTGACCCCCGATGAACGCCACACGCTGGCAATTGCCGATGGCCCCATTGACAGTATGCGCCAGTTAGAGCAGCAATGCCTGCTGTGGTATGACAACAACGAATACCATTACACCAGCGAAATTTTGCGTCGCTTTGTGCGGCGGCAAGATGTGGAGGGGCTGATCCAGGCCACGCCGTTTGTTATTGACCAACTGCGGCACCAGGTATGGGCCAATGGGCAAGAGATGAATTTGACGACTTCGCAGTTTAGCATTTTGGTGCGGCTGTGCCAGCAGCCGGGGCAGGTGGTGCATGGGGATGATCTGGAAACGGCCGTTTGGGGCGATGTGCTAGTAGACGACCCCGACCGGCTCAAAACCCTCATCAAACGGCTGCGCCGCGCCATCGAGCCATACGGCAACTGGATTGTCAGCGAACGGGGTGTCGGCTATTCGCTGCGTCCTCCTGGATAAATGGAACGCGGACACACACGGATGAACGCGGACGAAGGGCAAAAGACAAAGGATAAAAGACCCCAATCGTTGTCCATCGTTCGCTGTCTTTTTCCTTCATGGGGCCACCAGCCAGTATGCCCACGCCCCACACCCTACACTCTACTCCTCTCTTTCCTCTTTCTCCTCATTAACTATTCTACAACCCATGCCCAAACAACGCTCCAGCCCACGGCCAGCTATTGGCAGTATTCCGCCTCCGGCCGTTTGCAAAACGTCGTCGCTGCCGACATCAACCACGATGGCATCCTGGAATTCCTGATTGCCGACGAAGACGGCAAAGTAGACCTTATCAGTGCCTCTGGTATCCGCCAATGGCGCTATCTGGCACAAGACCCCATTCTCAATCTCAACACCATCAACCTGGACGGCGAAAACCAGCCAGAAATGGAGGTGGTGTTAGCCATGCGTAACCGACTGGTGCTGCTGACAGCCGATGGTGTTGTCATTCGCCAAATACGGCTGAGCGAAAACAGCCCATCTGGCAGCCTCAACAATTTTGAAGCAACCGACCGGCAAGATGCCTTTGGTGAAGGGGAGGCTCTGGTGCCAACGGCCGTTTATGGCTACGATAGCGATGGCGACGGCAACGAAGAGGTGTTGGTTCTGCTCAACACGGGCACGCTGCTGCTCTACAACCAAATCGGCCAGCAAGTGTGGAGCTACCACGACCCCAACAGCAACAGCAACGCCGACCCCCACCTGGCATTAGCCGACTTTGACCAGGATGGCGAGCTAGAGCTGATGCTGGCACTTTTTACCCCCCGTCGCTTTGGTCATATTGTCTACCTGGACAATGAAGACCTGCGCTGGGAGCTAAGCGTGTCGGGGCGAGTAACGGCCGTTTCTCCCCTTGCCTTTGACCCCGCCCTGCCGCCCCAGCTTGCCATCAGCACCAACCTCGGCCACATTTACCTCTACAACGCCAACCGCGAACGGCTTTGGCTGCGCACGCTCAACAAACCGGTCACGGCCATTGCCCCCGTGCAGCTTCCACAGGGAATGGCATTGGCGGCAGGAACGGCCGTTGGCACCGTCACCACCTTTGATCGCAACGGCCACCGCTTTTGGACGCAAAACCTGGATGCCGATGCCAAACGTGGGATTTTGGCGCTTTCAGGAACGGCCGTTGCCACCTCCGACGGCCGGCCCACCCTCGCCGTCACCATCGAACCCCAAATCAGCAGCGCCGGTTCCGCCGACCTCATCCTGCTGGGCAATAACCGCGAAACAATCGGCCGTTACGAAGGCATAGACTCTCGCGGCCTCACCCGCCTCATAGACATCAACCGCGACAACAACAGCGAGCTACTCCTAGCTCGCTTTGCCACTGTCGAACTCATTGGCATCAGCACCAGCACCGGTGAAAGTGCCAGCGAATGGAACCATTCCCTCAACGCCGCCCCCCTCTCCATACTTGTGGTTGACCTTGACAAGGACGGCACCGAAGAAATCATCGTTGGCACCCAAGACGGTCGCATCCACAGCCTCAACAGCAACGGCACCATCCGTTCCCTCAATGACCCCGGCGGAGCCATCACCCACTTGGCCGCTCTGCCGATCTCTCCCACAGAGCCGCCCCAAATTGTGGTTGTCCGCAACGAAACCAGCACCTCTGAAGCCGAACAGCAGCGCGGCTGGATGGAAATCCGCCAGCCCAACGGCGAAAAACGAAGTGAAACCCTCTTTGACATCCCGATTACCGCCCTGCTGGTTAGCGATTTTGTCCCTAACGACGGCCCAGAAATCATTGTGGGCACCCAAGACGGCACCGTTCACCTCTTTTCCAGCAGCGGCGAACCCCTTTGGAGTCACCCCATTGCCAACGGCAGCAGCATTGAGCATCTGCTGGTTCTCAACGGCAGTGCCCAGCATGAACCAGAAATCATTCTCGCAACCCGTCACGACCTGTTGGCAATCCGCGACATTAACGGCACCCTTGTGACCCGCCGCCTGGCAACCTACAGCAACACCATCACCCAAGTCTACATCATCCCGGCCAACGGCAGCGAAGAACTCAGCCCGCGTCTGCTGGTGTTTGTGGATGACGGGTATGCCTATGGGCTTAACTGGCGCGGCATTCTGATGGCGCAATTTGCCTGGCCCCTGTCATTGCCTGCCCCCCCCACCCTCAGCATCCCCAACGAGCAATCTCTGACCGAGGCGTTCCTCAAAAACGTTACCGCCTTTCTTGTCGCCACCGCCGATGGTCACTTGCTGCGGCTCGATATTGAGGACAATCGCCCTATTATCAGTTGGCAGCTTGAAAAAGAAGGAACCATCACCAGCCTGCATTGGGATGACCGTGATGGCGACGCTGTTCCCGACACCGTGGTGGTGGGCACCCAGCGCGGACAAGTCCACATCTATAACCGCGCCCACACCCGCGAACCCAAGCTGGTTGACGAAATTGACCTCTTTAGCGGGCTGTTTGCCCTAACCGTGCTGCGCCGCGACAACAGCCAAACGGCCGATTTACTCTTCATCACCGAAAATGGCCTTGTCCAGCTCTACCGCGCTCAGGAAAACCGCCCCCCGCTGCTCACCAACCCCGGCGTGGAATTGGCACAAGGACAATACAGCATCAACGTGGCCGTCCATGACGTAGAAAACGACCTGGTGCAGGTGCGGCTGGAAGTACAGGACAGCGACACGGGGCAGTGGCAACCGCTGGAAGAAAAGGAGTTAAGCAGCGGCACCGAATCCCTCTTTTGGTTGGTGCCCAATCCGTCAACCAGTGCCGAAGGGGTGCATTACCGCTTCCACTACAGCGACGGACTTTACGAAGGGTATGTAACCCCACCGCCAGGGCCGGTACCCCTATCGCTCTCCCCCTTGGCAACGCTTGCCCGCTACGGTTTTGTGCTGTTTGTGGCACTGGGACTAGTTACGTTTGTGCTGTTTGTGCGGCAGGCGCAGTCACCTGATGCGCGGGCACAGCGGCTGCTGCGACACATCCAGCGCACGCCGCAAGAGACACTGAGGCTGCTGGAAAATCGGTACATTTATCACGATGGGGCGGTTGATTTTTTGCTTTATCTGGCAAATGTGGCGCGGCAGGAGCCAAACCGGCTGGTGGCAAATTTGGCCGACGGGCTATTTTTGCTAAACGGCCGTTTTCGCGCCGGTCTCTCTATCATCAACAGCACCCTCGACGACATCAACGAACTCACCCCACCCTGGCATGATATCAACCGCTGGCAAATGATTTACAAAACCGCCTCCGAACTCACCGAAGCCCCTACCATTACCGAACTCAGCCTGCTGCGTCCTCACCTCGTTGAACTGCTCACCTTTCTTGAAGAGCGCGAACAATATGCCCCCGTCCTCGATGCCCTCCTCCCCATCCTCACTAACCTGCGCGACAGCGAACGGGTAGATTTGGCTGATGACCGTCTGGTTTATCTCAACGAAGCCGCCGTTTCGCTCAACCGTCTCAACCTGCAACTGCCCGAATTTTCCCCGCGCATGGAACGCACCCTGGCGCAAGGTATTGTGAAACGGTGGGCCGGGCTGGTTAGCTCTACCATCGAAGAGCTACGCGGTCGTGCCGACCTCCGCATCACGCTCAAAACCAAGCGGCTTGTGCCCCATGCACAAACGGCCGTTGTGCTCGAAATCCAAAACATCGGCCGCGCCACCGCCGAGAACGTCATGGCTCTCCTCGACGAAAACCCCGCCTACGCCCTGCTCAACATGCCCCCTCTCATCCCCCTGCTGCCCCCCGGTCGCTCACGCCAAGTCGAATTTGTCATTGCCCCCGCCGCCGCCGACTCCTTCCGGTTGGCGCTCACCCTCACCTATGATGACCGCAACCAGCACGACAAAACGCTGGCCTTTGCCGACATGGTGCATCTGCTGCCACCCGCCCGCGAATTCAAACCCGTTGCCAACCCCTACATGCCCGGCACACCGCTGCGCCCCAACAGCCACCTCTTTTTTGGCCGCGAGCAGCTTTTTGGCTTTATCGCTGAAAACGCTGGCCGCCGCGCCCATCGCAACGTCCTCATTTTGGTCGGCCAGCGGCGCACCGGCAAAACCTCAGCCCTGCTGCGGCTGACCGAACATCTGCCCGACCACCTGTTGCCGGTTTACATAGATTGTCAATCACTGGGCGTGGTGCCAGGCATGCCCGCCCTGCTGCAAGAGTTCGCCTGGCTCATCGCCGATGCCCTGGCTCTGCGCGACATTGAGGTAGACGTGCCAGAACCAAGTGAATGGCAGGAAGAGCCAACCCGCCAGTTCCAACGCCAATTTTTGCCCTATGTGCGCTCGCTGCTGCCGGCCGAAACCACCCTGCTGCTCGTCTTTGATGAATTCGAGGCGTTTGAAAACCTCGTCGAAGACCACATCCTGCCCCCCACCTTCTTCACCTATCTGCGCCACCTGATGCAGCACAGCGAAGGACTAAACTTCATCTTTGTGGGCACACGCCGCCTGGAAGAAATGAGCGCCGATTACTGGTCGGTACTGTTCAATATCGCCCTCTACCGCAAAATTGATTATTTGAGTGCCGAAGCAGCCACGCGGCTCATTACCGAACCGGTGCAGCCCAATCTGGTTTACGACGATTTGGCGCTGGATAAAATTTTGCGCGTCACAGCGGGGCACCCCTACTTTTTGCAGTTGGTGTGCTACACGCTGGTGAAACGCGCCAACAGCGAACGCACCGGCTACATCACCATTTCCGACGTAAACGCGGCGCTGGATGAGATGTTGCGGCTAGGCGAGGTGCATTTTGCCTATTTGTGGCAGCGGTCGTCGTTTGTGGAAAAGGGGTTATTAACGGCCGTTTCCCACCTCATGGACCGCGACACCCCCATCCACCCCGAAGACCTCGTCGCCTTCCTCGCCCCCTACGGCATCTACCCCACCCCAGCCGAAGTCACCATGGCGCTCATCCAGCTCGTCGAACGCGACATCATGCAGGAAATCACTGACGAAGGCCAAACCCGCTACATGCTGCGGATTGAACTCGTCGGCCTCTGGGTTGCCAAAAACAAAAGCCTGACCAAGCTCCACGCCAGCCAAATTGAAGAGGCACTGTTGGCGGAAGCAGCGTTGTAAGGTGTAGGGCGTGAGGCGTAGGACACATTCTACACCCCACACCCTGCTCCCCACGCCCTACAGTTCCCTCGGTCGCCACCAATTCACCAGCGTGCCTTCCACATCATCCGTCAGCTCCTGCCACGACTCAATAGGCAGGGCGACGTGGGCAATATTGGCAGTGGTAAACACGTCGTCCCAATCGGTTAGCTGTGCCACCAGTTCCTCCATGCCGGGATTGTGTCCCACCACCATTACACAGTCGTGGTCATTAACGGCCGTTTCCCTTAACACCGCCAAATATGTTTCCGGGTCGGCGTGATAAAATTGGCGCATCACGCGCAGTTCCCCCTCAAACCCGGCCGCCTCAGCCACCAACCTTGCCGTTGTCACCGCCCGCTTGGCCGATGAACTGATAATCAACGAGGGAACAAGTCCCTCCTGGCGCAATAATTTGCCCATTTGCGGGGCATCGGCTTCACCACGGGCGTTTAACGGCCGTTCGTGATCCGACAAATTCCCCTGTGCCCAACTTGATTTCGCATGACGTAAGATTAACAATTTTTTCATCTAATTTTTAGTACCTGTGACCTATTTCCTCTTGCAAACTTACTTTTTGAACGCTATAAATGCATCCTATGACGTCAACGGTAAAAGTGCCAAACACTGCTCGGCAACTACAGGCATTATGGCAATCTTTAAATTACGCCCTCTCTAGCATTTTTGATGCTCACGGCGTTTGTGCTGCCGTTGCCTATGAAATTGCCATTCATACCGGCCTCACCACCGTCGTTAGCATCAGCGACCCCCAGCGCCAATATTACGACGTTTGGGTCTGTCATAGCAACGGCGAAACCGAACAAACCCGCTGGGAAGACAAAAAAGCCACCTTTGAAAGCATCCTCAGTGCCGGCCGCGCCATTCGGCTAGACAAATTTGAGCGCCCACCCGCCGAACTGCTGAAAAGTGAACTGTGGCAGTTACCCCGTGAATCTATCCTGGCCGTCCCCATTCCCTACCCAGACAGCTACAACCCATCCACTCCGCCCGGTGCTATCTGCCTCATAGACCCCACCCCCAACAGCATTCTCACCGAGCAAACCCTGGAACCGCTTGCCAGCAACGTCACCGTCTTTCTCGACCGCGCTTATTTGCGCCACCAAACCGACCGCCAGGACGTGGAATTCGCCGTCGTCTCTGACATCAGCTACACCCTCACCTCTACCCTCAGCCTGCCCACTATCTTCAAACAGCTCACCGGCACTGTTCGCCGCACCCTCAACGTTGAAGAACTCTCAGTAGGGCTGCGAGACCCCAATGGCGACATTGAATTTGTCAAAATGGTCATGGGCAGCCGCTTCCAAGACATGCCCCCCATCCGCCTCAAACAAGGTCAGGGCATCGCCGGCTGGGTAGCCGAAAACCGCCAGCCCGTCATCATCAACGACACCTACGCCGACGACCGCTTCTACTCCAACGTTGACAAACTATCCGGCTTCCAAACCAAATCCATGATTTGCATCCCCCTGCAAGTTGAAGACCGGATCATTGGCGTGCTGCAAGCCATCAACAAACAAACTGGCAAATTCACCCAGCACGATTTGCGCTTGCTACAAGCCATCGGTGGCTCCCTCGCCGCTGCCATCGAAAACGCCCGGCTGCATCAAGATGTAATCGCCGAAAAGCGGCGTATCGAAACGATCTTTAGCTCCATGTCAGAGGGAATGCTCACCACCACCGCCGATGGCATGGTCACACACGCCAACGATGCCCTCCTAAGTCTGCTGCAATCTCGTACCACCAGCCTACTTAATCAAAACGCGAAGGAAATCATCCAGCTTAAAAAGTCTGAGTTTTCTGAATTTGCCCAAAAGGTGCGTCATGCCAAGGGTGAGTTCCCGCAACTGGCGGCCGATTTGCGGCAAACAGATGGCAACTACGTCCCAGTTCTCATCAGCGGTGCGCCAGTGCAACACCAAGACGGCCAAATCAATGAGGTAATCTTTGTCTTTAGCGATTTGCGCCAAATCCGCGAAGTCGAACGGATGCGTGATGACTTCTTCCACGGCATCGTTCATGAACTCCGCACGCCACTGGCAACCATTTTGATGTATGCCCGGCTGCTGCGCGAGGGCAAAGCCCAGCAAAAAGAAAAGCAGGATCGCTTCCTGGGTGTGATTGAGCGTGAAAGCGACCGTTTGCAGCAAATGGTGCGCCAAATGCTGCAGCTTGCCAAACAGGAAGCCCGCGAACTCCAGCGCAGTTCAGAACCCGTTGGCATCAATGCCTTTTTCGAGGAACTGCTCCCCGCTATGGCCGACCAGGCCACCGAAAAAGGGCTGATCTTCCGGCAGCGCATCCAGCCCAATCTGCCCGATGTCATGGTGAATCCCGACACGCTGCATCTCATCTTCAAAAATTTGGTGGAAAACGCCATAAAATTTACGCTGTCGGGCACCGTTCAGGTCAGCGCCGACCTGAAAAACGACAACACGCTGCGGGTGCAGGTACGCGACGAGGGCATTGGCATCCCCAAACACGCCTTGCCCAACCTGTTCCAGCGTTTTTACCGCACCCAGGTAGCGGTGGAGCGCGGCATTGCCGGAACGGGATTGGGGCTTTACATGGTAAAACAAAGCGTGGAAAGCTACGCTGGCACCATCACGGTTGCCAGCGAAGAAGGACGTGGCACCACCTTCACCGTCTGCCTCCCCACGGCCGAACGGTAAGGGGCATCTATCAAAACACCCCCTTGAATCCCTCTATATCTCCATCTAATCTAATTCATACGCCTGATTGACTGTAACGCTTTGGTGAACCATGAGTTGCCAAAGCGGATTAACCTTGCTAACCTACATCAGGTAGATTTGAAACCGATTAAGGATGTAAGATGCAAAAGCAGCGTATTTATTTAGACAACGGTGCTTCCACCCAACTTGACCGACAGGTATTGCAGGTGATGCTGCCGTTTTGGACGGAGACATATGGCAATTCGTCATCGCACCATTCTTTTGGGCGGCAAGCGGAGCAAGCGTTGGAAGAGGCACGGACAACGGTGGCGAAACTGCTGGGTGCAGCCGCATCAGAAGAAATTGTGTTTACGGGGTGCGGGTCAGAGAGTGACAATTTGGCGGTGCGGGGGGCAATGTGGGCGGCGCGGGCGCATGGCAAGGGCAACCATTTGATTACAAGCTGTATTGAGCATAGCGCGGTGGGGCAAACGGCCGTTTCCCTTCACACCCACCACGGCTTCGACCTCACCATTTTACCCGTAGACCACAGCGGTCAGGTGCGGCCGGCCGACCTCGAAGCCGCCATCCGTCCCGACACCGTGCTGGTCAGCATCATGGCCGCCAACAACGAAATTGGCACCCTACAGCCCATTGACGAACTGGGAGCCATTGCCCACGCTTACGGGGCACTGTTTCACACCGACGCGGTGCAGGCAGTGGCGGTGCAGCGGTGGCAGCTTGCCCAGCAACCGATTGATTTGCTGAGCGTGGCTCCGCACAAATTTTACGGCCCCAAAGGGATGGGGATGCTTTATGTGCGGCAAGGGGTGGAACTGCAGCCGGAACTGACGGGCGGCAGCCATGAAAACGGGCTGCGGGCGGGCACAGTCAACGTGCCGTTTGCCGTGGGCGCGGCCAAGGCACTGGAATTGGCAATGGCTGATTTGCCAGAGACGGTGGCGCATTATCAACGGCTGCGGGATCGGTTGATTGAGGGGGTGTTAACGGCCGTTCCTGACAACGCCATCCTGACAGGCCACCCCACCCACCGGCTGCCCCACAACGCCAGCTTCGCCTTCCGCCACCTCAGCGGCAACGATCTGCTCATGCATTTGGACATGGCCGGGATTGCCGCCAGCAGCGGCTCGGCCTGCAAAAGCGGCGACCCCAAGCCATCGGCCGTACTGGAAGCCTTGGGGCTGGGGCGAGAATGGACCAAAGGCGGTCTGCGGCTAACGGTAGGACGACACAATACAATGGACGAAATCGAACAGGTGGTGGCAACCCTCCCCCGCCTGGTTGCCAAACTGCAAAAAATTCATGTGATGTTTGCTTAACAACCTGTCATACTTGCGAATGCGGGTATCCATCTTTCTGGACTCCCACTTTTGTGGGCATAACAAACGAAACTTTTTGAAACGTGACTAACTTAAACAACAATTCCCAGCGCGTCGTCGTGGCGATGAGCGGCGGGGTAGACAGTTCGGTGGCAGCAGCACTGCTGGTGGAGAAGGGGTACGAGGTCATCGGCATGATGATGCGGCTGTGGAGCGAGCCGGGGATGGGGGAACAACCCGCCCTAAACCGCTGCTGTACGCCGGATCAGATGGCTGATGCGCGGCGGGTTGCCAACCAACTGGGCATCCCGTTTTACGTGCTGGATGTCAAAGATTATTTCCGCCACACCATCGTCCAATTTTTTATTGACGAACACGAACAGGGGCGCACCCCCAACCCGTGTATCGAGTGCAATCGCCAAATCCGCTTTACCTATTTGCTACAGCAGGCATTGGTGCTGGATGCCGACTTTCTGGCAACGGGACATTATGCTCAGGTGGCACAAACCGCAACGGGCTATCAACTGCGCCAAGGGGTGGACACGGCCAAAGACCAGTCGTATGTACTCCACATGTTGACGCAGCAGCAGCTTGCCCACGTGCTGTTCCCCGTTGGTGAATATACGAAGGACGAGGTGCGGGGATTGGCGCGGCGGTTTGGGCTGCCGGTGGCCTCGAAGCAGGAAAGCCAGGATTTGTGCTTTTTGGGCGACAACGATTACCGTCGTTTTTTGCGTGAATACAGCCAGCGGGCAGCGCAGCCGGGAGAGATTGTGGATGAAAACGGCCGTTTTCTCGGCCATCACACTGGACTCCCCTTCTACACCATCGGCCAGCGCAAAGGGCTGGGCATTTCGTCCACCGAGCCGCTCTATGTCGTTGCCAAAGACAGCGAGCGCAACGCCCTGGTGGTGGGGCCACGCGAACGACTGGGGCAGCAGCGACTGCGCGTGCGCGATGTCAACTGGATTGTTGGCATACCCCCGGCTGAACCGATTCACGCCGCCGTCAAAATTCGCTATAAGGCAGCGGGTGCAGCGGCAACCGTGACACCGCTACCCAATCAGGAGGCGGTAGTAGAATTTTGGGAGCCGGTTTTTGGCATTACGCCAGGACAAGGGGCAGTCTTTTTTGACAGAGCCATTTGTTTAGGCGGCGGCATCATTGCCGATTATGAGCAGGATGATGGCGAGCTTCAGCCCACCACAACCATCCCTCTTACACTGCGTGTCTCATGAGTACCCTTGCTTCCAGCGTTGTTCTTGGCTTTTTGCTTGCCACCGCCTATGGTTCTGGCTTTCACCTGCTGCTGGGCGGCCCGGCACGGCGCATTTTGCTCTATGTCCTGGCTGCCTGGATTGGTTTTGCCCTCGGCCACGTCGTGGGCGACCTGCTGAACGTTGAAGTGCTCAAGCTAGGCGTGCTGCATCTGTTTAGTGCTAGCCTGGGGGCGTGGATTGCCCTCATTGCCAGTTGGTGGCTGGCCGGGCAGGAGCAAATTGACGAAAATGTCGAATAGACAGCGTGAATTTTTGGATGCCTTAATTTTTGATGTTATACTCTATCCGTTAAGATAAACGCATGAATACTGACACAACCAACTATCAAGCGAATCGAAAAAAAGCAGTTCCGACCCTTTACGTTGTTTTAGGTGTTGTTGGCATTTTGCTCCTTGTTGGCCTGTTTATTTGGGGCATTCTGTGGCTGGCAAGCCACAGTGGGCCGCAGTTGGAAGCCATCCGCGATATTGTCATTATTGCGCTGGCACTGGAATCCTGCATTTTCGGTGTTGCTTTTATATTGCTTCTTATTATGGTGATCCGGCTCATCAATATGATTGAGTTTGAGGTCAAGCCCATTTTGCAAAAGACCAATGAAACCGTTGGCACCATTCGCGGCACCACACAGTTTGTGTCGCAAAATGTGGTGAAGCCTGTTACGAAAGCCAGTAGCTATATGGCTGGTATTCGGCGCGGTCTAACGGTGCTGCTTGGTAATCCCCGTCGTAATCTGCACGATTAAAAATTATCTGAGAAATCTGTTATTTTTCTGTTTTTTCGCAGCGGGCTGGGGACAATTCAGGTTGTCCGTTGGCTGCAAAACGGCCGTTTTGCTCGCAGCAACGTATAAACAATTCTGAAGTATATCGGTTGAGTAAGGAGTTTGATAGCATTATGAGCGAGAACAACAACGATCTGGGAGCCTTTTTAGCCGGATTCGTTATTGGTGGTCTGGTTGGTGCAGCTACAGCCATTATTTTAGCCCCACAATCTGGGTCTGAAACCCGGTCGCAGTTAATGAACCAGAGCCAGGATTTGCGCCAGATGAGCAATGAGCGGCTGCAACAGGTGCGCCAACAGGCTGGCGAGGCAACCAAAGATGTGCGTGATCGGGCTGGCACCGCTTTTGCTGATGCTCGCAGTCAGGCGCACCAAGTGACAGGGCAAATGCAAGAGCAGGCACGCATTGTCCTGGATGCAGGCAAGGATCGCGCCGGGCAGGTTCGCAACCAGGTTAACAGTTTTGTAAAGCGGGAGAATGGCACAGCGACAGAGTAACATCTTGGGGTTGCCCGTTCTTGTTATTGGTTTTTTGAAGCAGTAACAATCTGTATCTTTAAGAATAAAACAGGCGCATCCGTCCCAGGGTACGCCTGTTTTTTGTTGGGGGAACATCATGACCAAAACACAATTGCTGTCCTTACCGGATTTGATCGAATCTATGCCAGCGGTGGCAAAAAGTGAAATGGCCGTTAAACAAATCCTCACTGCCTACGCCTTTGCTGAAAACGCCCACAAAGGACAGCTTCGTCCATCAGGGGAGCCTTATATCGAACATGACATGGCCGTCGCCCAAATCATCAGCGAGCTAAAACTCGACGACACCTCCATGACCCTGGCATTGCTCCACGACATTCTGCTACCCCACACCGGTATCACTGAAGCCAAGGTGCGGCATCATTTTGGGAAAGAGATTGCGGGCATGGTTGCGGGGCTAGACCATATCCAAAGTTTTACCCACGAACAATCGCACCAATTAAACGGCAGCAACAAAACGCTGGAAACCCTGCGTAGTGCCATTCTGTTTACCATTGAAAAAGATATTCGGGCACTGATGGTGCGGCTAGCCGACTGTCTGGCTGATTTACGCACGGCCGGCAAGCTGGAGCGTTCGCAGCAGGTGGCACTAGCAACGGAAGCTCAAAATCTATATGCTCCACTTGCCAATCGGCTGGGAATTTGGCAGCTTAAGTGGGAAATTGAGGATTTGGCTTTTCGCTTTCTAGAGCCAACCAAATACAGTGAGCTTGCCAAGAGTTTGGCAGAAAAGCGGGCTGCACGAACCCGCAAAATTGATATAGCTGTACAAAAATTGCGGGATGCCATTGCTGAAAAGGGTATCAAAGCGGAAGTCACCGGTCGCTCCAAGCATATCTATTCCATTTACCGCAAAATGCAGCGCAAAGAGCTTGACTTGGATGGTATCTATGATATTCAAGCCCTACGGGTGATTGTGCAGCCAATGGGCGATAAAACCCAGGGGGCACGGCAGTTAACGGGTGAGGATTACAGCTTGTGCTACCAGGTGCTGGGAGCTGTTCACAGTTTATGGCAACCTATTCCACACGAGTTTGATGACTATATCGCGAACCCGAAGGCCAACGGGTACAAGTCACTGCATACGGCCGTTTATGACGACGAAACCGGCCAACGACTGGAAGTGCAAATCCGCACCCGCCACATGCACGAGGAAGCGGAAAGAGGGGTAGCCGCGCACTGGGCATACAAAGAAGGGGAAGTCACCGTCAGTTCAGCCAGCCAAAGGCGCATCATGGAGTTGCGCGAGCTGCTCAACGACCTCCTTGGTGATAGTGATGACAATTTGACCCAAGCCAACAGGCTGGAAGATGAGGTATCGGTCAACCACATCTATGTGTTTACTCCCAAGGGTGAGCTAGTTAATTTACCTGATGGGTCTACTCCGATTGATTTTGCTTATCAAATCCATTCTGAGGTCGGTAACCACTGCCAGGGAGCGCGGGTAAATCAAAGAATGGTCACGCTGGATTACAAGCTGCGGCAAGGAGACAAGGTAGAAATTATTACCAGTAAACGCGCCAAGCCGAGCCGTGATTGGATGCGGGCGAGTTTGGGGTATGCGTTTCGTGCCCGCACGCGCAGCAAAATTCGGCAGTGGTTCCGCGAACAGAAACGTGATGAAAATATTGCTTATGGTCGCGAGGCCGTGGAGCGCGAGCTGCGGCGGCTGGGGTTGCAAGAGTCCTTTACCGTAGCCGACATTGCCCAGGCACTCAAGTTTGACGACATTGATACATTTTTGGCGCAGGTCGGGTTTGGCGACCTCACGAATGCCCAAATTAGTGGGGCGTTGACCTTGATGAAGCGGGATTTGCGGGAGGACGATGAATTACGGCCGTTATTGGAGCTAAAACTTCACCCACCGCGCAGACCGAAGGGGCTGAACGTGAAAGGGGTTAGCGGGCTGCACACGCGCATGGCTGGCTGCTGTAACCCCATTCCGCCAGAGCCAATTGTCGGCTACATTACGCGAGGGCAGGGCATTACGATTCATCGCGCCGATTGTCAGGAGGTAAAGGCACTGCTGGCAACCGAGAAAGACCGGGTTATTGAGGATGTGGATTGGGGCACAGAGCAGGAAACGCACCCGATTCCGATTGTGGTGACGGCGTACCGGCGCAGTGGGTTGATTGATGAGATGGTGAGCGTGCTGCGCGGGCGGGGAATTGCCACGCCCAAAACAAAGTCGCTGACTGAAGGCAATTTGATGCGAATTTATCTGGTAGCCGAGGTTGCAACCATTGATGACCTGGAGTGGCTGATGAAAAAGTTTGAGAATTTGCCCAATGTGATTGAGGTACGACGGCAGCGGTGGAATTAGGCAAGTGGCAGGGTACAGGTGACAAGTTACTTGCTACCTGCCACTTGTAACCTGTTTTTTTTGCCAAAACGGCCGTTTCTGGCTACAACTCCCCCATGCAGCTTCAAGTGAGCAAGACACCCGGACAAAGATGGCAGGAATTAACGGCCGTTTTTGCCCAAGCCCGCCATGATTTAACCACTGCCCAAGCCGCCCTGGCACAGGAACAAGCGGCCGTTAACGCTTTCCGGATGCAGTGCCGCCTAAAAATTGGGGCGCAAGTAGACACCTTACTGGAACTGCGTGCCCAAAAGCAAACGCTGTTAACCCGGCTGGCACTGTGGCAGCAGGCCGAAGATGAAGGAACCACTTTTGACAATGAGGCCTTCTTTGGCAGCCAAGCCGATGACAGTGATGAGGAGTGGGACACCCCATTTCTCAATGACTTGGCGTTGGAAGCAGACAACACGCCCAGCAAGGCGGCCGAAAAACGGCTTTACCGCGAACTGGCTCGTCGCTTTCATCCCGATTTGGCGGCCGGCAGTGCCGAACGCGCCTACCGCACCGCCATTATGTCCGCCGTCAACAACGCCTACAGCAGCCGCAACATTCAGGCACTGCGCGATTTGGCCGGGGAACTTGACCCTGCCACCGTGGCCGAACTGAATTTAACCGACGACACCCAGGAAACGCGCAAGCTGCGGGAACGGGTGCTGGCGTGCCAGCGGCAGCAGCGCAAAGTGGCGCAGCAGCTAAAGGCATTGCGCCAGGAAAACATCAGCCGTCTGTGGCGACGCGCCCATCAGTTGGAAGATGCTGGGCAAAGCTGGTGGGAAGAAATTCGCCACGAGCTAGAGGCAGCCATTCAGTTGACCGAAACGGAGTTGGCTCAATTAAAGGCAACTTTAGAAACGATGCAAATGGAGATTGGAGATTAGAGATTGCCACACAATCTCCAATCCCCAATCTCCAATCTCTCCCTATGACTAAACGTTTTATTCTGGTAGCTGGCAACATTGGTGCTGGCAAAACATCGTTAACGGAGCGGATTGGCAGCCGTTTGGGCTGGCAGACGGGATATGAATCGGTGGCCGACAACCCGTATTTGGCCGATTTTTATAACGATATGCGCCAATGGTCGTTTCATTTGCAGGTGTTCTTTTTGGGGCATCGGGCGGCACAGCACCGTGAATTGGCAGAACGGCCGTTTTCCGCCATTGCCGACCGCAGCATTTACGAAGATGCCCACATCTTTGCCCGCGTCCTGCACCACCTGGGCAACCTCAGCGAACGCGACTACCATGCTTACCGTGCCGTCTACGAATTGGTGATTAACGGACTACCCAAACCCGACCTGCTGCTGCATCTCGCCGCCCCCGTCCCCGTGTTGCTGGAACGTATTCGGCAGCGTGGGCGCGATATCGAAAGCGGCATCAGCGGCGACTATCTGGCACTGCTGGCTCAATTTTACGCCGAATGGATGCAAACCTTTGACCTGTGCCCGGTGCTGACCATCCACACCGAAAACCTGAACTTTGTGCAAAACCCGCAGCATCTGGACATTGTGGTACAGCGAATTCAGGACAAGCTGGCCGGGCGAGAGGATTTGACGTTTTAGGCAATGATTGAGCAATTTACATTTTTACGCGATGCGCCAACGGCCGTTAAAGAGCAATTCCAGCAGCACGTCATCATCCACGAGCTGCCGGCCGGAGCTACCGTTTGTTGGGAAGGCGACCATTGCCAGCAGCTTGCCATTGTGCTGTCCGGCACGGTGCGCGTCTACAAAGTGGGCGACAACGGACGGGAGCTGACGCTGTATCGCCTTGAGGCCAGCGAAAGCTGCGTGCTGACGGCATCGTGTATTTTGAGCAACAGCTATTTTCCGGCATTGGCGGTGACAGAAACGGCCGTTCGTGCCGCCCTCATCCCCGCCCCCATCCTCCGCCGCTGGACAGAACAGTACGACATTTGGCGCGAATACGTCTTCGGTCTAATGGCGCAGCGGCTTGCCAGCGTCATCACCACCGTCGAAGAAATCGCCTTTCGCCGCGTTGATGTACGCATTGCCGCTTTTCTCGACCAGCACCACAACGACACCCTCACCATCACCCACCACGAAATCGCCGCCGAACTCGGCACCGCCCGCGAAGTCGTCAGCCGCATCCTCAAAGATTACGAACGAGAGCGAATCATCGCCCTCAGTCGCGGCACCATCACCATCCTCAATCGCCCCGCCCTCCACGCCAAAGCCATTTCCTAACTATGTGACTTTGTCACAGACAAACAGCCCCAGCATTTTGTATCCTTGTCATAATTTAACATACAAACATTGGCAAGGAGAATTGAACATGTCCCATAATGTTGGCCAAACTGATCGGATCATCCGCATCCTGCTGGGTGTTGTTTTTATCGCGCTAGGGCTTTATTTTGGCAGTTGGTGGGGTGCCATTGGTCTCATTCCGCTCGTCACCGGGCTGGTAAACTGGTGTCCACTCTACACCCTCTTCGGCATTTCCACCTGCCCCGTCAAGACAAACTAACGGCACGGGGGGAGCCATTTAACCAAAATTTTTCACTTTCTTCATGGAAACCAAACAACTTTTTCATACGATGCTGCCCAATAAACCATTGTTATTCAAGGAGCACATCTATGAAAAAACACAATTATCCCCTATCTTATCCCCTTGTTCTGGCGCTTGTTCTGGCCGCAGGCGTTGCCTTATGGACAACCCAAGCCAATGCCCAAACAAACGCCACCGCAGAGCCTGATTTACCGGCCGTTCCTTACGAATACGCCAATATCTCTCTGCCGCAGCATTATCTTCGCCCCCCCGTTGTAAACCAGGACAACACCCCCGCCAACAACCCCATCACCAATGAGGGGGCAACCTTAGGCCGCGTTTTGTTTTACGACACGCGACTGTCGGCTAACAACACCATTTCCTGCGCCTCCTGCCACCAGCAAAGCCACAGCTTTAGCGACCCTGATGCTCTCAGCACGGGCTTTGCAGGTGGGCTAACCGCCCGCAACGCAATGTCGTTGGCCGATGCTCGTTATTTTCAGCCCGGCACCTTTTTCTGGGATGAACGGGCGGCAACATTAGAAGATCAGGTTCTACAGCCCATTCAAAACAGCGTGGAAATGGGGCTAACCCTGGACGAAATGGTTGCCAAACTACAGGCAACTTCCTTTTACCCGCCCCTGTTTGAGCAAGCCTTTGGCACCCCCGAAATCAATTCCGAGCGTGTTTCGCTGGCGCTATCCCAATTTGTGCGGGCGATGGTTTCTTACGAGGCCAAATATGATGTGGGCGTGGCAAGCAACTTTAGCAACTTCACCCCGCAGGAAAATCTGGGACGGCAACTGTTTAACGGGCGCGGCAACTGCAATGCGTGTCACAGAACAGATGCCTTTGTGGCCGAAGAATCAACCAACAATGGTTTGGATGCTGTTACCACGGACGCTGGGTTAGGGGGTATTACAGGAAATCCAGCCGACAACGGCAAGTTTAAGGTGCCATCGCTGCGAAACATCGAAGTAACAGGGCCATATATGCACGACGGCCGTTTTTCCACCCTGGCCGAAGTCGTTGAATTTTATAACTCAGGCGTGCAGTCCCACCCCAATCTTGACCCCCGTCTCCGCACCCCCAACAGCCAGCCCCGCCGCCTCAACCTAACCAACACCGAAAAAGCCGCCCTAGTCGCCTTTCTGCAAACCCTCACCGACGACAGCTTTATCCATGACCCGAAATTCTCCAACCCCTTTCTGACACATACCCTCTACCTGCCACTGTTGCAGCGATAGAAAAACCAATCATTCCTGTAGAGACGCAAGATTTTGCGTCTCTACAATTTCTGCCGTGGTTTTGGTATAATAATTATACTATGGATTTCGAGTATGATCCCAACAAAAGCCAAATCAACCAGCAAAAGCATGGCATTAACTTTGAGTCAGCCCAAGCCCTGTGGCTTGACACAAAGCACATCGAAATTCAAGCCAGAACACAAGATGAACCCAGGTTCATGGTTATTGGCAAAATAGACAACAAATATTGGTCGGGAATCATAACATATCGAGAAAATCGCATTCGTATCATATCGTTCCGCCGTTCACGACCAGAGGAAATCGCACTCTATGAAAGCATCTGAGCTTGATGAAAAGTTTGACGAAGATGAGTCCGTATTGGAATTTTTTGATCTATCATCGGTACGCCGGCCGGGGCTAGAGCAACGTCGCGTCAACGTTGATTTTCCTGTTTGGATGATAGAGTCATTGGACAAAGCAGCAAAAAAGTTTGGTGTTTCGCGCCAATCGGTTATCAAAATTTGGCTGGCAGAGCGATTGGAAAAAGAGCAGCTAACCTAAAGCCCAAGCTGCCGGCCGACCATATAATCAAACCAGCGGTCGGGCAGCCAGCGGGGGAGGAGCCAGCCTGTCAGCCAGCGGCGCGGGATGGGGTAGCGGGCGTGCGGCCGTTTGGCTTCCAATGCCTGCACAACGACCCGCACCACCTTTTCCACCGGCATGGCACCGTGTTCCCGTCCGGCCGCTTCCTCAGCTACCTTGGTCAACACCGTCCCGTAATCCGTTTGCAAATAACGGCCGATTTGCTCGGCAAATTTCCCCACAATTGGCGTTTGCACCGTCCCCGGCTCAATCACCACCACGTCAATGCCATACAGCAGCAGCTCCCGCCGCAGCGCGTCGGACAGTGCCTCCAGCGCGTGTTTGGACGCGGCATAGGCACCCATAAACGGGTATGCTATTTGGCCGCTGACGGAGCTGATGTTGATGATACGCCCCGGCGAGAACTGCCGCTCTGTGCCCAGCAGTGGCAAAAACGCCTGCGTCACGTCTAGTAGGCCAAACAGGTTGACCTCAAACTGCTGCCGGAACTCGGCCAGCGGCATGTGGAGCAAGGGGCCAGCGACGCTGATGCCAGCGTTGTTGATGAGGGCGGCCAGGCCATGTTGACCGACAATGGCGCGAGTTTGGGAAACGGCCGTTTTGATCCCCTCCCCATCCACCACATCAAACAGCAGCGGCGTAAAATTCGCCCCCAATTCGCTCCGCAGTCGTTCTGCGTCAGCCTGTTTGCGAACACTGCCAAGAACATGATAGCCAGCTTGGGTAAGAGAAACGGCCGTTGCATAGCCAATCCCCGTCGAAACCCCCGTAATTACAATGTACTTCATACGCCCCACGACTAGAAGTTCAACTTCTCCAAGAAGTTGAACTTCTCTGCACACAGCCACAACTCATTTAAGATTAACCAGCCACCGCCCCAAAGCCGCCACAACAACACCCAGCAGCAGTGCCCCGCCGCTGATGATGACCCCAACATCAAACCAAAACTGTTCCGGGAAAAGACGAATCAGGCCATCGGTATAGTAAAACGTCCAAGTGCCGGGGGGAAAGAGGAGTTCGTGGAACTGGACAAAGAAAAAGCTCCAGCCCAGGACAATCAGCAGCGCAATGGCGGCCAAAATAATAACCGTTGCCAGCCCACCCTGCATGATGACACGGTAGCCGGTCGGGCGCAGCGCGGGCTGCACTAGCAGATAGAGCAAGCCGCCCACCACAATCACTGCCGCTAAACGCCACACCCGGGCAATGGCATCGGTTAGATGCTTCACATCCAGCATGTGGCCGATTTCGCGCTCGTTATACAGCGGCTCGCCCGTCGCCGAAATTCGCAAATCTTCCAGCAGGTAAATCACCTGTTCGGCCGGCTCTGGCCGCTGCATGTAGTCAAGGGTGGCGTGGGCTAAGTCCAGCCGCTCCTCCGGCGTAAAGCCATAGGCATCGGGGGCGATGCGGCCATATTCAAAGCGGGGATAATCCCAGGCCAAGACAGCACGGATCATACCTAGTCCCAAGAAAAACGGCATGGCGATGATAACCAGCCAGCGAATAATCAATACAATGGTTTTGGAATCCACTTCTTCACTCTCCAATCTGAATCGGTTGCATAGATTATCCTCCAAAACGGCCGTTTTTGCCCATCACTCATCCCCCCGGTAAAATTTGACCAATGAACGAACGTGTTTATTTCACCGTCTTGATTTACCTTTCGGTACGTGGTGCGTGGTGCGTCAAGGAACTCATTAACTACGTACCACGCACCACGCCAAAAGTAACTCAACGCTATAAATCACCGTAGAGTCAAAAAATTATGCGCTACCGTTTCTACACCTGCGACGTATTTACCGACAGCCGCTTTGGCGGCAACCCGCTGGCCGTTTTGCCCGATGCCAGCGGCCTGACCACTGAGCAAATGCAGCTTATCGCCCGCGAGTTCAACTACTCCGAAAGCACCTTTGTGCTGCCCGCCCAGCACGGCCATACACGCCAAGTTCGCATTTTCACCACCGACCAAGAGGTGCCTTTTGCTGGGCATCCCAACGTCGGTACCGCCTTTGTGCTGGCAACCATTGGCGAGTTGGGCGATTTTGCCACCACCACCGAAATCACCTTTGAAGAAAAAGCAGGGCTGGTACCCATCACCATCCGCCGCGAACCGGAACAGCCGTTGTGGTGCGAGCTAAAAGCCCCCGAACCCCTTTCGCTAGGCCAAACATTCCCTGTTGAGGCACTAGCCGCCGTGCTTTCCCTCACCCCCAACGACATCGTGGAGCAAACTCATGCCCCACAAATTGCCTCGGTTGGCCTGCCATTTGTCATCACGGAGCTAAAAGACCGGGCGGCACTGGCAAAAGCCAGAATCAACCACGAAGCCTTGTCGGCCATTGACCTGCAAGGCTTGCTCCCCTTCTTCCACATTTACAGCAAAAGCAGCGGTGATTTTGACCTCTATACCCGCATGTTTGCTGCCGTCAGCGGCGCCACGTTTGAAGATCCGGCCACGGGCAGTGCCAACTGCGCCCTGGTGGGCATGTTGACCCATTACGCGCCACAGGAAAACGGCCGTTTTTCCTACCGCATCGCCCAGGGTGTGGAAATGGGACGGCCCAGCGTGTTAAACGGCCGTTGTGAAAAACAAGACAACACCGTCACCGCCGTCTACATGGCCGGCACCTCCGTCCTCGTCAGCGAGGGCTACATTCACGTTTAAATCTGTTTTTTGAGCCATAAAGGGGGCAAAGCTTTCTCTTTGCCCCCTAGCAGACGGCAGTATCAAGTCGTTTGTGAAAACTATAACATAGTTGCCTATTTAGCGACGAGATGATAGCCTTGAGCATAGAGTGTATTGTCACATCACAAAAAGCTTGAACACTAAGCAAACATCACACAACTATCATGCAGATAAGCTACTGCTGGTAAGGCTTTTGTTGAAGGACGACAATTCTTCAGTTCCAAGTCATTCCCACCTGCCACTTATTTTTTTATCTGCATGATAGCCCTTTGACCCAAAGAGGAGGCTTTCATGTTTACATCAAAAAAATATTTTGTTCCAGCAACCCTTGCCCTACTTCTGGTAGCCACAATCTTTTTCTTTTGGCAGCAGGGAGCACTAGCCCAAGACGAAACACAACAAAATGAACCAGCCAGACCACAGCAAGCTCTCGCTGCCTCACTAGGGACAGCGATTAGCTATCAGGGAAGCCTGGCGCAGAGTGGCAGCCCAGCCAATGGCTCCTTCAACTTTGAGTTGAGCCTGTTTGATGCGGTGACGGGTGGCACCCAAATTGGTACCACTCAAGTCTTTAATGGGGTCACAGTCACCGATGGCGTCTTTTCGATTCCTGCGCTTGATTTTGGTGCAGGAGCGTTTAATGGGGAAGCTCGCTTTTTAGCCATCACTGTGAATGGCACAGCCCTAAGCCCACGGCAAGAGCTAAAACCAGTGCCATATGCGCTGGCTTTGCCGGGGCTATACACACAACAGACAAACAGTTCACCCAATATAATCGGGGGTGATCTCAATAATGTGGTCATCAGTAATGCTGTAGGCGCCACAATGAGCGGTGGTGGCTCTAATCAAATCACCCATGCCTATTTAAATCTTGCCTATGCCACAGTCGGGGGCGGCTCGGGCAATATTGCTGGTCATCACTATGCAACAGTGGCCGGTGGTCGAAACAATCAGGTTATCGGGTCTGGGTCTAATGCAGCCATTGTGGGAGGGGAGAGCAATGAGGCCAGTGAGGAATATGCTTTTGTAGGCGGTGGATACGATAATACGGCTTCAAATATTTCAGCCACAATCGTAGGCGGTGAAGAAAACACAGCGAGTGGTGAAAGGTCAACGATTGGGGGCGGAGGAGTCAATAATGTAAGTGGCTACTACGCCACCATTCCAGGCGGATATCACAATAGTGCTGCTGGTTCTTATAGCCTTGCCGCTGGTTACTTTGCGAGCGCCCAGCATTCAGGGTCATTTGTTTGGTCAGACACAAGCAGTTTGTCGGGTCCGACCACAACGGCAAGCAATCAGTTTGTTGTGCGAGCTTCAGGTGGAACCTACTTCTATTCAAACAGCGCAAAGACAACAGGCGTTAGCCTTTCCTCTGGCAGCGGATCGTGGTCGTCGCTTAGTGACCGCAATATGAAGGCCAATGTGGAGGTGGTAAACGGCCGTTTTATCCTCGACCAACTATCAAATATCCCCATCAGCACCTGGAACTACATTAGTCAAGATGAATCAATCCGCCACATTGGCCCCATGGCGCAAGATTTCCAAGCGGCGTTTGCAGTTGGCGAAGAGGAAACACGCATCAGCACCATTGACGCCGACGGGGTTGCCCTAGCGGCTATTCAGGGACTACATGAAATCGTCTTAGAGCAAGAGCAAGAGATTAACGCGCTTGAGGCGCGGATCGAACGCTTGGAAGCAGCTATAGAACACGCAGACCCAGCCAAACAATCCTCCGCGCAACCCAACATGTTTAACTGGCTTCTACTAGGTAGCGTTGGCACGTTCGGTCTTGTCGCTGAATGGCGGCGGCGCCAAGGAGGGCAAGCATGAGACGGTTTGTGATAAGCGGAAGCATTCTCATCGGCTTGCTTCTCGCCACAACGCTCACGTTGGCGCAAAGCGGGGGCGGCTTTGCGATCAACGGGTTTAGCTTTGGTGCTGGGTTGCCAAGCAGCGGCGGGGATTTTACGCTGTCAGGTGGCCCAAGCTCAATGAGTGGTGCATCACCAACGGGCGGTGACTTTTCTGTGAGCAGCGGCTTCTGGCAATGTCGGGACGAAAATGCCATCGCGCCACAAGACGTTACCATTACCCGCACAAATCAAACGGATGCCGCTTTAAGCTGGTCGCTGGCCGGTGTTTATGCCGTTTGGCAAAGCAACGATCCCTACTTTGAGCCGAATGAAAGCGGTAGTAGCGAGCTGCTTAACGATGTAACGGCCGTTCCGGTTAACGCCAATGGTTTCCTTGGCTCTCCCAACACCGCGTCCTATTTGGTCGTTATGAGTCTCAACGACTGCAATGTCCTGTCTTCGGAAACATCAAATCGGGTAGGCGTGTTTAACTTTGGGATCACGCCAGGGTCTTAAGGGAGAAACGGTGTTATACTAAGCTTGAGTTCTGTTAACATCTTGAAGAAATGAACCGCAGAGGGCACAAAGAGCCGCAGAGAAAAGACAAAACTTTGCGCCCTTTGTGCCCTCTGCGGTTAACAAAACCATGTCCAACTTCGACCAAACCCGCCCCCATTTCAGCGAAGCCCAGGCCGCCCACATTGCCCAAACCCATTTCAACGTCAGCGGCCCCATCCGCCAGCTTCCCAGCGAACGCGACCAAAACTTTTTGATTACCGTCAGCCCCGACGAGCAGGTGGTGTTGAAGATTGCTAATTCGCAGGAAGAAACGGCCGTTCTCGACCTCCAAACCCAAGCCATGCTCCACCTCGCGGCCCACAACCCCGCTGCCCATCCGTACCGCCTCTACCCCAGCACCAGCGGCGAAATCATGCTGCCCATAGCCGACAACAACGGCAATCGCTACCTCACCCGCCTCATCAACTTCATCCCCGGCACCCTCCTCGCCCACGTCAACCCCCAAACCCCCGACCTGCTCCACAGCTTTGGCAAGCTGCTGGCCGAAACCGACAAAGCATTGGCCGACTTCAGCCACCCCGCCGCCGAGCGCGACCTGCACTGGGATTTGCGCCAGGCTCCGGCCATGATTCGCGGCTACTTTGCCCACATTCCCACCGACGAACGGCAGGCCCTGGTGCAGCGGTTTTTGGGTTTGGCGGCGCGGGAGGTGCAGGAGGAGGGGTTAAGAACGGCCGTTATCCACAACGATGCCAACGACCACAACGTATTGGTCAGCCCTGACCCCCGCCAGCCCCGCACCGTCACCGGCCTCATAGACTTCGGCGACATGCTCCACAGCTACCTCATCGCCGAACTCGCCATCGCCACCGCCTACATCATGATGGACAAAGACGACCCTCTTGCCGCCGCTGCCCACGTTGTTGCTGGCTACCACGCCGCCTATCCCCTCCACGAAGCCGAAATCGCTGCCCTCTTCCCCCTCATCGCCCTGCGCCTGTGCAGCAGCGTCGCCCACTCCTCCTACCGCGCCGCCGTCGAACCCCACGACCCCTACCAAATTATCCACCAGCAAAAAGCATGGCATTTGCTGGAAAAACTGGTCGCCATCCCCCCCAACCTCGCCCACTACCGCCTCCGCCACGCCTGCGGCCTCCCTCCTTGCCCCCAAACGGAAACCATCGTCAACTGGATCAAGGCTAACCCCGACAAAATTAGCCCTGTTGTTGACCTCGATCTCGCCACCGTCCCCAAACTTGTCTTTGATCTCTCCGTTGGCAGCCCGCTTCTGGGCAACCTCAACACCCCCATGGACACGGCCACGTTTACGCAAAAGGCGTTTGCCGAGATGGAGGCCGCCGGGGCGGTGGTGGGCATTGGCCGCTACAACGAACCGCGCAAAATCTACGCCGACCCGATGTTTCTCACCCAAACCGACCCCTCGGCAGATCCGACGCTGGCGGAGTGGCGCACCATTCATATTGGTTTGGATTTGTTTATGGGGGCGGGAACGGCCGTTCATGCCGCCCTCGATGGGGTTGTCCACGCCTTCCACAACAACGCCGCCGCCTTCGACTACGGCCCCGTCATCATCCTCGAACACAAAACCGACGACGGCACCCCCTTCTACACCCTCTACGGCCACCTCAGCCTCAGCTCCCTCGACAACCTCCGCGTGGGCATACACGTTGAGCAAGGGCAGCCAATCGCCTGGATGGGCGACTACCCCATCAACGGCGACTGGCCCCCCCATCTCCACTTCCAACTCATCACAGACCTCCTCGACATGGGCGTTGACTACCCCGGCGTGGCCCTCGCCAGTCAGCGCGATGTCTGGCTCAGCCTCAACCCCGACCCCAACCTGCTCTGCGGCATCCCCCCAAGCTGCTTCCCCGCCCCACTCCCCAGCCACGCCGAACTCATTGCCCAACGCCAGCAGCGATTGGGCAAAATGCTCTCTGTCTCCTACGCCAAACCGCTCAAAATTGTGCGCGGCATCGGCCAATATCTCTACGACGACACCGGCCGCGCCTATCTCGATGTGGTCAACAACGTCGCCCACGTCGGCCACTGCCACCCCCACGTCACCCAGGCGCTCACCAACCAGGCCAACGTCCTCAACACCAACACCCGCTACCTCCACGACCACATCATTGAATATGCGAAGCGGCTCGCCGCCACCTTCCCCGACCCTCTCAGCGTCTGCTTCTTTGTCTGCTCCGGCACCGAGGCCAACGAACTCGCCCTGCGCCTGGCCCGTACCTACACTGGGCAGCGGGACATGGTGGTGGTAGATGTGGCCTACCACGGCAACAGCAACGCCATCATTGACATCAGCCCCTACAAATTCAACGCCCCTGGCGGCCAGGGCAAACCGCCCCACACCCACATCGCCCCCATGCCCGACCCCTATCGCGGCCAATACAAAGGGTACGGCCGCGACGCTGGCCGCGCCTACGCCCAACACATCCAGCCCCTCATTGACGAGGTGCAGGCCGCCGGGCGCGGCATCGCGGGCTTTATCGCCGAATCGGTGCTGGGGTGCGGCGGCCAAATTGTGCTGCCCGATGGCTATTTAGAAGAAGCGTACCGGCTGGTGCGGCAGGCAGGCGGTGTCTGCATTGCTGACGAGGTACAAGTTGGTTTTGGTCGCGTGGGTTCCCATTTCTGGGGGTTTGAAACGCAGGGGGTCATCCCCGACATCGTGACGATGGGCAAACCGATTGGCAACGGCCACCCGCTGGGAGCGGTCATCACTACCCCTGAAATTGCCGAGGCGTTTAACAACGGCATGGAATATTTCAACACCTTTGGCGGCAACCCCGTCTCCTGCGCCGTAGGGCTGGCGGTGCTGGATGTGATTGAGCAGGAGGATTTGCAGGGCAACGCCCTGCGCGTGGGCCAGCGGCTGCTGGAAGGGCTAACGGGGCTAATGGACAAGCACCCCATCATCGGCGACGTGCGCGGGCTGGGGCTGTTTGTGGGCATTGAACTGGTGCGCGACCGCGCCACGCTGGAACCGGCGGCAGCAGAAGCGAGATATGTGGTTGACCGGATGAAGGAACACGGCATCCTCCTCTCCACCGACGGCCCCTACCACAACGTCCTCAAGCTGAAGCCACCCATCGTCTTCAGCGAAGCCAACGCTGATGTGCTTGTTCATACGCTGGATAAGATTTTTGCTGAAGATTTTGTCAAAATTATGTAACTCATTCCAAAGCTATTAAGCACGGTTTAAGATATTCAACGATTAAGCTGGTGAACCTGTGAAATATTGTCCCAGCTATATCCTATTTCCACCATTTTCATGTTTTGGCGTTTAACAACCTTTTGCCGCTTGGGTATACCACCAATAGCCTCATAAAAGCCTCGCGCCGGATTTTTTTCTTGCACCCACACAAGCATATTAGAGATGTTTAATGCCAGAAATTTTATGACTGCATGCTGAACTAGCTTTTTCCCAATCCCTTGACCATGATAGGCAGGCAGCACAAACAAGGCAAAAATTTCCCCTTGATATGCTTCCTCGCCACCAACTGTTGGGCCGCAAATAAGAACACCAACTATTTCTCTTTCTTCTGTTTCAGCAACAAACGCATACTCTTCAGTTTCCGGTGATTCCCATAAGTGCTGCCTCCAAGCAGCTTCAACAGCCTCATAATTTCTTGCAGCAAGGAGATTCGCGGGATAAAAGTTAGCGTAAGTTGCTTGAAGTGTGTCAACATTGACTTTAACCATTGACTTTGTGTCTGCTTCAATCGCTGGGCGAATAATGATATTTTGCAGCATGGGGTCTCCTGTCAGATACGATACAAAGGCTGTATAAATCAAAATTGTACCACTCACTGAAAAATAGTTAGAAACACATTTAGAACAGGGGAGCATTTCAGTTTTGGGGCAATACTAAATTCACCTCTCCGCAAGCCAATTTCTCAGCCAAGCATTGTCATTTTGACGAGTCTTCGAGGAGAAATCCCGCTCAAATAGCGGATATGCGAACGGGATTTCTCGGAGGACTTCGAAATAACACTGGTTTTGCCATCTGCTCTGTGCCACAAAGATATCATGACAACCTGTATCTTTTTCCATTTCTCTTTTTGCATCCGCCAAGGTTTTTCCATTACTAACAAAAGCTGCGAATATTTCAGCTTCAAGCTTACCTTCAAGTAAATTCTTTAGTGCTATAACGCCTTGCTCAGATTTCGTAACATCTTTCTTATTTTCAAACAAATATCCATAACCCGGGCAAGCCAGAACCAAAAAAGCATTGAGCCGCAGAGAACGCAGAATTCGCAGAGCAAGCAAAGAAAAAGAGACCTTTTCTTCCTTTGCGCTCTTTGCGAACTCTGCGGTTCAAATTCTTGTTCACCACACAAGAATTTGGCTGCTAAGGCACTACGATTTTCTTGACAAAATATCCGTTTGCGTATACCATTTCAATGCTTTAGCGTATAAAATGTTTGAGGAGTTGTGAAATGAGCAAATATGAAGTGAACACCATTTTGAGTATGTGGGCGCAGGACAAGTTGACGGTGGAGCAGGCAGTGGGGCAAATTTTGCAGCATTTACAGGCTTTGCTCGGTCGGTTGGGGCAGGTGGAAAAACAGGTGGAGCAACTGCGGCGGCAGGAGGAACGTGGGGTGGTGGTGCCGATAGTGGCAAAACCGGATGCCACTCAGGAAGTGACTGCTAAACCGCAAGTCGAGGAAGCGGAATTGGCAGAGGTTGTCAGTGAGGCTGTGGTGTTAGAGGCAGAAGTGGAGGAAGAAGGCCTTTTACTTGTTGAAACAAGCGAAGTTGACCTTAGGCACTTTGATGAGGAAAAAGAGACGGAAATAAGCCAAGCTGAATTGCACAATCGGGAGGAAGCGGTGGAAAGGGAGGATCCATTACATGATGATGGGCTGACAGGCGAAGTGGGTGGTGGTGAGAAAGGGGATTAGCCCCAACTTTTTCGCTAACTGCTGTGAAGCGTGGTTGCTTTCGTGGAATTGGTAGCGTGGCCGCAGTTGGTTAATCTGTAGATGATGAACGGCTGCGGCTACGACTTTTTGGGCGTGCCCCTGACGGCGGGCGGTGGGCAGGGTGTGGAGGGCACCGATTTCCCAAATGTTGTTGTAGTTGTGGTAGGCGAGGCAGGCACAAACGGCCGTTTCTCCCCCATCTCCACCACCATCCCCATACACCGCAAACGAAACCGCCTGCCCCTTTGCAAAATAACCCGTCACCACTTCCGCCGAATACCCATTGGCAGCAAACAGCGGCAGCAGTTCCGGCACCACGCCCTTGCTGACGACTACACCCGCAGGCATGGAAACGGCGGCTTGAGGCTGATCGGTGTAGGATATAAAGGCAGTTAGCCGCTGTAGCGCGAAATAATGGCCGAACACCTCGGCTTGTTCGGGGCTAATGAGCTTGAAGATAAGCGGCTGGTCGGTAGGGACGCGGAGCGCAAGCGTGTGGAGCAGATCGGGGTGGGTGGCCGCAGCCAAGACGACGAATTGGCTGTCAGGATAGGTGCGCTGGTCGTAGTCGGAAACGGCCGTTGGCAGCAACAGCACACACCCTTTTTCCTCCCCTTGCTGCAAAACGTGACAGGTCATCGCCTCGCCATACAGTGCCAGCATTTTCAGGTGGACAATATGGCGTAAGGTGTCTTGCTGCAAGAAGTGGAGGAGGGGTTGGTGATTTACGGCATGGACAGCCTGCTTGTGCATGGGGAGATTATAGAAGATTTTGGGGGTAGGGGGAAAGGGAAAAAAACGGCCGTTTTTCCCGCCATCTCACCCTGGAGGAAGAAGTTCAACTTCTCCAAAGAAGTTGAACTTCTTCATATTTTAGTTATCTGCTAGATGTCTGCGCCATCTAGTTCACAACTCTTCAGCTTCTCACCCGTCGTACAGGTATCCATACCGGCACTGCCGTCAAGTTGGTCGGTGTCCGCACCGCCGTCCAGAGTGTCGTTCCCCTGCCGGCCGTACAGCCGGTCATTCCCAGCCTCACCATACATCATGTCATTGCCATCATCGCCACGCATGTTGTCACGGCCGGCGCC